>CAYONE010000021.1:31329-36107 GCA_964405245.1 uncultured Paludibacter sp.
ATATAAGGAATTGCAGCATCAAGATTTTTAATATCGTTCCCCCATTGATAATCGAGAATCAGTTTTGCCGCTTTTACGCGCAAATTGAAATAATATGCAAACTCACGATAGCAATGCATATCGTTGCGTAGGCGCTCAAACTCACCTATGTTTTTAACAGGTTTGCCTTTTACAGCATCGATAGCAGCAACAGCCACATCGCCATGTTTTATTGCCTGAGCAATAATATCGAGCGGAAGTTCACCCGAATTAGGAATGTTTTTCCATTTTTTCTCCACATATTCTATCAGTTTCTCTCCTTCAGGTCCGCAACTTTCGTAAAATCCCGGATAAATAGTGTATTTAAACGGATTTATTAACTGAGTCATAAACATCCCGAGCAGTAAAGTCTGGCGATTACCTTCGGTTATTCCGAAGCGGCGCAGCAATTTTGGAGCAATTTCTCCGCTTTCGTCGTAGGCAAGTTGAATTTTCCGGGCGTCTGCTTCAGTTACACCGTAAAAATCTTCCAACTGACCATTCCAATACTTTATTTCTTCGGTTCTGTCGCGTTCACATTTCCATGCATAACGAGCCCATGTTTTATACCACAACCAATCGCGGTCAATTTGCTTCAGCCGCGCACTGTTTGGCAATTTATCGGCAGAATAAGGCCAATCCCAATACGAAGCTTGCGGATATAAATGTAACGCATTTGCCCCGTGAACTTCGTGCATGGCTTTTACCGTTTTCTGAACAAACCAGGGAGAACTCCATCTCCACGGTTCAAGATTTGCCAGAATGTGTACATTACTGATGTGAATACTTCCGAGCGCACTTAAATCGGTGTGAATTTTTGCCCATGGACCGCGGGGTTCGTAAGTTGTAAGACTTTCGCCATTATACTTGTGCATGGTATAAAGATTTTTATAAATGGGTAAAGCTGCATCCATAACCATTTTTGCATCCGTATCGTGTGCGCGCAATAAAATCGGGGGTTCATCCGTTCTGCCGAGCGCTTTCAATCCATCTTTTACACCGGGAATAATTGTTTCAATAAACCAGTTTACATCATCCTCATGAGTATCCATGGCTTCACCCAAACAAACCAACAAACCAACATTCGGATATTTTTGGATAAATGCGGCAATACTTTTTCGGGTATAATCAGACAGAAGTGGGGTAATTGGGCGATTTCTGTCCTGCGTGGCAATTCCGTAATGTTCTGCAAAAGGTTTTGAGACAAGAATATTATAAAACATCTGAATAACAAATATTCCGCGTTTGTCAGCTTCTTCGGTAAGAAACGAAAAAACCTCCTCATTTTTCTTGAAGGTTTCATCGTCAACTTCCACGGCAAACGGATAATCATTCAATCGTACCAGCGATGCAAACGGATGACCGTTCCACAAATAAAGTGAATTCATGCGGTTTGCAACCAACATATCGAGGTACTCAACCCAATGTGCCTTATCGTAAAACCATGGAAAAGATTCGGGCGTATAAGGGTATTCATAAACAGTTCGTCCTGGCAAATAGTATGGTTTTTGAATACCAATGGCAGTTCCGCGAAGCACCATTTCAGGCGCATCAATCATATTTACAGGCAAATCAAGCTTTTTATTGTCATTCAGTCTGTCAATTATTTCGCGACAACCATACAAAGCGCCAACACCATCAGCACCGCAAACTACTGTTGTGTTTTTTACGGTAGTTATGAAAAAACCTTCTTTTTTGATGTTTTCTGGAATTGAGACTTTGAGTTTTTTCAAAATCTGACCTGCATTTACATCACTCTGCTCAAAAACTATAATTGTTTTTTGTTTTGACGAAATCTTTTTTGTGAATTTATTATTTACAGTATAACCTTTTTCGTTAAGTGCTTTAGTTAAGCTTTCTACGCCAAATTGCACCCTGTTCGATGCATTGGGAAAATTGAATACCTGGATTTTCTCGGCCATTAAAACCACTGATAATCCCCAAAATAACAATAATAAAATGTTGTGCTTCCTTTTCATACGTTTTTTATTTATAAACAAAATTCAATAAATCAGACGGTTAAAAAAGGATTTTGTACTGACTGTGATTTGTGTTTTTGCATATTTTCGTTCAGCTTAGAAAACATCGATACTTCTTTTTAACACAAAAATTGGTATTACAGGTCTGATTTTATCCCTAAAAATCACCAATTTTGGGTATTTCCAAACTTTTTTATTGGAAGTAATTTTGCATAAAAAAATAAATGCGCAAAATGAAAAAAATAATTTACACACTATTTCTTTCCGTTTTTATATTGAATTATGCTGTTGCACAATCAGAAACAGTAAATAACTATCAGAATATAGCTGAAAAACTTATTACATCAAACAATAAACTTACGATTGGCGGTTATGGCGAGGTTCATTACAACCACATTCTTGATGCCGAAAAAAGAACGAACGGAACATTGGATGTGCACCGTATGGTTTTGTTTTTCGGATATAATTTTACAGACAAAACCCAGTTTGTTACCGAAGTTGAAGTTGAATATGCCAATGAGATTTGGATTGAACAACTTTTTTTGCAGCAGAAGCTCAACAGGTATGTGAATTTTAAAGCGGGTTTGCTTTTAATTCCGATGGGAATCATCAACGAATATCACGAGCCAACAACTTTTAACGGCGTTGAACGTCCGGTAATAGATAACAGACTTACACCTTCAACATGGCGTGAAGTGGGTTTCGGGTTGTCAGGAAATATTTTGCCTGCATCGCTTAAATATCAGGCTTATTTAGTAAACGGCGCAAGTAGTTATGATGGCACAAACGGTTTATTTAATGGTGCAAACGGAATTCGTTCGGGCAGACAAAAAGGTTCGAAAACGTATATCAGCGCTCCAAATTTCACAGGCAAAGTAGAGTATTACGGAATTAGAGGTTTAAATTTAGGACTTTCGGGTTATTTTGGTACATCGCAAAGCAAATTGTACGATAAGCTTGATAAGGCAAACCTTGCTGCAATTGCCAGAGCTGATTCATCGGTAGTTGGGGTGGGGATGCTTGGATTAGATGCGCGTTACAATTTGAAAGGGCTTGAATTGAGCGGACAAGCATATTACACTACATTCTCGAACACCGAGCAGTACAATAAGTTTACGCAAAAAGCAGGAAAACTGAACGATTTGGGCGAAAGTATGTTTGGGTATTATGCCGAAGCAGGTTACAATGTGTTTCGTCCGTTCGAAAACATTAGCATGGAACTTGTGCCTTTTGTGAGATATCAGCATTATAACACACACTTAGGTGTAAATGCCAATCAATCAGCAAATTATAAATATAATGTAGATGTGATTACAACAGGATTGACACTACACCTCACCAAAGGTGCTGTGCTGAAAGCCGATGTTGATTTCCTGAAATCGAAAGCTGATGCCAAACCAACGATAACATTTAACGCGGGGTTGGGGGTTATGTTTTGAGTTTGGAAGGTTTGAAAGGTTTGTAAAGTTAAAACTAAGAAATTGAGAAACAAAGAAAGTAAGTAAGAAAGAAATTTAAGAAAGAATCAGTAATATACTTTATCGTTCATTTTACATTTTACATTCTTCACTGTCGTCTGTTGTCCGTCGTCAAAAAAATAAAAAAAATGAAAACTATATTAGCAATCATAGCCATTTTGTTAAGTTTCGCGAATGTTCAGTTTGCGGTAGCGGTTGATTTTGAGAAACCGCTACGCGCTGAACTGAAGCGTTATATACCAACCGGTGAATATTCACTTAGCGAAATTAAAACTCCTGAAAAATTCAAAATTGATGGGAACTTTTATCGTATTGAAAGTAAAGTGGACACTAAAGTAAAATTTATTTATACAGGAAGAGTGATAACATCGCGCGGAAATTCCAAAAATGAAACAGCTGATTATTTCGATTACTTCATAATATACAATTCCAAACAGGAAGTTGAAAAAATAAGAATCTTCAATTTTCGTTCTTCGCACGGCGAGGCAGTCACATCCCCTGGTTGGTTAAAACAATTCTCAGGGCACTCACCAGTAAACACTTTGCGGGTTGGAAAAAATATAGATGCTATTTCCGGTGCAACTATTTCCGTAAACAATCTGACTTTCGATGTTCAATCAAAAACAGCCATACTTGCTGAAATATTAAGATAAGCATACGAACTAAATTAGGTTTTTTACTACTCTGCCCCTAACCCCCTAAAGGGGTAACTTAGTAGCTACGACCAACATTTGAGCGCTAATTTCGATGACTCTCTTGTGAAAACTGTACTTTTTGCTGTAATTTTCCGTAAAACTTAAAATGTAATACTTACTGATGTGTTGAGTAGTTACATTATTTTAATAAATTATAGCCCTGAAATCCCGTTCTATTAAACTCCTATTGAAGTCTGAAGGAGACTTTTGCCGAGCAGAAATACAGAATAAAATTTTCCAAAATCGACTCCATGTTTAGGATAAATAAAAAAAACATTGATGTTCTACGGACTAATTTTCAACTCCTGATTCTCTTAAATTAACAACTTCTCATCGGCCAGAATTTTTTCAATAAAATTCTGACCGATTTTTTTTTGCCTATCAAAACAAATTTACCGAAAGAAATATCGAAAGAAACTATTAAGATGAAACGATATTTCTAATAATTTGAGTTTTTAATTATTTTTGATTAAACACAAATTTAGAATCATAATTGAAAAAATCAAGCAAATATTATTAATCTGAAGGATCTATATATCAAGTAAATGACTATCAATTATAAATTATTTTATTTTTTAACAATGATTTTTTTGATTATTTTTTTGATT
>CAYONE010000021.1:36207-52437 GCA_964405245.1 uncultured Paludibacter sp.
ATTTTTTTGATTATTTTTTTGATTTCTAAAAATTATATTTATATTTGTCGCAGAAAATAAATGAAAATAAACGTAAATATATGAAAGTTGCGCAAACAAAAAATACGGTTATTCATTCCACAGATATTAATGACTCTGCTGATATAAAAGCAAACGAAATAAAACAGTTAGAACTTTATTCTGAAAAAATCAGAAAAAGATTGCTCGATATTATCTATAAATCAAAACATGGTCATATCGGAGGTTCATTATCCTCTGTGGAAATTGAAACCGTTTTATATTTCAGGATTATGAATGTAAGTCCTGAAAAAATTAACGATCCCGACCGTGACCGTTTTATTTTAAGCAAAGGACATAGTGTTGAGGCTTATTATGCTGTACTTGAACATGCAGGCTTCATAACCAAAGAATTAACCGATAGTTACGGAAGTTTTAATTCGTTGCTGGCAGGTCATCCAACAAAAAAAACACCCGGTGTTGAATTAAACAGTGGTGCGCTTGGTCATGGACTTTCCTATGGTGTAGGTTTAGCGCTGGCAGCCAAAATGGATAAGAAAAACTACACTACGTATGTGTTAATGGGCGATGGCGAACAGGGCGAAGGTTCAATTTACGAGGCTGCAATGTCGGCAGGGCACTATGAATTAGATAATCTGGTAGCAATAATAGACCGAAACACACTGCAAATAAGCGGAAAAACCGAGAAAGTAATGTCGCTCGAACCAATGCGCGAACGCTGGGAGGCTTTTGGTTGGGAAGTTTTTGATGTTGACGGAAATGATATAAAATCACTAATCGAAACAATCGAAAATTTTGATAAACAAAACAAAAAACCAAAGATGATAATTGCACATACCACCAAAGGTTGTGGAATTTCGTTTATGGAGAAAGTTGCGAAATGGCATCATGGTGTTCCCAACGATGAACAATATGCAGAGGCAATCGCAGAAATTGAAGAACGAATAAAGCAATTTGAAGGCACAACGATTTTAAAAACTTTTCAAATCTTCAAATCTTCAAATTTTCAAATTGATAAAAAATGAATACCATTCCATGTCGCAAAATGTTTACCGATACTTTGGTAGAGTTGGCAAAAAAAGATAAAAATATAGTGGCTGTAACCACTGATGCGCGTGGTTCGGTTACTTTGGATAGCTTTGCAAACGAGCTTCCTGAACAATTTGTAGAATTGGGAATAGCCGAACAAAATGCTGTTGGCGTAGCTGCCGGACTTGCTTCGACAGGGAAAAAGACATTTGTTTGCGGACCCGCGTGTTTTTATGTAGCACGTAGTCTTGAACAGGTTAAAGTTGATGTGGCTTACTCTGGCAATCCGGTAAAAATACTTGGTGTTAGCGGAGGCGTAAGTTATGGAGCACTTGGTTTTTCGCATCACAGTTTGCACGATATTGCAGCATTACGCACTTTTCCGGGAATGCATATTGTTTTACCATCCGATATTTATCAAACTAAAAAGTTAGTAGAGAAACTCGTTGATTATCCGTATCCGGTTTATATTCGTGTTGGAAGGAATGCAGTTCCGAATGTTTACGAAAACGAAGATATTAAGTTTGAAATTGGCAAAGCTAATGTTTTGCTCGAAGGAGATGATTTGACAATAATAGGAACAGGCGAAACCGTTTTTCATTGTTTGGATGCCGGAAAAAAACTACATGAGCAGGGAATAAAAGCACGTGTTATCGACATGCACACTTTAAAGCCGTTCGACAAAGAAATTGTTGAAAAAGCAGCTCGGGAAACAGGAAAAATCATTACTGTAGAAGAACATAGTATTTTTGGCGGTTTAGGTTCAGCTGTTGCAGAAATTGTTGCTCAAACCGGAAATGCAACACTGAAGATTCTTGGAATTCCCGATGAGTTTGCAATTCATGCAACTCCGATAGAGATTTTTAAGTATTATGGAATTGATGCAGATGGGATACTGAAAACGACAAAAACCCTTTAACCCTTCCCCCCCAACCCTAAAGGGGAAGTAAAAGGGCTTTATTATGAAAGTTAATTATACAAATTAACCGAAAGATAGTGTAATAAATATGAGTCATTTAAATCACAACAATTCTAATTTTTCTCCCCAATCTTACTCCCCCTTTAGGGGGTTGGGGGGCAAGGAATTTGTTATCGTCATAGATCAAAGTACTTCGGCTACCAAAGCCATGTTGTTCGATAAAAACGGACATCTTGTTGCATGCGTTTCAGAAGACCACCAACAATTCTATCCGCAAGCCGGTTGGGTTGAGCATAATCCGATTGAAATTCTTGAAAACACCTATAAAGCAGTTAAAAAGTTAGTCAGCGAAAATATTTCAGAAAACGACAAAATAGTTTCTTTAGCTATTACCAATCAACGCGAAACAGTAGTTGTTTGGGATAAACGTACAGGAAAACCTGTTTGCAATGCAGTAGTTTGGCAATGTAACCGGGGAACGCAAATTTGCGAAGATTTAATTGCACAGGGTCATGAGTCAGCTGTTACCGTAAAAACCGGACTGATTATTAATCCGTACTTTTCTGCCAGTGGTGTAAAATGGATTTTGGACAATGTGGAAAATGCCCGTCAGGATGCTGAAAATGGTCATTTGTTATTAGGAACAATGGATTGCTGGTTGATTTGGAATCTGACAGGAGGGAAAATCCATGCTACCGATTATACCAATGCTTCCCGTACTTTACTTTTCAATATTCATACTTTAAATTGGGATCAGGATTTACTCGATTTATTTACCATTCCGGCTGCTATGTTGCCAAAGGCTCTTGCCTCTGATGATGTATATGGAACAACAACTTTTAATGGAATTATTCCTGAAGTAGCCATTGCGGGCGTGTTGGGCGATTCGCATGGAGCATTGGTCGGACAAATGTGTTTTACTCCGGGTATGGGGAAGGCCACTTACGGTACCGGTTCCTCTATCATGATTAATATCGGAGACAAGCCTTTGCATGCGCCTAAAGGATTGGTTACTTCTGTTGCTTTTGCAGTTTGTGGTAAAACTTATTTTGCTTTTGAAGGAAATATACATTGCACCGGAGCAACTATTAAATGGTTACAGGACGATTTGAAACTGATACAATCAGCCGGAGAAACTGAAGAACTGGCAACTTCGGTTGAAAGTACTGATGGAGTTTATTTCGTTCCGGCTTTTGCAGGATTGGGCGCGCCATGGTGGGACAACGATGCGAAAGCGCTGATTTGCGGAATGAACCGTGGCACAAACAAAGCACATATTGTGCGTGCTGCACTGGAATCAATCGCTTATCAGGTAAAAGATTTGATGGATTTAATTCAATCGTCGGGAGTTGAGTTAAGCGAATTGCGCGTTGATGGCGGACCTGTGAAAAACAATTTCCTTATGCAATTTCAGGCAGACATGTTGCAGGCGAGCATAAACCGCAGTCCGATTCAGGAAGCATCTGCATTCGGAGCATATTTAATGAGCGGACTGGCGATGAAATCATGGAATTCGTTATCGGAACTTGAAAATCTCCGCACTGAAAACGACTACATTGAACCAAAAATGGAAATTGAAAGTGTAAATAATCTATATTCAGGCTGGCAAAAAGCAGTGAGAAGAACAATAATAAAGTAAACCTCACCCCAACCCTCTCCAAAGGAGAGGGAGTGAGCATAAATCCAAGATTATCAGAATAATTAAATTTTAAAATATAAAAAATGAGTTGCACTTAAATTTATTAATCAATATAACAAATATTACTAACCATAAACATTTCATTTTAATCACTTTCCCTCTACTTTGGAGCTGGCTAAGGAGATATTAAAAACAATAAAAAAATGACACCAACCAAACAAACTTTCGGGGTAATAATAGCTACCCGAAATATTTTTAACGCTAAGTTAGCAGTAGAAGCACGGGCAAAAGTACTTGATAAGCTTGAAAAAATGGGTTTTAGTACAATTATTTTACCTTCGGAAGTAACTCCAACTGGCAACATAGAGGGTTATGCCGATGCTGTAAAATGTGCAGAATTGTTTCGCAGAAATCAGGATGTAATTGATGGAATTATTGTAGTGCTACCAAATTTTGGGGATGAACTGGGCGTTGTTAATTCAATCAAACTTTCGGGTTTGAATGTGCCGGTTTTGGTACAGGCTGTTGACGATGATAATGATAAAGTGGATGTAAAAAGCCGCCGCGATGCTTTTTGCGGGAAACTCTCGGTTTGTAATAATTTCTATCAGTACGGCATAAAGTTTACCGATACAATTTATCACACATACAGCCTGGACAGTGAGGAATTCACGAAAGATGTTCTGAAATTTTCTGCTGTTTGCCGTGTGGTAAGAGGTTTGAACGGGTTGCGGGTTGGCGCTATCGGAACTCGTCCTATCGGTTTCCAAACCATGCGTTTCAGCGAAAAATTATTGCAAAAATACGGAATTACCATAGTTCCTGTTGATATGTCGGAAATTATTGCGGCAGCCGAAAAAATCGACGAAAACGATGTTGCCGTTAAAGAAAAAGTTGCAGCAATTCAGGAATATGGAAGCTGTTCAATTGTACACAAAGGCAAAATTGCCAAACAAGCGCGCTTCGGTTTGGCTGTAGAAAACTGGATTAAGGAAAATAATATCGATATTTCAGCCATTCAATGCTGGGAATCAATAGAAAAAAATTACGGATGTGCAGCTTGTGTTACTATGAGCATGATGGGTGAAAAACTTATGCCATCGGCTTGCGAAGTTGATGTGGCAGGGACTATTTCGATGTATGCACTCGCTCTGGCTGCCAACTCACCATCTGCAATTCTGGACTGGAACAACAATTTTGGAGAAGACCGCGATAAAGTAGTTTGCACACATTGCAGTAATTACCCAAAATCATTTTTCCAGAATGATATAGAAATTGGCAGTTTGGATGTTTTAGGAACTGTTTTGGGCAGTGAAGATACTTTTGGTGCTGTAAAAGGCAAAGTTGCTCCGGGCGAAATGACTTATTTCCGCATTTCAACCGACGACACAAAAGGCATTATCAAAAGTTATCTTGGCGAAGGAAAAATGACCGACGATCCTTACGGTATGGATGGAGGAATAGCAGTTACCGAAATTCCAAATCTGCAAAATTTGATGAAATATATGTGTAAAAACGGCTTCGAACATCATGTGGCTATGGTACGCGGGAATGTAGCCGAAATTCTGGAAGAAGCCATAGGTAATTATCTCGGTTGGGATATTTATCACCATAAATAAAGTTATAACAAAAACAACAATACCATGAAACACACACATTCTATTCTAATTCTTATTTTGTTCTTTTTGAATGGCAAATTCTTATTGTTTTAACAAAAAATCTTAGGGCTTTTAACGGTTTAGATTTTTCAACTTTTCCAAAATTCCGGAACTTTAGAAAAGTTAAACTGAACCTATCGAAGTGATTTATTCCTGTTAATTTTTTAAACTAATTCAAGAGATGGTTTAACTCTTTTTAAAAGGAGTTTGACTCTTTCTTAGCCCTTTACATGTCCATGAGAACGAAATTTAAAATTATTACACTATTATTTGCAACTGTAATTTCATTGCAAATACTTGCACAACAGCAAGTTGAGCAATGGAGTAGATTTGAAGTCAGTTTTAAAACTTCACAGGCAACTAATCCGGCAAAAGTTATGCTTAAAGCAACTTTTATAGGTGCGGATACCGCATTTACGGTAAATGGTTTTTATGATGGAGATAATACTTTCAAAGTTCGGTTTATGCCTCATCAAAACGGAAAATGGACATATATCACTAAAAGCAGCATTTCTGCATTGAATAATAAAAAAGGATATTTTGAATGTGTAAAAGCATCGTCAAAAAATCATGGCATGGTAAAAGTAAGTGATGTTTTTTACTTTAAATATGCCGATGGAAAGCAGTTTTATCCATTTGGCACCACAGCCTATGCATGGACGCACATGCACAATGATGTACAGGAAATGACACTTAAAACGCTGGAAAAATCGGGTTTTAATAAAATCAGAATGTGCGTTTTTCCTAAAGATTATAATCTTGTAAAAGAAGAACCCGAAATTTATCCTTTCGAAATTAAAGAGATTAAAAAAGATAATACCGGAAAAGAAATTAAAGTTTGGGATTTCAACAGGTTTAATCCGGCATTTTTTCAGCATCTCGAAAAACGCATTGACGATTTGGCAAAATTGGGAATTGAAGCCGATATAATTCTTTTTCATCCTTACGATAAAGGTCGTTGGGGCTTCGATAACATGCCAATGGAGATAAATCTGAAATATATCGAATACATAACTGCACGTTTGGCATCGTTTCGGAATGTTTGGTGGTCAATTGCCAACGAATGGGATTTGGTAAAAACCAAAACACACTCCGATTGGGATGTGCTTGCTAAAGCAGTTGTAAAAAATGATCCTTACCGCCATTTATGCTCTATACATGGAGCTACGGCAACATATTTCGAATATTGGAAACCTGAATTTACCCATGTAAGTATTCAGGATGAAACTCCGGTACAAAGCCCAAGTGTAACTGCCATCCTCCGGAATATTTATCAGAAACCTGTTATATGCGACGAAGTTGGTTACGAGGGTAACTTAAAATCGCGTTGGGGGCGTTACAGTCCCGAAGAAATGACAATGCTGGTTTGGAATGGAATTTTGGGAGGCGGTTATGTTACACATGGCGATTCGTACATGTTCAAAAATGCCAACGACACCATTTTCTGGGCAAAAGGTGGCGAATTCAAAGGATCGAGCTGGAAACGTATTGCTTTTCTCCGAAAAATTGCAGAAGAATGTCCGGCTCCTTTGGCTATGGCTGATATAAGCCGCGATAATTATACCGCGTCGGCTGGGCAAGGTTACTATATAATTTATTTCGAAAAAGAAATGCACGATAGCTGGCTGTTTAATCTGCCTGCAAAAAACAGAGAATTTGGCAAACTAAAAGCAGGCACCAAATTTAAAGTTGAAATTATTGATACGTGGGAAATGACAATAGTAACCGTACCTGAAATTTTTGAAACCGCTGAAGAAAACGATTACAGATTATATGAAAAAAATCTGAAAAAAATCAGATTACCTTACAAACCCTATATTGCATTACGGATAACTGAAATAAAAAAATGAAGATAAGATTCAAGTAAAATAATGTAAAACCAAATCAAATTCACAAAAAACACAGAACACAGAAAAACACCAAAAAAACACGAAACAAAAATTTTTTAAATCATCTCTTAAAAACAAATTTCTAATATCAAAAAAATGTCATTATGAAAGAAAAAACGATGAATTATCGACGTGCACTTAGTTGTGCAGTTAAGTTTTCTCAACGTAGCAGGAAACTAAGTCTGAGATTTTTTATGGGATTAATACTGCTTTTCAGTATTCAGCTTATTTCAGCTCAGACTAAAGTATCAGGAACTGTTACCGATGAGAGTGGACAAGCTCTTGTAGGAGTAAATGTGGTTATTAAAGGCACAAGCCAGGGGACAATTACAAATGTTGATGGCAAATACTCCATTAATGCATCCGCCGATGCTCAGTTGGTTTTTAATTATGTAGGCTTCGAAGAAAACGTTCAGCGTGTGGGAAACCGTTCAGTTATTAATGTAACAATGAAGGAAAATGCTAAAAGTCTTGAAGAAGTTGTAGTGGTTGGTTATGGACAAATTCGCAAGAAAGATTTGACCGGCTCAGTAGCTTCTTTTGGCGCTGAAAAACTGAAGGACAGACCTTACGGAAATGCTTTACAGTCGTTATCAGGACAGGTATCAGGTGTTCAGATTACTCAATCACAGGGCGCTCCGGGTTTGGCTCCTTCCATTAAAGTCCGTGGAGCTTCCTCTATAAATGCCGGAACAACTCCTTTGTATGTAATTGATGGAATTCCGTTGGAAGATAATACAATTAGATCTGGCGATGGAAGTTCAAGCGCAAGTAATATGGACTTTAACCGCAACCCATTGAACAATATCAATCCGAATGATATTGAATCAATAGAAGTACTCAAAGACGCATCTTCAGCAGCTATTTACGGATCACGTGGTGCGAATGGTGTTGTTATTATCACTACAAAGCAAGGAAAAGCCGGTAAAACAAAAGTTGATGCCAGCTACGAATATGGTATTTCAAATGTAAACCGTCGCATCGAAATGATGGATGCAAAAGAATGGATGGCATTTGAAACTGCTGCACGTAACAATACCTGGGCTACTATTCTTAAAGGCAATCCGAATGCAGTACGTGGTAATAATACAAAAATTCCGGTTGAATTTTCCGATCCTGTCTGGTTAGAAAGAATTGGAAATGGTACTGACTGGCAGGATGTATTATTAAGAACTGCATATTCGCACAATGTTCAGTTATCTGTTTCAGGAGGAAATGAAAAATCGCAATTTATGATTTCAGGTGGTTATCTTAATTCAGAAGGAGTTGTTGACCAAAATGAATACGACCGTATTACTCTCCGCTCGAATATGAAACATAAAATCAACGACAAACTGAATGTAGGTTTAAATATTGGATTAACACGTACAAACGATGCATCGTTCGGAACCGCAGGAAAGTCAGATGCAGTAAGTCTTAGTCTTCAGAGCGCTCCAATTTTCCCGCTTTATGTAGAAACCGGCAGCCTTGGTTTTAAAGATCCAAACTCAATCTGGAATACTTTTGTAAAATATGGTTTCCAACTTTGGCATCCATACTCGCTTACCCGCGAAATGACAAAGAAAAAAATTACAAACGTAACAACTGCCAATACTTTTGCTGAGTGGAATATTATGAAAGGACTTTCTTTCAAAACAGCTTTAAGCACCAACCTGGAAGACTCTCATTACTCTTCGTATTGGAACGAAGGTCAAAACTGGGGCTATTCAGGCTGGGTAAATGCAACAGGTAATTTAATTACAATGCAGTCGTTCAACTGGGTTTGGGAAAATACCTTAAACTTCAACAGAACTTTTGAAACTGACCATGTAGTATCCGGACTTCTTGGATATACAGCACAGGAGCAACGTATTGATTATAGCAGCATGACTTCGGGTTCGTTCCCTAACGATATGGTAAAAACCCTCAATGCCGGTAAAGTAACATCAGGTACAACTTCGGCAACTGAATGGTCGTTGTTATCCTATCTTGCCCGTGCCACATATTCATACAAAGATAAATATCTTGCAGCAGCAACTATAAGAGCCGATGGTTGCTCCAGATTTGGTGCCAACAATCGTTGGGGATATTTCCCATCGGCATCATTGGCTTGGAGAATGAAAGAAGAAGAGTTTATGAACAACTTAACCTGGCTCGATAATCTGAAACTTCGTTTAAGTTATGGTGAAACAGGAAATAACCAGATTCCTAATTACGGTTCAGTTGGATTGTTGGGTTATTCTTCGTATGTATCAGGCGCTAATGTAGTTCAGGGTATTTATACCAATACATTCCCCGATAGAGGTTTAAAATGGGAAAAAACCGCACAGACCAATCTTGGTTTGGATGGTTCAGTGTTTAATCAACGTTTAAATCTTACTTTGGATGTTTATTATTCAAGAACACGCGATTTATTATTGAATGTGCCTATTCCTGCACTTACAGGTTTCCAGTCAACACTTACAAACATTGGCGAACTTGAGAATAAAGGTGTTGAGTTTTCATTCAATTCGAAAAATCTTGTAGGAGCATTTACATGGACAACAGACTTCAATATTTCGGCTAACCGGAATAAAGTACTTAAACTTGGTGCTAACAATGCCCCTATACTTCTTAATGTAAATGATGCTATTTCCAAAACAGAAGTTGGTCAGCCTATCGGCAACTATTTTGGATATATTTTCGATGGTGTAATTATGAATCAGGCTGAATTAGATAGCAAAGCATATCCTGTTTGGCCAGGCAGCGAACCCGGTGATCCTAAAGTACGCGATGTAAACGGCGATAACAAAATTGATGCAAACGACCGCACTATTCTTGGAAATTATCAACCCGATTTCTCATGGGGTATGACCAATACATTCGGATATAAAGGTGTAGAACTTTCGGTAATGTTAACAGGAGTTCAGGGAGCTGAAATTATGAATCAGAATTCTCGTTTCCTCAAATCGTTTAATGGCGACCGCAATGCTTATAAATACGTTACAAACTACTGGAAATCGGACACTGATCCGGGCAATGGAAAAATCAACAAACCACGAGTAACACAAAACACAGTACAATCTTTAAGTTCATCGTATTGGGTGGAAGATGGATCGTTCGTAAGAATTAAAAATATCCGCTTGGGTTATAATCTCCCTTCAAATGTGGCTAATAAAATCAAAGTTAACGGTATGAAACTGTATGTAAACATGGAAAATGTATATGTATTCTCCGATTATTCAAACTACGACCCTGAAGGTAGCACATATCAGGCAGGTGTATTGGTTGGTTTCGATTATGGTGCATATCCTAATCCGTTTGTTGCAACAGCCGGTATTACCATTAATTTGTAATAAGTTGATTATTCATCAATAATTTTTAAAATACTAATAAAACATGATACATACATTTTTTAAAAACAAATGGATTACAGGAAATTTTGAGAATGTGAATGTATTAATAAAAGAAAATCGTATGAAAAAAATAAAATATTTATTGGCTGTTCTCAGCTTGTCTCTCATTAGTTGCGGAGATAGTTTTTTGGATCGTGCTCCAATTTCAAATATGAACGATCTGGATTTTTATAAAACAGAAAAAGACTTTCAAACAGCGCTTTGGTCGGGTTATAATAAACTCTATACACTTTACGGGCCCGAAAGTTTGCCCTCGTTTTTTGGTGAGTTAATGTCTGATAATGCTTACAGCGACAATACTGCCGGTACAGTGCAGGATTATGAAGCATTCGAAAATCACACCATGAACGAAAATAATGTTTTGGTGCTTGGATACTGGAACAATTATTACGCTTCAATTTTTATACTGAATAATATAATTTATAAAAGTTCAGGTGCTGAATTTGCTACTAAGAAAGCGCTTGTAGGCGAAGCCCGTTTCCTTCGCGCATTATTTTATTTTGATATGGTACGTGCATGGGGCGATATTCCACTCGTTACGCAACCGCTTACAATTACTGATGCTTATAAAGCAGGAAGAACTCCCGAAGCTGAAGTTTATGCACAAATAGTTGAAGATTTGAAATATGCAGCCGAAAATCTGCCTGCAAAAGCAAATCAACGTTTTGTCGGCGCTGCAAGTCAGGAAGCTGCCAACACATTACTTGGTAAAGTGTACCTGACAATGGGCGATAAAGCCAAAGCTTCTGAGGCATTATTAAAAGTTTACGGAAAATTCTCATTGGTTCCTTATGCCGATCTTTGGAATAAAACCAAGAAAAATGGCGCAGAATCAATTTTTGAAATTCAGTATAAAGGCGGTAAATCAAACCCATACAGTTTGTATTGGGCCATGTTTACTCCGCTCGATAACCGCATTGTTACTGCATGGGGCGGTGGTATGAATCAGGTTACTTCTGACTTGTGGAATGCTTATGAACCAGGTGATCCGCGTCGCGATATATCAATACAGGATGGATATACAACTGCCGGAGGTGCGAAAATTGATGTGAAATTTACTGTAAAATGGAAAGACCCTACCGCAGAAGTTGACGGACTGCGCGAAGCTTCAGACAATAACTTTATCGTTTTACGTTATGCTGATGTATTGTTAATGCTTACCGAAGCTACAGGCGATGCAAAATATCTGAATGAAGTGCGCGCAAGAGTTGGTTTGCCTGCTTATGGTGCAGCAGGATATCCTGCACAATATAATACTGTTGCGCTTGCCTGCGAACATGAGCGTCAGGTTGAATTTGCTATGGAATTCCACCGTTGGTTCGACCTTAAACGTACCGGACGAGCAATAACTGTTATTAAAAACAGCAGCAAAAACATAACTCTAAACGCAAATCAATTGGTATTGCCAATTCCTTTGGAAGTGATTACACAGAACCCTGGTGTAATAACCCAGAACCCAGCGTTTAAATAATTTCTTCCTTATCATAAAAGTCTGGATCCCTTGTGGGTTCAGACTTTTTTGTAACTGACTAATGATTAAAAAATTATTGTTATTTTTGCACATTATTTTTGTACTTATATTATTTCCATTTGAATTCAATAATTCATATCTGAGATTTTACATTTGATAAATTATTGTTAGTCTTGATATTAAAAAATGATTATTGAGTAGTATCAGAAATAGCGATACAAATAATAATCAAAAAAAGTTTATTTAATAACTTAATTTTTCCTGAACAAAATCAAACTTAAACAGATTTCAATTTAATTATTTGTCAAAATCCTTAAAACTACCATTAATCATGCTGCAAAACCAACGTCGCGAAAAAATACTGGAATTAATTCAGGAAGATGGACATGCTAAGGTAACTGACCTTAGCCGGATTTTTAAAGTAACCGAAGTTACCATTCGTCAGGATTTGGAACATCTTGAAAAAGATGGCTATATTACTCGTGAACATGGAGGAGCTTATCTAAAGAATATTGACCTGAACGTGCGGAGTTTCAGTTTGCAAAATCAGGAAAATCTTGCCGAAAAAATGATGATTGCCCGCAAAGCTGTGGAATTTATTCACAACGGCGATACAATTATTCTCGATTCAGGCTCAACCACTACAGAAATTGCCAAGTTAATTGTCGGCTTCAGCAACCTCACTATTATTACAAATGCCCTTAATATTGCCCTTATTTTAGGCGCTCAGGCAGGTATTAATGTAGTAGTTACCGGAGGCGAGTTTAAAGCCCCCACGCTTTCGTTGACCGGACAAAAAGCTGCCGACTTTTTTCAGAATCTGCATGTCGATAAGTTGTTTTTAGCCACAGCCGGCATTGCCCTGAAATCCGGCTTGACTTATCCGGGCATAAGCGATATTTGTGTAAAACGCGCGATGATAGAATCGGCTAACGAAATTTATCTTGTGGCTGATTCCACTAAAATCGGCAAGAATGCATTCGCGAGTTTGGGAGCGTTATCGCTCATTAATTATCTGATAACCGACTCGAAAATAAAAAAAGAAGACATTGAATGGCTTAAAACCTACGATGTGCAGTTTATTATTGCAAACGATTAATAAACTAAGCTGCCCCCTAACCCCCTAAAGGGGGAATAAGAAAGGGAGTTCTGGAAATACAATCAACATTTGTGAGCTTGAATTTAGCAATTCTTTTGTAAGAAATACAGTTTTTGATTATAAAGTATTAATATACAATGCGTAACAAATATAGTTGCGCATTTTTTATAAATGAGATATGGAACTTACACCTGAAATAATTCGTCAGAAACTTTCAAATCCGCTGCCTGGCATCAATTCGCATTTAAAACTTGCACCTGCTACACGACTTGCCGAAATTGAAAAATATCTTTCTGAAAAAAATGATGCTAAAAAAAGCGCGGTTTTAATTTTATTATTTCATGAAAATGGTAACCTAAAAATTATATTTATCCGCAGGAGTTTTTATGTAGGCATTCATGCCGGTCAAATTGCTTTTCCGGGAGGCAGATACGATGAAAACGATGGAAATGTAAAAATAACTGCCCTACGCGAAATAGAAGAAGAAATAGGCATTAGCCGTGAAAACATTGAAATTCTTGGACAGTTGACCGATATTTATGTCCCGCCGAGTAATTTTCTCATAAGTATTTTCGTGGGTTATTTGCAAAAACATCCGGGTTACAAAATTGATGAACGTGAGGTTGCCGAAGTTATTGAACTGAATCTTCAGGATTTTTTCAATGAAAATATTATTTATGAAAAAGATTTTCATGTACCATCGGCAAATCAGAGTGTGCGAGCGCTATATTATAAAATTGAAAATGCCGATATTTGGGGAGCTACTGCCATGGTTATGACTGAATTTATCGATGTTCTGAAAACTGAAAATCGGGAGTAAACTCTGAAAATTGTTTTTGTCTGTTTTTACTAATTTAAAAATTGATATATTTATGAAATTTCGTTTGTTATTATTTCTCCTTTTTATCGGCACGTTTACCCTTTTTTCTCAAAGGCGGAATTCCCGTCAGGAAGTTGAACACCCAGTTTCGAATAAGGAAGTAGTTCAAAGCGTTTTTCCTACAGCAGTTGAAGTAAAAAAAGTAAACAGTTATTGGTATCAGATACTCAATGAAAAAGGGAAAGTGCTTGGTTATGCCATGAACAGCACAGAGCATTGTACAAATATTATCGGTTACAGCAAACAAACCCCTGTAATGATAATTACCGATAAAAACGGTATAATACTGAAAGTTGCGCTACTCACACATTGGGAAACTCCCAGTTATATAAAAATACTTGACAACAATGGATTTTTTAATCTTTGGAACGGCAAGAAATTCAGAGATGCTCAGAAAGTTCGGATTGATGGCTACTCAGGCGCTACAATAACAGCTGTGGCAGTAGAAAAAAACCTAAGATTTTTGTTGGAAAAAGGTCTGGAGATAAAACCAACTTCAAAGTAGTTTTCTGCCCAAAAGTTTTATTTCAGTATATAATTAACTTTTTCCACCGTGTGAGCACTGAAAAAACCAAGAATAGTGCCCTCAAGATTTGTATAAGGGTTTGCAGGGCTTGATGAATTTGGTCCACGCATCGAACCTATACTATTAAAGTATTCATAAACAGGTTTTTCTATGCATTGCATCTCAACAGAGATTATATCCCCTGTTTTCAACTCAGGATTATACACTACAAGAAATGCTTCGGTTTTATTTCCGTTAAACAGGCGATCATTAATAACACTATTCCGCGCAATAAGCACCCCATTTACATAAACTAAAAATCGGTAGAAATTTTGGCGGTCAGCCGGGTCGGTATATTTCACCCTAATTTCATAAAAAGGTGCAGGTTGATTACCTTTTGGAGGTCCACCTCCCGGATAAATTGAGTTTTCTACGGCTAATGAATCTATACTTACTTTAAGAGGCATTGTCGATTCGGAAGTAACCTTTTCAGAAGGAGTATTTATGGCAAGATTATATGTTTTTCCCACCTCTCCTGTTATCGTGCTCGAAAGATAAATACCCGGTGTAACTTCAAAAAGTTTCTCTGATTTCCCGCCCTTTACATAAAGAACAACTTCAGCGTTTTCTTCGAAAGGAATTTGAATGCTGTCATCAAGACTTATGGAGCGGGTAAGCACCACTCTTGCAGGCTCATTCAATCCAATACCCGCCTCAACCACCAATTGAGGATGTGCTGCATTTATGTCAATATCTATCACTTCGGTACACGAAACCAAAGACAGAAAAAAGATTATAATATAAAGAAAATGACTACTTTTCATTATTTCAGATTTTCGCTGTTTGCATAAAAAACTCCCAGATTACTATACCTGCTGTAACGCTTACATTGAGAGAATGTTTAGTGCCAAACTGTGGAATTTCTACACAAAAATCACAAATGTCAATCACCTGCTGTTGCACTCCTTTTACCTCGTTGCCCAGAAAAACCGCGTATTTTTGTCCTGGTTCTATCTTAAATTGCGGTAACATAGTGCTGCCATGCGCCTGCTCGATAGACACAAGCTTATAGCCTTCATTTTTCAACCATTTTGCCGCATCCATAGTATCATCGAAATACTTCCACTCAACAGTATTCTCGGCTCCCAATGCTGTTTTGTGAATTTCAGCTTGAGGTGGAGTGGCTGTAATTCCACACAAAACCACTAATCCTGCTCTGAAAGCATCGCAGGTGCGAAAAACTGAACCCGTATTGTGCATACTACGTACATTATCAAGCACTACTACAAGTGGAATTTTTGTCTCCTCCCTGAACTCCTCAGGTGTCAGACGATTCATCTCGGTAATTCGAAGTTTTTTCATTTAATGACTTTACATGTAGTTTATTTAAGAAACCAAAAGTTGATGAATGGTTCAGTTTTAAGTTACAGGAAATAAATAACGTTTTGTTTCAAAAGCATCTAATTATGATAATATAGTGAGGGAAAAAATACGAATGAATATGAAAACATAAGTAAGTAGTAAATGATATAAGTAAGTAATCAGAATTAACTTGTATTATCCATGTAGTTTTGTTTAGAATAGTTACAACACCTAACAGGTTTTAAAAACCTGTTAGGTGTAATCAGAAATGATAATTAGGAATTCGTATGATATAAACTAATTTAGAACACTAACTTATAATGATATGTTTTAATAGTCATTGGTATTTTTGAAAATATCAAGGGACAAGCGACTTCCCAGTCGCAT
>CAYONE010000022.1:0-51461 GCA_964405245.1 uncultured Paludibacter sp.
TTTTTTATTTATCATATCCCAGTTCATGTACTTCGGTAAAAGTATATATTTTAATGCCTGATTTTTTTGTAGCATTAATCATGGCTTTAGCTAAAGTAAAATCAAATAATGGTTTGTATTTTTTGAGAATTCCCAAACTGTTAAGTGCTATCATAAGTTTTGCGGCAAAAAATTCAGCGACTCGTTTTTCCTCACGTTCGCCAATCAACTGTGCGGGGCGTAAAATCGTTATTGATTCAAACGGAAGTTTTTGTACCGCTTCGTCTAATTTTCCTTTCATGTTTGAATAAAAAATGGGTGATGAGGCAGATGCGCCTGCCGAAGATACCAGAATATATTTTTTTACTCCGCTTGTCGATGCAGCTTTTGCAATTTCGTACTGATATTCGAAATCAATTTTGTATTGAGCGGGTTTGCTGCCTGCATTACGGAGTGTAGTTCCCATGCACGAAAACAATACATCGCCCTTAACCAAATGTTGCCATTGTTCGGGATAGTCAAAATTTACGATATGTTCGGTAAGCTTTGGATCAATTACTCCACTACTGCGCCTTACAAATGTAATTATTTTTGTAAAATTGCTGTCAAGTAGCAATTGTCGAACCAATTCTCTGCCTGTCATTCCTGTGGCACCTGTAACTAATGCTATCATAATTTCAATGGTTTTTTTACTGAATGTTTTTTATGTGTGCAAAAATAATGAAAAATTGTTCTGAGTGAGAATGTATTGATTTTAAATTACAATTAAGGTAATTAATTCTTATTACTTAAGTTCTTTTTGTCAAAAAATATTTGTTTAAATAAATTGAAGTATAAGTATTTGACAGTTTTGTGCTTTAAACTGTTATGTGGTCGCGTGTTAATTAATGTGAAATATTTTTGCGTTATTAATTTGATGTATTTACTTTGCAACACAAAGTACTTTATTAAGGGTTATGAAAAAACAAATGGAAGATATTAAAGCAATACGGGAAATGATGGAGAAATCATCAAAATTCCTGTCGTTGAGTGGTTTATCGGGTGTGTTGGCTGGTTTTACAGCTATACTTGGAGCCTCGTTTGCCTATTTTTATTTATTGCGAAATCCCGGAGCAACAGATTATAACAGCTATCAGGAAAAGCTGATACTTTTAACCGATGCGGTTTTAGTACTTGTTTTGTCATTAAGCTTTGGATTTTATTTTTCATGGAAAAAAGCCCGTAAGAAAAATCTTAAATTAATTAACAAGGCAACTCTTCGTACTATTTATAACTTGGGAATACCCTTGCTTACCGGAGGAATTTTTTCATTAATATTATTATTTGATGGAAATGTAGAGTACATTGCCTCAGCAACCTTAATATTTTATGGTTTAGGTTTGGTTAATGCTTCGAAATACACGTTCGAAGAAATTCATTACCTTGGAATTACTGAAATTGTACTGGGAATTGGCGCAGCAATTTTTCTTTATCAGGGAATTTTATTCTGGACTCTTGGTTTTGGCGTGTGTCATATTATTTATGGCGCCATTATGTACCGAAAATATGATATGAATTAATTTCAATGGCAAATATAATCTCAAAATTAAATAAAGCGTTCGATAGCCGCATCCGACTCGGAATTATGTCAGTGCTGATGGTAAACGATTCGGTTGATTTCAATACTTTGAAAGATTTATTGGAATTAACCGATGGAAATCTTGCAAGTCATATTAAAGCCCTCGAAAGTTTTGAATATCTTCAATCGACAAAACAATTTATCGGACGTAAACCAAATACACAATATAGTTTGACAGAACTTGGCAAGCAAAGTTTTCAGGAGCATTTAAACGCATTAGAGCAGCTTCTTCGTTAATTTTTTTTGTCTTTAGGCTTTGAAATGCAAAGTACTTTTATCTACAAATATATAATCATTTAAAAAACAAATTTAGTTATGGAAACAAACATTCAAAAAGCAGAAAAATTTAGTCAGTCAATTACAATGAAAGGAATAATTGTATTTATAATGACTGTGTTATTGTTAATTCCGGGTTCGATGATAGAAAACCTGATTATGGAAAGGCAACAAAGAAGTGTAGAAGCTATTCAATTAATTAACGAAAAATGGAGTCTTGCACAAACTGTCAAAGGTCCCGTTTTAATTATTCCGTACCAGATTACCACTATCGACACGGAAAATAAACCTGTAATAGAGCAGAATAAGCTGATAATAACTCCGGAATTATTAAAAATGGATGTAAATCTGATTCCCGAAGAAAGGCATTTGGGAATTTTCAAATCCATTTTATATAAAAGTAAACTCAATATTTCCGGAAAATTCAAAAATCCATTGCAAAATTTACCACAAAATGCGCAGGTAAACCGGAATGAAATATCTGTTCGGATAGGTATATCTGATTTGCGTGGCTTAACCAATAACGTGATTTTCAAAATGAACAATGAAGTTGTAATGGCCGAAGCTGGTGGAATTAACGATGCGATAGGACAGGGATTGGTGATAATGTTAAACAAATCGGATTCATTATTTACGGAAAATGGCGCTGATTTCAGTTGCAGTTTGAATCTGAATGGTTCAGGAAGTATAAATTTCGTTCCGGTAGGAAAAAATACTCAGATTCAAATGAAAGGTTCGTGGGCTGCTCCCGGATTCATTGGTAGTTTTTTACCTGAATATTCTGTAGATAAAGATGGTTTTAATGCGAAATGGAATATTTTGCACTTTAACAGAAATATACCCGAAAGCTGGACAAATGGAGAGGTTAGTTCGATATCCGATTCATCATTCGGTGTAAATCTTGTGGATACGGTTAATCATTATCAACAAAACCTGCGCTCGGCAAAGTACGCGCTTATGTTTATTGCGTTAACTTTTGTGGTTTTCTTCTTTGTTGAAGTTATTACCCGTAAGAAAATTCATCCTGTACAGTATTTATTAGTGGGAATTGCTTTGATTTTGTTTTACAGTTTGCTTTTATCAATTTCCGAACAGTTAAACTTTGCTATTGCTTATCTTATCGCAAGTTTTGCAACTATATCAATGATTACAATTTATGCGCACAGCATTTTTAAAAATATAACTCAAACCGGAATTCTTGCCACAATTCTTGCGGTATTGTATATCTTCCTTTTCGTGGTTTTACAGCTCGAAGATATTGCTTTGCTTATCGGAAGTATTGGTTTGTTTGTAATATTGGCTATAATAATGTTTGTTTCCCGAAAAATAAATTGGTACAGACAGGAAGTTTAGGTATGTGAATTTTAAGTCAGATAAGACTTTCTTCAAAGCATCATCTGTCTTACCGGAAATTGGTAAGGCGGATGTTGTTATTTTTTTCTCAGGTATTTTTCGTAGGTTTCAAGTGTATTTATTACGTAAGCTACTGTTTCTTTACCTCTGAATTTGCCGTACTTAACCACAGGATCTCTGTAAAATTCAGGTTCGCTTTTTTTGAGCAGATAAATGTCAACATTATCGAACCAAACATTTGGGTTTTTTCCATATTTTTCTGCAAGTTTCATGGCATCAAATATATGTGCAGGTCCTGAATTGTACGAAGCAAGAATAAATTTAATACGCTCTTCGAGGTCAGAAATCTTTCGAAAAGTAAGGTTTAAACTCTTAATATACTGCACACCGGCTTCAATATTTTTTTCCGGATCAAGAATGCTTGTTCTGTCTAAACCAAAATTTCCGGCAGTGCGTGGCATAAGTTGCATGATACCTGAAGCGCCTGCCCATGATATTTCATCGGGATCGAAACCAGATTCGTTAAATGCCACAGCAGCCAATAATCGCCAGTCCCAGTTTATTTCGACAGCATATTTTCTGAAATATTCATCCCAGGGCGAAATAGAACCTTTTCCTATTTTCAGTTTTTGGGAAGCGAAATAGGGGCTTCTTTCCCAATATTTAATGTATAAAACCGATTCAATTTTACGTGTATTGGCATCGTCCCACCATTTGTTGATTTTTGAGGCAAGATAAGTATCAGTTTTTTGAATCAACCAGCCTGTTTTTCGCTTAAAACTGAGCGGAATGTTCATATCGAGCAATTTGTAGTGCTTTTTATACAATTTAGCCGATTTGCGGTTTGTAATTGTATATTCAATTTTTTTGGATGCCAGCATTTCTATCAAATCGTCGTGATTCAATGTGTCATCAACAATCGCAATTATGATATTGCCACCTGTTTCTTCGTTAAGTGTTTCAAGTTGTTTATGATAAACACTGTTTTTTATTACATGTACGGTTTTCCCGCTCAGTTCAGTAACCTGTGAAATATTTCTGACACCGATATTTTGTGCCAGTACCAACTCATTGTCATTTTGAGTGAAAACAAATCTGAACTTTCTTTTTAATTCCAACGATTCGAAAAAGTTATGGGCGGCAATATCAATTTTACCTTCTTTAAGCATTTCGGCGAGTTCGGCTTCCGAATTTGCAACCAAAGTTTTGTAAGGTTTCTTAATAAAACGTGCAAAGTTCTGAGCCATTTCGTATTGATAACCCATTGGCTCATCGCGAAAAACGAAATACGATGTGGAACTGTAAACGGTACCGATTATAAGAGTATCTTGTTCTGTACGTTTCAGTAATTCACCCTCCGAATTTGGATTAACTATGGTTTTTGTTAATTGCTCCTCGCAAGCACTAAGCAAAAGCACACAGCAAAGCGTAAAATATATTGCGGGTTTAATAATCATTGATTCTTTTTGAATATCTAAACAAATTCAATATTCTCCGGTTTGAAATGCGGAAACGCATTTATGCTCATAAATACCAATGCGGTGGCAACCACATCTTTCTGACAATAGCGCGAGATGCGTTCTACATTATTTTCGCTGTAATAAACTTCAGCAACACGGCTGCCATCAATATCGTCTTTGGGAGTCGGAATTCCAAAAACGGCGGTTAACAATTTCAAAGGAGTATAATTTTTATAGTCGCCAAATCGCCACAATTCAAGGGTATCAAAAAAATTGATTTCCCATGGTTTTTTCCCTGAAATATTCAAAATTGGAGGTAAATTAATTCCGTTAATAAGCATTCGACGACATATATACGGTATATCAAATTCCTTGATATTATGCCCGCATAACGACTGTTCGCTGGTTGTACAAAACTTGTTGAGCATAGCTACAAAGTCGATCAGCAATTTTTTTTCATCGTGTCCGGCATACGATTTGGTTTTAAAATGCAATTCGTTCCCTCTGAAATACACATAGCCAACCGAAATACAGATAATTTTTCCAAATTCCGAGTAGATGCCTGCGCTATTTGCAAATGCTTGTGCGGCAGTGGTTTCTTCAGAATATTTTTCGGGCATTCGTTTTCTCAGCGTATTGAATTTGTCTTCCCATAAATAAGCAAGTTCGGGAGTAAGTTCCGCAATGTCAGCTTTAAGGGGTACGGTTTCAATATCAAGAAAAAGTATTTTACTTAAATCGGTTAATTGCATTTTATTTAGATTTTCAGGTTTAAAAAATCTATTTACTTTTTTCTTTTTTATTCAGATTATTCTCAATGTATTTTGTGAGTATGTCAATGGCAATATGGTTGTTTCCACCCTGAGGAATTATGAGATCGGCAAAACGTTTGGTTGGTTCGATAAACTGTAAATGCATAGGTTTTACGGTTTGTTCATAACGTTCCATAACTTTGTTTACCGATCGTCCGCGTTCAACTATATCTCTGTTTATAACGCGAATTAATCTGTCATCGGCATCGGCATCAACAAAAACCTTTAAATCCATCATTTTCCGGAGTTCAGGATGTGTGAGTACAAGAATTCCTTCCACAATTATCACATGACAAGGTTTTACGGGAATGGTTTCGGTGGCACGGGTGCAGGTTAAGTAGGAATAAATTGGCTGCTCGATGGAATGACCTTTTTTAAGCTCCTTTAAATGTTTTACCAAAAGTTCGAATTCAATAGAGTCAGGGTGGTCAAAATTTATTTCAAGTCGCTCTTCTAAAGGTAAATGTCCGCTATCGCGATAATAAGAATCCTGAGGTAGAATTACAACTTCGCCTTCGGGCAATCTGTCAACAATTTTTTTAACAACGGTGGTCTTTCCTGAACCGGTTCCTCCGGCAATTCCAATTATCAGCATATAAAAATTAAATTTTTGATTTTTCAGTGCACTAAAATAAGTATTTATTTCTTTTTTATGCATAAATTGAATCATATTTTTTTGGTTTTATTGCAAAAAAATATTTTTAAAATGTTGTAATGTAAACAAAATCAGATAAATACGCTTAAATGTAAAAATGAATGTTTTTATTGTGTTGAAGTAAGTAAAATTGAGTTACAAAGTTTCTTTAAAAATCAAAAAATGATAAAATCAATCTTTACCATATTGAAATTAATAATCATTTTTTAAAGTTATGCTGATTTACAAAAAAGTTCAAGCGACATTTCTATCGCTTGAACTTAAAAAAACTGCTTTTGTTTTAATATTTTTTTTTGGATTGTTATCTATAAAAGTACCGTGTTATGGCCGGCATTTAACGTGAAACTTCCGCGTTTTGTGCCGGGTGTATAAACTCCGCTAATATAGAAACCGTTTTTTTCGGTTCCCGAAGCAGTTCCACCGGAGTAAATGTTATATGTTTTACCGGTAGTTAATGCTGATGTTGAGAAAAGTGCGTATAGCGCGTATCTTTGAATTTTAAAAATGATAACAGGAGAATTATTTTCATCCTGAATGCAAATATGTACGTTTGGCGACAGATAAGTTCTGAAACGTATTAGTACCGAATTTTGTAAAGTTCCTGAAGTTGGCGCTAATGTTTTTGCTCCGGCAGCAATCAGATTTCCTCCACTTATAGTAAATGTTGACCTGTGCGAGATGGCCTCGTCGGGGTCTGTTTGTGAGCCTTGCAAAACCAATGTGCCGCCAAGCATTTCAATACTTCCGTTACTGTCAACAGCATCGCCTTTTTCGGTTGAAAGCAGCAGAGTTCCACCATTGATTTCTAAAGAACTACCATCATTTTCGGTAATGTCTTCGCCAAGTGTAGCTTTCAGACAGTCGTTTTGCGAGTTAATTGTGATATTTCCACCACGAATTTTTATTTTATGGCTGCTTATACCTTTAAATGCTTCCTTAATATCAAAATTTCCATCAGTAATTGTAAGTGTTGAATCTGCCTTTAGCGCTCTGTTGCCTGTGAAAATTGTAAAATAGCCACCTGAGATCTCAACAGTTTTTGATGAGTGTATGCAGTTGTCCGATGAATTTATTACGAAAGTTCCACCTTTAATTATTGTGCCTTCTGTGCCTTTTATTCCTTTTGTTGACGCAGCTGTTGAGTCAAGTTCAACTTCGCTTCCTCCTCCGGTTTCAATATCAAAAATTCCTCCTTCTATAGTTGTTACTTTCGATGCGGTAATGCCATCGCCAAAATTTGAAACGAGTTTAAATAAGCCGTTTTTTATGTTTATAAAACCCTTTGTTTCAGTTGAATCATTGTCGGCTTTAAGCGCATCGCCACTGCAATTTATATTGAATGTTCCGTTTTCGATTCGCAGATTATCTTTGCCTCTGATGCCGGTTGTAACAGAATTAACATTGATCGTACCACTTAAAATATCCAATTCATCGCGCGATGTTATTCCTCCCTTGTAATTTCCATTTACATTCAAAACTCCTTCACCGAAAATTGCCAAATCGTCTTTGCTGAATATTGGTGCGTTCAAACTATCAGCAGTAATTGTATAATTATTTGCATCAGTAAACGTGTTTTCGGAACCTTTCGGCAATATTATTATTGTTCGTTCAGCATTTGCAATAAATAAAGGTGATGAGGTTGAATTTGTAATGTTTACGTTGTTCAGAATTAATCTTACGCGTCCTTCTTCGGTAGTATTTACAATTATTTGGCCGTCTTGAAGTGTGCCGCTTATTTTGTAATTTCCCGGTTTGGTAATGGTGGCTGAAGCTCCATTTATAATTACTGATTTTTTAGATGCTGTAATCGATGTGTTATTTAAATTAATACTTGCTACTGAAGTTGTATCCCAAACAGTATCTAAAGTGTCATTATACTTTTTCTGACCTATATTCACGTTTTCGGGATCACACGCAGTTAAAACTACAATAAGTAAAACTGAAATGGTAATTATTATATTTTTCATTATTTATAGTGATAATCAAAATGAATATTTATAACTAACGCCAAGTACATATTTGCCATAAGCATCATCCGATTCTAATGAAGAGTTGTAAACTCCGTAAAATTCAAACAAGTTGTGTTTTTTGTATTTGTAATCAAACGAAAGTATATATCTGATATTTTCCAATATATTTCCATCAGGATTGTTGAGCTGATAAAATGTTTCGGCTGAAACAGATGGGTTTATCTTGAAATTTGGTATGTTATAGCTTATTTTAAGCCTGTTTCGCCACGACCATTCCGGATTCATTTTGTAAGTGTCAATTGTTCCGTTATTTTTTATACGTTTGCTGTCATCCTTAAATGTTGTCTGAATTCTTTCGCGCAAGGTAAATGTAAAATCACTAATTTTCAGTTTGCCTGTTCCAGCAAAATTAAACCGGTTACGAAACTGATAATTCAGGTATTTTGTGTCAAGTTTGTTCATGAAATCATAACCAACACCTAACTTCAGATTTTTATTAATATCATAGCTCGTAGCCAATCCAAGATTCCATCTTTCAATAAGTCGTACAAAATATAAACTGTTACCTCCAATTGTTCTCAATTCAGTTTCAACTTCGGCATTCCATTTTTTGGTAATTTTTTTCTCAATGCCAAAGTTGGTCCAGGTTCCGAAATTATAAGCTTGCGAAAATGCGAAAGGTGTTAACAGCGATACCATTAACACCAATAGCATAAATTTCTGTAGTTTCATGTAGTGGATAAATATTTAATTACACTTTTGTTGGAATTTTCGATTTTCAGTCGTAGTAATAGATGTTAATCATGGCAACATCCTTTAAAAAGTCGATTTCTGCTATCGAAACTCTGTGTACATTCAGTCCTGTGCGGTCTTTAATTTCTTTTATTAACTCTTCGCGCCTTTCGGGTTTTATCATGTCAATTTTTTCGTATCGGATAGTTTTCAACGATTCCCGTCGTAAAATTAATTTCGTATCAAGTATCAATGTAAACCCTATTACCAAAGCGCTGATAATTACATTTTCGTAAAAATCCATTTCTATAGCGCTAATCAACCCCATTGCTATAAAAATAAACAGATAGGTCATATCTTTCATGTCGATACCTGAAGTCCGGTATCTTAACATGGAAAATACTGCGAACAAACCGAATGCAGCCCCCATCGATATTTTTACTGTATTTAAAACATAGGTGAGTAAAAATATCGTTACATTGAACATCACAAAAGTGAATATAGTATCAAGCTTTTTGTAATTCGGATAATATATGAAAATGATAATCAGCGCAATTGTAAGTAAATCGAATCCAAGACTTAGGAAAAATTTCGATGTGATTTCTACTTCTTTTCCTCCTTTTTTTGAGTCGATTCCGTTTTCAAGCAGTTGAGACTCTTCGGCTAAAAATGCAGAATCAATTGACGGAGCAGTTGCTTTTGACTCAACAGGTGAAAAAAGTAACATGAACAAGAAGGTTAGACCGACAAGTTTAGTTCGAATTTGAGTTACAAAGTTTGTTGACATAAGTAATTTTTGGTTTGAAATTATTTTTCTTGATATTTTTTACGAGGCTTGCAATGCCGAGACAATATTTACTCATGGATATATCCCTGATTTTGTATTCGTTCATTAAAATCACAAAGTGTGAATGAGCCGATTTATCTTGCTTCACTTCAGCAATTACCATTTCCGGATAAGATTTCACTTCATCATTTTTGCGATATTTTAAATCAAAATCAATGGTTAGTCTTTCTGTCAGGTTTTTACTTACAAGTGTAATCCTATTATAATAAATTCTTATCGCTTCACATAATTGTTCAGGGTTGTAAAGCGTTTTTTTTTCGAGCAATTGTTGTGCTTTTTCAGATATTGAATAATCATTTATTTCTCGTTTCACTCTCGATTTTACGGTTCGTCCTTTATTGGTTTTAAATTTCACTTCAAAATAATGTAATCCCGAGTCGAGATATGTACGAAAACGTACTTTATTACGGTTCAGTTTGCCATTATGATGCTTAATGAACATTTCGTAATCGGGTGTATCGTAATAGCGGGTTTCATAGCGTGCAAACCGGTTTCCGTTAATGGTAAGTATTTTATATCCCGATGATGCGATTGAAAGTATTTCGGGCAATCTGCTAATGTGAAATGTGAATTTCGTGTCGGTTCTGTCGAGCAATTTTACTTCGCTCATTTCATCAAGTGAAATGGTATCGAAAGTTTCAAGAATATTTAAAAAATCAGTCATTGCCGCAGGTGTTCTTATGGTATTTTATCTGACGAAAATTTAATAGTTATGTAATGTTTGTTACACAATTATTAATGGCAAATATACAAAATAAATGTAGTAAATACACTAATAATTGCGGTGTAAAAACCAAATCTGAATGTAAATAAGTGGTTTTTGACATAAAACTTATATTTGTTAAAATTAGCTTCATTAGTTCTTATGTTTTTTTATGGTTGTATTTCATCTTTATTTATTGTGCTTTTAACCTTTAATAGTTATATAAATTGATAATAATCATTATAAATAGTTATTTAATGAATTTAATATCGTTTGTACTTTTGCAGCACAAAAAAGAAATGGAAATTTTCTTTTGATGTAATTTATTTTAAGTAATAAATGGTATAATAATTTCTTGAAAAATTCCCTTTTGATGAAGACAAAGCATATAACGATACTTTCTATCATTCTGAATTTGAATATTACAATTACTTATGCTCAAAAAAATATTCTCAATTTCGGAGCGAATTACACCGGCGATTTAGTAAATAATTTTTCGGGTGGAATAAAGTCAGGAACATCCTATCTTGGTTTGGCAACAATTTTTGCAGATTTCAACTCGGAAAATGTCGGTTGGTGGAATGGCGGCGAAGCCTCAATCAAATTAGCAAATACGCATGGTGGCGAACCATCAGCAACTCTTATCGGTGATTTTCAGGGTGTGTCAAATATTGAAGCAGGAAATCTGACATGGCTTTATGAACTTTGGTACAAACAACGTTTTGGGAATTTTTCGGTAACTGCGGGATTGCAGGATTTAAATAAGAATTTTGCTGTTTTGGATTGTGCCGATTTTTTTATCAATAGTTCGTTTGGTATTCATTCAAGCATAGCTGATAATGTTCCTTCACCAATATTTCCACTTACCGCTCTTGGAGTTGAATTTAAGTGGGACTTTTCACCAAAAGCATCGCTGAAAGCAGCAATTTACGATGGCACTCCCGATGATTTTGAAAAAAACCCTTTTAATCTCAATTGGGATATCAGAAAAGATGATGGATTTCTGGCAGTTAGTGAGTTTGAATTTTCTCCGGAATTATTTAAAGGTAAATGTGGGAAGTATAAGATTGGCGTTTATTATCATCAGCATAACGATTCTTTAGATGCAGAACAAAAGAACGGAGGTGTTTATTTAACTGGAAGTCAGCAAGTGTTAAAATACCTGACTTTATTCTCTCAGTTAGGTGTCAGTCCTAAAAATATCAACAGTCATAATCATTATTTCAGTTTTGGAATAAGTCTGGATAATTTTTTAAAGAACCGACCGGATGATCGTTTTGGTTTGGCAGTTGCACATGCCGGTATCGATTCGGACCGTAAGCGGAGCGAAACAGCTTTTGAACTTACTTATCATTTGAATGTTACTAAAAATTTGTATATTCGTCCAAATTTCCAGTATATTGTTAATCCGGCCGGAACTGACGAAAAACTTGGAAATGCTTTTGTGGGAATTCTTCGTTTTGGATTAGAAATATAATTTATTATACCCTGAATATCAAATTTATATATTGAAATTGATAGCACTGAAATTTTATGATTAGTACAAATTCTTCTCAAAATAACATATATCTGTCCGATATTTCTACCGGCAAAGAAGCCATAATTGTAAAAATTATGGGACATGGAGCTTTTCGCAAACGCATAACCGAAATGGGCTTTATTAAAGGTAAAAAGGTGCGTGTGATAAAAAATGCTCCTTTACAAGATCCTGTGGAGTATGAAATATTGGGTTATAACATAACGCTCAGACGTTCTGAAGCTGCAATGGTCGAAGTTGTTCCTGTGGAGTTGGCTGAAAATTTTTCTTCCGGCGATTTTATGGGCGTGATTGATGAGGATCGTCTGAAAGTAACTGTCAACAAAAAGAAAAACCATATCGATATTGCCCTTGTTGGAAATCCAAACTGCGGAAAAACCACTCTTTTTAATCATGCATCCGGCTTACACGAGCGCGTTGGGAATTATGGAGGAGTTACTGTTGACGCAAAGGAGGCGGTTTTCAAAAAAAACGGATACGAATTTCATACTGTCGATTTGCCCGGAACTTATTCACTTACCGAGTATTCACCCGAAGAACTTTATGTGCGAAAGCACATTACCGAAAATCACCCCGATATTGTAGTAAATGTGATTGATGCTTCCAATCTGGAACGCAATCTTTTTCTTACAACCCAGCTTATCGACATGAATATTAAAGTGGTAATCGCGCTTAATATGTACGATGAGCTTGAAAAAAATAATATCGATTTTGATTTTGTTGCGCTTGGACAAATGATAGGAATTCCCATTATTCCTACGGTAGCTTCAAGAGGTAACGGAATTGATAATCTTTTTGATAAATTAATTGATGTTTTTGAAGACCGAGATCCATCTGTACGACATATTCATGTAAACTACGGACAGGTAATTGAAAAATCCATTAACGACATTCAGCACGAAATCTGGAAAAATCCTGCCATCAGGGTAAAACTTTCATCGCGTTTTGTAGCTATAAAACTCCTTGAAAATGACCGGAATATGGCCGAATGGCTAAAACAATTCGATAATTATAAAAACATTATGTCCGTTGCTGCTCAGGCTATCGAATATCTTGAAAAAGAATACAACGAGCGTTCGGAAACAGTTATCACCGATGCAAAATATGGTTTTATTGATGGTGCGCTAAAAGAAACGCTAAAAATAAAAAAAACCGACAAGCGAATAGAAAAACAACAGTTCGATAACATTCTTACGCATCGCGTTTGGGGGTTTCCCGTTTTTATATTCTTTCTGTGGTTCATGTTTCAGGCTACTTTCACTATTGGCAGTTACCCCATGGAGTGGATTGATGCCGGTGTGGGTTGGTTGAGCAATTGGTTGGGAAGTGTTTTGCCTGAAGGTTCGCTAACTGACTTGTTAATAGATGGTGTAATTGGTGGAGTAGGAGGGGTAATTGTGTTTTTACCAAATATTCTTATTCTGTTTTTCTTCATTTCGCTTATGGAAGATACAGGATATATGGCACGTGCATCTTTTATAATGGATAAACTAATGCATAAAATCGGGCTTCACGGTAAATCATTTATTCCGTTGGTTATGGGCTTTGGATGTAATGTACCTGCTATTATGGCCACACGCACACTCGAAAACCGAAAAGACCGCATTCTTACCATGTTAATAACGCCATTTATGTCCTGTAGCGCGCGTTTGCCAGTATATGTGTTAATTATTTCTGCAATTTTTCCTGAAAATCAGGGTTTTTATCTTTTCCTGATATATATAATCGGAATTATTATTGCCATAGTTACAGCACTTGTAATGAAGCGTATCGCTTTTAAAGGGAAAGAAGTTCCGTTTGTTATGGAATTACCACCATATCGTATTCCAACACTGAAAAATACAACTATGCACATGTGGCACAAAGGACAGCAATATCTGAAAAAAATGGGTACGGTTATTCTTGTAGCTTCGGTTATTATTTGGGCATTGAGTTATTTCCCGCGGAATATTGATTTTTCTAAAGATTTTGACAATGAAATTGAGTTGGTAAATTCAAATATTGAAATGTCGGAACAGACTAAAGCCGAATTGATTCATGAATTAGAATTGCTGAAAGAATCGGAAAGACAGGAAAAATCCTATATCGGAAAATTAGGTCATGCAATTGAACCTGTAATCAGTCCGCTTGGTTTCGACTGGAAAATGGGAGTAAGTATTCTTACCGGATTGGCAGCCAAAGAAATAGTAATAAGCACTATGGCTGTGTTATACCAGGCCGATGCTGAAAGTAGCGAAGAAAGTCAAACACTGAAAAATAAACTTGTTGAACAAAAACACAGTACGGGCAAGTTAAAAGGTAAGAAAGTATTTACACCCTTAGTTAGTTTCGCGTTTATGCTTTTTGTATTGATTTATTTTCCGTGTGTGGCTGTTATTGCAGCTATTCGTAAAGAGGCAAGTACAGGTTGGGCTGTGTTTACAATGGTTTACACTACCGCGCTCGCGTGGTTGGCGGCTTTTCTTACTTACCAGATTGGTAGTTTGTTTTAATACAATAAATTTTTTGAAATTCTGAATTATATGTTACAAAACATACTTGTTTACATAATTATATTAAGCGCTGTTGGTTACACTGTTTTTTCAGTTGTTCGCAGCATTCGAAAAAAAGACAAATCACCTTGCGACGGATGTAAAGGTTGCGATCTCAAATCGGAAGTTAACAGGCAAAAAGAAAAATACCGCTATCATCGCCCCGATTGCTACAATAGTTAAATCACTGCATTTTATTTACTCTTATATTTGCATTTAAAAAAAGAAAAAGTAATTTTACGGAATTAAAATTAATATTCTTTCGTAAACCTTTTTTTAAATGGAAAAAATTGTAAGTTTCAGTATAAAGTATAAGCTGATTATAATACTAATAACCATTACAATTGCCTGTTTCGGAATTTATTCCATACTTCATATTCCGGTTGGAGCAGTACCTGATATTACAAACAATCAGATTCAGGTAATTACCACATCGGGCAACCTTTCAACGCAGGAAATTGAACAGTTTATTACTGCCCCCGTTGAACTGGAAATGGCAAATTTACCCGGTGTTATCGAAATTCGTTCTGTTTCGAAATTCGGATTATCAGTGGTAACCATTGTTTTCGACGAAAAAATGGGCACCTATCTTCCCCGCCAGCTTATTGCCGAAAAAATTAAAGCAGCATCCGAAAAAATTCCTGAAGGCTTTGGTAAGCCTGATATGGGACCTGTTACTACCGGACTGGGAGAAATTTATCAATATATTCTCGATGTAAAACCTGGTTACGAACAGCGTTACACAGCCACCGACATGCGTACCATACAGGACTGGATTGTAAAACGACGACTTTCTGGCATCAAAGGTATTGTGGAAATCAACAGTTGGGGTGGTTTCCTCAAACAATACGAAGTGGCTGTAGAACCTCAAAAATTGGCTGCTTTTGATGTTACACTCAGCGATGTTTTTAATGCACTCGAAAAAAATAACAGTATAACCGGAGCGGCTTATATCGAAAAAACCGGTCAGAGTTACTTTATACGTGGCGATGGACAAATGAAAAGTCTTTCGGATATTGAAAATACTGTTGTTACCCGGAATGGTAAATTGCCCGTACTTGTGAAAGACATTGCCGCAGTAAGTTTCGGACATGCCAACCGTTATGGTGCTATCACCGGAAACGGGCAGGGCGAAAAAGTAATGGGACAGATTATGATGCTGAAAAATGCAAATTCTAAAACTGTAATACATGATGTAAAACTAAGAGTTGAAGAAGTGCAAAAATCTCTGCCTGAAGGTGTTTTTATAAATCCTGTTATCGAACGTGGCGAATTAATTTCCAAAACTACACTTACCGTTGTCGAAAATATTCTGATTGGTTGCATAATTGTAACCATAGTGGTTTTTTTACTGTTGGGCAATATCAGATCTTCACTTGTAATTGCTTCGATGATACCCCTGACATTATTGTTTACACTATCGTTGATGTATATTTTCAAAGTTGATGCAAACCTAATGAGTCTTGGTGCCCTCGATTTTGGAATTATTATCGATGGAGCAGTAATTATTATCGAATTTATAGCTGCAAAAATTACTGTAAGTAAAAATAGTTTACTGAAAACAGACGCAAACAATCGCCAGGCACTCATCGATAAAATTTCGGTGGATGGAGCATCAAAAATGATGCGTTCGGCAGTTTTCGGTCAGATTATCATTCTAATTGTATTTATTCCCATTCTTACACTTACCGGAGTAGAAGGAAAAATGTTCCGGCCAATGGCCTTAACATTTAGTTTTGCAATTCTTGGTGCAATGTTTTTTGGTTTTACATGGTTGCCGGTTGTAGCTTCATTATTCCTGAAACCCGAAAAACTGGAAAGTAAAAACTTTGCTGAAAAATTCATAAATTTTTTACAGCAATTGTATGTGCCCTCATTAAAATGGGCATGTGCACATAAAAAGGCGGTTTTAGGAATGGCGCTGGGTTCTTTTATTTTTGTACTTGTAATTTTTTCACGAATGGGAGGCGAGTTTGTTCCTACGCTCGACGAAGGCGATTTTGTTATACAACCCGTATTGAAAACCGGAACTTCACTGTCGCAAACTGTGGCTACAACCACCAAAATGGAAAAGTTATTGCTCGAAAATTTTCCTGATGAGGTTGAGCAGGTTGTAAGTCGTATCGGAGCAGCCGAAGTTCCCACCGATCCAATGTCGATGGAAGAAATTGACATGATTATTAAACTCAAACCACGTAATAACTGGACGAAGGCAAAACAAAAGGAAGAACTTGCTGATAAATTCAAAGAAACTCTTTCCATTCTTCCTGGCATCGATTATGAATTTACACAGCCTATTGAAATGCGTTTCAATGAACTTATTACGGGTGTTCGTGCCGATATAGCCATAAAACTTTACGGCGAAGATCTTGATTATCTGAACCGAAAAGCGGGTGAAATTAAAACGGCTATCGAAAATGTACCGGGAGCTGCCGATATTATTCTTGAGAAAACAGCCGGTTTACCACAAATAAACGTAGCATACAACAAAGAGAAAATTGCTTACTATAGTGTAGATATGGCAACACTCAATCAATATCTTTCCATGGCATTTGGCGGTGCTGCAGCAGGTGTAATTTTCGAAGGCGAAAAGCGTTTTGATCTTACAGTACGTCTTCCGGAAAATCAACGTGTGGATATTAACAGTATTAAAAATCTGCAGATTCCTGTTGCAAATGGAATTCAGGTGCCATTTTCAGAGCTGGCTACTGTGATATACACCACAGGACCTTCAAAAATTTCTCGCGATAACACTCACCGTCGTGTTGTGGTAAGTGTGAATGTGCGCAATCGAGACCTGAAGTCAGTAGTTACGGATATTCAGAAAGTTGTGGATGAAAAAATTCAACTTGCACCGGGCTACTTTGTGGCTTACGGCGGTCAGTTCGAGAATTTGCAGAATGCCACCAACAGACTGATGTTTGCCGTGCCGATTGCTATGGCGCTGATTTTTATTTTTCTGCATTTTGCTTTCAAATCGGTTAAAGATGCAATGCTGATTTACTCGGCTGTTCCGCTTGCCACCGTGGGCGGAGTGTTGTTCTTGTGGATTAGAGGAATGCCTTTCAGTGTATCGGCAGGTATTGGTTTTATTGCTTTGTTCGGTATAGCAGTGCTCAACGGAATAGTTTTGGTTGAACATCTTAAAGAACTAAAACTTAAAAATAATACTTCGATGCGCGAACTTATAATTGAGGGAAGTACCAGCCGCTTGCGCCCGGTTTTGCTTACTGCAAGTGCGGCTGCACTCGGATTTCTTCCCATGGCTGTGTCAACCGGTGCAGGCGCCGAAGTGCAGCGTCCGCTGGCAACTGTCGTAATTGGCGGACTCATTACTTCTACTTTGCTCACTTTGATTGCTTTACCATTATTGTTCGAAATTTTTTACAATGTTACAGGTTTTAATTTCAAAACATTCAGAGTTATCAGAAAAAATACCTTGTTGTTGATAACCGTACTACTGATTTCAACATCAACTTTAGTATCTGCTTCTGAAAAAATAAGTCTGAACGATGCTATCCAAATTGCCATCAGAAACAACCTTGAACTAAAAAACCGTAGTCTGAAAATTCAACAAATGAAAACTTTGGAAGCATCAGCATTTGATATTGGTAAAACTGAACTGAATTACGGTTACGACCAGAATAATATTGCCGAGAATGGATATCCGCTCAGAGTTATAGGAGTCAATCAGCAATTCAGTTTCCCAACGCTTTACGGTGCACAGTACAATGCTGCTCGTGCTGAAACTGAAATTGCTGTTGCCGAGTTTGAATATCAGAAATTTTTACTGATTAAAGATGTAACACAGGCAGGAAATCAGATAAATTATTTGCAGAATAAATATAAAATGATGTTTAAGACTGACAGTTTGTACGCAAAAATTCAAACTGCTTATGAGCTGAAACAAAGTAAAGGAGCAATAAACCGTCTCGACATGCTGAATATGACGGCACGTGCTCAACAAATAAGAAACTTGCTAAATGCAGTTTCTGCTGAACTTGAGAATGCAAAAAATGAATTTAATGCACTTTTACAGTCAGATACAGTTTACATTCTTTCATCATCCGATTTTGAACCTTTAGCTGTCAGTCCACAACCACTTGAACAAAATCCTTTTATAAAATTTCTTGAAAAAGATTTGAAATATAAAAATGCCCTCGGTAAAGTTGAAAAGAATAAACTTTTACCTGATATTTCACTTTCTTATTTCAATGGAACAAATGTATATACCGGCGCTAAAAACTATCATGGTTACAGTGTTGGCGTGGCAGTTCCTCTGTTTTTCATGGAAAATAAAGCAAAAATTAAAGCCACGAAAATTTCTTCGGAAATAAGCAGGAATCAGATTGAAAATGAAATGATTTATCTTGAAAAAAGAATGCATCAGATATTAAATGAACTGAAAAAATACGGGGAAAATATCAGTTTTTATAATAAAACAGGAAAAAAACTTGCCGATGAAATTTTTAAAACTGCTTCTATGAGTTACGATGCTGGTGAAATAAGTTTTCTTGAATATGCTCTCAGTACAGAAAATGCAGTAAATCTTCAATTAGAGTATCTTGATAATGTATTTAATTATAATCGTTTAGTTGTCGATCTTTTTTATCTTTCGCGATAGTTTTGCATCATCATTTTATTATTTGAAAATATACAGAACAATATGAAAATACAAAAATTGTTAGCTTTTGCTGTTTTGGCGTTAATCTTATCCTGTTCAGGTAAAACTACCTCCGAAAGTAAAGATCAATCCAATATTGAAAATGAACTGATTGTTATTTCAAATCAGCAGTTTGAAATGAATAAAATGGAGCTTTCCAAACCATTTGAAACTACATGGTACCAATCGGTAAAATGCAAAGGCGTGGTGGAAGCAATGCCCGGAGGAATTGCACAGGCGGGAACCATGCTTACGGGAATAGTACAGGATATTTTGTGTGCCGAAGGCGATTATGTGCAACAGGGTAAAGTGCTTTGTACCGTTTCATGTAACGAATGGATAGAATTGCAAAAGACTTACTCAGAAGCTTTTATACGTTTTAATAAAGCTGAAGTAGAATATAACCGTATCGCGGAATTGTACCAACAGGGCGTAGGCTCCGAGAAAGAACTTATGGCTTACCGCAGCGAATATCAAACAGCCGTGGCTGCACGAAATGCCTTAAAAATGAAATTGGTTATGATGAATGTTTCTCCTGAGCAAACAGAAACTGGAAATATTGTACAAACATATAGCGTTAAAGCACCTATAAGCGGATTTCTGACTAAAATGAATGCTGTCAGCGGACAGACCATTGAAGTAAATAATGCACCCTTCGAAATTGTAAATCCGGATAAACAGCAGCTTAAATTGATGGTTTTCGAAAATGAAGTCGGTAAAATTAAAATTGGACAGGAAGTGGATTTTCGCATTTTATCGAAACCTGATGAAATTATGAAAGCGCACATTCATAAAACAGGAAAATCTATCGAATCTGAAACAAAAGCTGTAGTTTGCTACGCAAGCATTGATAAGGGAATACAGTCAAAACTTGTTCACAATGCTTTTGTCGATGCCGAAATTAAAACTGATGAACATAAAATTGTTGCAATACCTGCTGAAGCTGTTGTGGAAACATATGACGGTAAATTTGTTCTAATACTCGAAAAACAGGATGATAAAAATTACTATTTCAAAAAAGTTAAAGTTGAAACCGGACTTGCATCTGAATCTTTTATTGAAATAAAATCAGGAGTTGATAAAAAGAAGATACTCACCAAGGGGGCTTTTAACCTTATTGCTGAATAATATCATCTAGTTTATTAATGTAATAATGTTATATGTTTTTTTAGATATATGATGTTTTGAAAGGATATTAGCTTTTTTTTTAAAAATATATTATTGTAAATTTGTATGCAGTATATATTTTTTTTTAAATGTGAAATTAATGCCAAATAACTCTTTGTAATACAGTATAAATTTATAATTTTTGATATTATCTTTTAAAAGCATATGTTTTTTTTAAAATTATAATTGTTTTTTTGATATTTCTCTTTATCTTTGTGAAATAATATTTTTTATGTTTTCATTGAACTTTTATTGAATTATTTGTGTTATTTTTTTATTGATTTTCATTTAAAGGTATATCTTTAAATTAAAGTAATTTCGATTATTTTTTTGTTACTAATTTTTTATCTGTTTTAAAGAAATTTCAAACAAACAATTGTTGTCAGCCATAAAACAGATTTAGTTTAGATTAATTAATTTAAAATCAAATGAATATGAGAACGTTTACAAAGTTATTTTTTTCAAGGTTGGGAATTGTTATTAAGTTTTCAACTTTTATTTATTTTCTGAATCTATTAAAGATTTGGAAAAGAAACAATCTAATTATATTGCTTCTGTTCTTTACCCTTGCAGCAAACTCAGCAACTTATTATCTTAAAGATGGACAAAGGGCAGATTTAACAAGTAGTTGGACTACTAATGTTGATGAAACAGGTTCCAACCCATCGAATTTCACATCAAAAAACGATGTTTTTATCGTACCCGACGGTAAATCTGGAAATGTATTAGCAAATTGGACTATTGGATACGCTACAAGCAACTTATTGCAGATTGGAAATTGGGAATTAAGAGTTTTAGGAACACTAACAATAAAAGACGGTATTGAAGTGCTGATAAGATCAGGAAATGCTTCAAATTCAAATTTTAATGTAAATTCGAATGGTAAATTAATTATCGAAAGTTCTGGTCATATTAGTTTTACTGGAGGTAATGCTCTTTTCTCACCGAGATTGAATATTAATTCTGGAGCTACTTTTGTAGTAGCAAATCCAGCTGGTATTGATGGTGCTGTTGGTACAGGAACTTTATTGTCAAAAGTATTTTCTTCTTCTGCAAATTATGAATTTAATGGTGCGGACCAAGTAATTGCCGGATTACCTGCACTTGGTGTTGGAAATTTAACACTGTCAAATTCAGGGTCAAAAACACTTGGTCAAAACGTTACGGTTAATGGAACTTTGTTAGTACAAGACAATGTAAGTCTTGATATCATGCCGGATATGACAATCAGAGCAAATAATGTAGTCAATGATGCTGGTCGATATGGAATTGTAATACATTCATCAGAAAGTGCACCTGCAGGATCATTGATTTTTGCTAATGGAGCACCTACAGCAACCGTTTTATTTTACTCAAAAGCATTTAAAGGAACTGATTATAAGTATCAGTACTTTGGCATTCCTTTCACTACTATGTTACCAATTGTCAATCTGGATGGATCATGGCTATATAAATATAATGAAAGTAACACTGATATGTGGGAAGTTGTTACCCGATATATGCCAATGGAACCTATACAGGGATATGCTATAACACAAGATGCTCCAACAACTTACGAAATGTACGGCACTCTTTATAATGCATCTTTTTCCCAACCATTAAGTTACACTATTGCAAATATTGATACTGATGATTACAAAAAAGGAGAAAATATTCTTGCCAATCCATATACTTGTGCAATTCCCATTAACAGATTAAATTTTATTAATGCTGAAGAAACCGTATATCTTTATAATACCGGTTCTTATAGTGACTGGCAGGGACAAAGCGGTACTGGTGAGAATCCCGGACAGTATTTAAGTGTACCAAAATTATTACCAATTCTATCGGGGCTTCCCACCAGTATTCCAAGTATGCAGGGATTTCTGGTAAAAGCTACTTCAGAAGGATCCAGTTTATCTTTCAATTATGCAACAGACATTCTTTCTACTTATGAAAATGCAGCCCTTTTGAGAGTGAAAAGTGAAGAAATACAGGACACAATTTATTCGACTATTGATATAAAAGGTGAACATTTTGGAGATAAGATGTGGTTGGTTACTTTACCAAATAGTACTAAAGAATATGACAATGGATTTGATGGAAGAAAAATGTTGGGATCTCCTTTGACACCACAATTATTTGCAATTGAAGATGATGGAAATTATCAGGTAAATTCAGTTCCTGATATAAATAATATGATGCTTGGTTTCGTTCCGGGAATCGATACAGAATATACAATGACTTTTACTCATAATAACACAAATTCGATTTACCCGAATGGAATATATTTAGTTGACCTACATAAAGGGATAACAATAAATGTTTCAGAGAGTGGTTCTACATATACATTCTCAACCGAACAAATGAATGTAAATCAACGAAAAGTATCATCGGAATTATTAGATAACGCTCGTTTTAAGATTCTTACATCGCCCAATACTACCACAAGCGCAGAGAATAATAGTTTGGAAAGTTTGAAAATTTTCACTGACGATAATAAAATAATTATTGACAATAAAGGAAATGCTCAAGGTAGTATTCAAATTTATGATGCTACTGGAAGAATTCTTTCAATTGAAAAATTTGATAGTGGTTTAAATACAATTAATACCATGTTAACAAAAGGAATTTATTTAATTGAAGCCAATAATCAGGTAGAAACTATAAAATCAAGAATAATCATTAAATAAGAAGTGTTATGAAAAGTTTAACTAATAAACTAAATAAAATTAGTTTCATCAAATTTGTAGTTGTTTTAATATGTGTTTTTATGATATCGATTAGCGCGCACGCTGATTTTTTAAAGGAAAACAAATCAACCCAAGAACCGATGTATTCAAATCCAGAATATGTTAATAACAATTTAAATACATCTGCAGATTTACCTACATCTGAAAATAGTAATTCTGAGAAGCCTTCACAAGCTCCTCCTCCCGGGGAACCAGATCCATCGAATCAGGTTCCAGTACCATCAGGAATTTTACCTTTGCTTGCTATGGCTTTTGGTTTAACTCTTTGGAGAGTTCATGTACATTTACGCAAAGTAAAGACAACGAAATAAAAGGTAAGTTTTTATAAATTTTACTCCGTTATCAGATTTCTGATAACGGAGTTTTTTTTGAAAAGACCTTGATTTAACTCCGGGCTATTAAGAACAGCCTGTAGCTATTTAGATAATTAATATGTGGTTAAAAAATCGTTTTTGATCTATAAGCCCAATTTTCAGATTTAGTGACTATAAATCAGCTCTCTTATGCTTAATTATTTTATATCCGATTAATGATATTGTGATACTCATAATGGGACTTATATAATTAAAAACCGCATACGGAAAATAAATAAGCGTAGAAACTCCGAGAACTGTACTCTGAGTCATTCCACATGAATTCCAAGGTATTAGCACTGAAGTTACAGTAATGCCATCCTCCAAACTTCTACTCAACAAACGATTTTCGTATCCTCTTTTTTCATATAAATCTTTAAACATATTTCCGGTAAGGATTAATGAAAGATACTGATCACCCATCGTAAGATTGGTAAGCAATCCGCTTGCAATGGTAGAACTGACGAGCCCGAAAGTATTTTTAATGTAACGGGTAAGCGCTATGGTTATGCTCTCAATCATTCGGGCAGAAGTCATAGCTGCACCAAAACAAGTAGCGCAAATAATCAGCCATACAGTCAGCAACATTCCTTGCATACCTCTTGTTGCTATAAGACGATTAATATCGGCGTTCCCTGATTCAAGATTTGTTGTACCGAAACAACTCATAAATGCGCCTTTTACCGCATCTAATTGAGAACTTCCTCCTGCAATTTCATAAAGATTATTTTTCTGAAAAATTAAAGCAGCAATTGCAGCCAAAAGCATCGATATAAATAAAATAACAAGTGGCGGGTATCGTTTAGCTAGTAAAAACACTGTTACTGCGGGTACAACAAGTAGCCAAGGCGTAAGATTAAAACGCGCGTTCAATGACTCGTTGTAAATAGAAATTTCATTGGTTGATAAATTTGAAAATGATAAACCGGCAATGGTGAAAACAATAAGGGAAATTATCAACGAAGGAATTGTGGTTATCCACATATATTTGATATGTGTAAAAAGTGGTGTTCCTGATACTGACGAGGCAAGAATTGTAGTATCAGATAATGGTGACATTTTATCACCAAAATATGCTCCAGATATAATTGCGCCTGCAATCCATCCATCGGAAAAGCCCTGAGCTCGGCCAATTCCCATAAGTGCGATACCAATGGTGGCCACAGTTGTCCATGAACTACCGGTAATCAGCGAAACTAATGCACTGATAAGGGCTGCCGATAGCAGAAAAATCTCAGGTCGAATTAATTTTAATCCGTAAGAAATAAACAAAGGCACAACCCCGCTAATCATCCAAGTACCGGATAATGCTCCGATAATTAACAAAATCAATAAAGCGGTGGAAATATTTTTGATGTTTTTGTGTAATGCCTTTTCGAAACTATTCCAATTTAAATTAACTGCTACTTTGCCAATAATTAAGCAAAATGCAGTTGCCAAAAGTAAAGCCATTTGACTTGCACCGTTCAATGCATCGCCACCGAACAAGGAAACTGCAACAGCTACAAGACATATTAATATTACAACAGGTATTAATGCAATTAATGGATGCGAAAGCCGGTGTGTTTGCTCTGACATATACGTAATTTTAAAAAATTATAAATGCAAAAATACTCATTTATTATTACTCAGCTGCTCTATAGTTGCAATAAACAATATTTGTAAAAAATTACTTAGTTTCAATGTTAAGACACAAAAAAAGGAGACTAAAAGCACAAATTAATCTTGAATAACGCTCCAGAACTCACTCTTGAGGCTTCGAACTGTGACTTCGGCGTGAGCCCAGTCGAACGCTCAGCCGAACGGGGTTGGGGGGCTAAGTAGTTAACATTTATTTGATGAGACCTATCTGGGATTAAAAAACAGAAAAATTAGTTACTTTTGTGTAGAATAAAATTGATGAGAGAAAAAAAGAAAATTGTTGAATGGAACTCCAATTTTTCAGAAAATTCATTGCATAGAACAGGTAAGATTATTCGTAATTAATTGGAAAAGCTTTTTTGAAACTTGTTGCTTTGTGTGGTACTTTTTTAACACTGAATTAACTAAGAAACACAGAGAAAAATGAAAAAACTCAGTATTTTCAATCGGAAGCTAATTAAAATATCAAAAAATCATGGCTAAAATAAAATCGGTTTATGTTTGTCAGAATTGTGGCAGCGACTCGCCAAAATGGATTGGAAAATGTCCATCGTGTGGTGAGTGGAATACTTATGTTGAAGAACTAATAAGTAAAGACAACTCTCCGAGAGTAAGTTTAGCCGGATTGGAAATAACAAAACAAAAACCGGTTAAACTTCATGAAATAGAAGTGATGGAAGAGTCGCGAATTGATACTTCCAGCGCTGAACTAAACAGAGTTTTGGGTGGCGGATTGGTTTCAGGATCGTTAGTACTTATAGGCGGAGAACCCGGCATTGGCAAATCAACGTTAGTTTTGCAGGTTGTACTCAACCTTAAAGGAAAACGAACACTTTATATTTCAGGCGAAGAAAGCGTTCAACAACTTAAACTTCGGGCTGAGCGAATTAAACACGATAATCCTGATTGTTATTTTGTGAGTGAAACATCACTTGAACAAGTTTTTGTACATATTCAGAATGTGAATCCCGATGTAGTTATTGTTGATTCGATTCAAACTATTTCAACAGAACTTATCGATTCTTCGCCGGGTTCGGTTTCGCAGGTTAGAGAATGCGCGGCGCATATCCTTAAATTTTGCAAAACTTCAGGCATTCCTGTATTACTCATCGGACATATTAACAAAGAAGGCAGCATTGCCGGACCAAAAGTACTGGAACATATAGTAGATACTGTTTTACAATTCGAAGGCGATCAACATTATATGTACAGAATTTTACGTCCGATTAAAAACCGCTTTGGAAGCACCTCCGAGCTTGGAATTTTCGAAATGCAACAAAACGGACTTCGTGAAGTAAGCAACCCATCCGAGTTGCTTCTTTCGCAAAATCACGAAGGATTGAGTGGTGTATCAATTGCTTCTGCCATCGAAGGTGTGCGACCATTTCTTATTGAAGTTCAAGGACTTGTAAGTTCGGCAGCTTATGGCACACCTCAACGCTCAAGCACAGGATTCGATTTACGCCGGCTAAATATGCTGCTTGCTGTTTTGGAAAAGCGAGCCGGTTTTAAAATCGCCCAAAAAGATGTTTTTTTGAATATTGCAGGAGGAATACGTGTTAACGATCCCGCCATTGACCTTGCAGTAATCTCTGCCATTCTTTCGTCGAATGTGGATATAGCCATCGAAAAACATGTATGCGTAGCAGGTGAAGTTGGTTTGTCGGGCGAAATAAGGCCGATAAATCGTATTGAACAACGCATTTTGGAAGCTGAAAAACTCGGGTTTACTAAAATGATAATTCCGGATTTTAATATTAAAGCATTGAACCTGGGAAAACTTAATATTGAAGTTGTAAGAGTAAAAAAGGTAGAAGAAGCTTTCAGAGTTTTATTTAAAAAATAGAGAAACAGATATATGAGAGTTTATATCTCGATGTTTTAAACTCTTTTATATCAATATCTTTCTCTTTTCGCTTGTTCCCAAATTTCATCCATTTCTGCCAAAGTCATACTTTTCAAATCGCGCCCCTGAGAAATAGTTTTGCTTTCAAGAAAATTAAAACGATTGATAAATTTACGATTGGTACGTTCGAGGGCGTTTTCAGGATTTATGTCGTACAGTCGTGCGGCATTTATTAAACTGAATAATAAATCCCCAAATTCAGCTTCCATTTTATCTTTATCCATTGCCTCAATTTCTGTACGGAGTTCATTTATTTCTTCCTGAACTTTATCCCAAACCTGAGAGCGTTCATCCCAATCGAAACCGACACTACGGGCTTTATCCTGAATGCGATGTGCTTTGATTAATGCCGGTAACGATACCGGAACGCCTGATAGCACAGTTTTATTGCCACCTTTTTCTTTTAGTTTCAACTGCTCCCAGTTTTGTTCAACCACTTTTGCGTTGTTGGCTTCGGTTTCGCCAAATACGTGCGGATGACGGAAAATCAATTTTTCATTGAGTGAATTACACACATCATATATATCAAAATGCTGAGTTTCGCTACCCATTTGAGCATAAAAGACCACATGTAGAAGCAAATCGCCGATTTCCTTTTTTATCAATTTCATATCATTATCAAGAATAGCATCGGCAAGTTCAAATGTTTCCTCTATAGTTTGAACTCTCATACTTTCAAATGTCTGCTCTCTATCCCATGGGCACTTTTCACGCAATTCAGCAAGTATTTTCAGTAATCGCTCGAATTCTTTCAGTTTTTGTTCAGTTGAATGCATTATAATATTATCAGAATTAATTTTTTATTGAAATTATTGGTAAATCGATTGTTCTTATTGGTCAAATATCAGTATGCAAAGGTATAAAAACTATGTAATGTGCCAATAAATAAATGTGCCAATAATTTAATGTGGCAATGTGCCAATAATTTAATATGCCAATCGTAGCAAAACGATGATTCTGCTTGTGGTATATGCCAATAATTTTATGTTTTTGCTCGGTTTGCCAAAAACATTCCAATTATATATCAATTATTTGGTTAATTATGAAAACAATTGAAATTGACTGAGTAATTTTCATCATAAATATTTTTCCTTTACAATTTTATTAAAACATATATTATTGATATTCTGATACATAAAATATTTATTGTGGATTTTAAAATTATTTAACACATAAACTATTGACAAAAGGTATAATTTGAATTACATTTGCGGTGTACTAATTTACTATTACACTAAACAATTAAATCAAATATGGTAAACATTCAAAATGTAACATTTAGTTACTCAAAAAAAACAAAACTGCTTACCGACATAAACCTCGAATTCAGTCAGGGAAGAATTCATGGTTTACTTGGTAAAAATGGCGAAGGAAAAAGCACCCTTCTAAAACTTGTATCAGGCCTTGTATTTTCAAAGGAAGGAAATATCAATACGCTTGGTGTTAATCCTGAAAAGCGCTATCCTGAATTATTGCGCGAAATTTATTTTCTTCCTGAAGAATTACCCATGTTAACTATGAGTATTAGCGATTATGAAAAAGTTTATGCTCCATTTTATCCAAATTTCAGTTCGGAACAATTTAACAATTATCTGAACGAATTCGACTTGGCTGATAAAAGCCAAAAATTGAATAAGCTGTCGTTCGGTCAGAAGAAAAAAGTTTTTGTAGCTTTTGGGCTTGCTACAAACACAAAATTGCTATTAATGGATGAACCAACTAACGGATTGGATATTCCATCGAAAGGACAATTCAGACGCATGGTGGCATCCGCAATCGATGAAAACAAATGCTTGATAATTTCAACTCACCAGGTACACGATCTTGACAGTCTTATTGACTCCATTACAATTATGGACAAACACGAAATTGTTTTTCATCAGCCAATGGAAGAAATTACCCGTAAATTGTACTTTTGTGTAGCAGACCGAAACGAAAAAAATCCTTCGGTTTTATACAGCGAAGATACATTAAGAGGCTTATATCAGGTGTGCGAAAATAAAACCGGCGAAGATAGTAAATTCGATATAGAGCTTCTGTTCAACGCTGTAACTACAAACAAAAATCAGATTGTAAATCTTTTCAATGCTTAAAAAATTATGGAAACAACATTCAGTACAAATCGTTTGTGGTTATTAATTAAACGATATTTCGTTGAAAGCAAACAACGTGAATTAACCTTTTGGGGAATATCTTTAGTGGTATTTATGTTGATGCGCGATCAGGGTTCAATCATTACATATTTAATAATTGCGGGATATTTTACAGCCGCAAATGCATTTCGAATTTTTGGTCATACACCCGGAGGAATGCATTATTTATTGATACCTGCCACTCACACCGAGAAATTGGTAACTTCAATTTTAATTAACACCATCTATTTCTTTGTCGCTTTTCTCATTACATATATTGCAGGTGCTGCAATTGGGATCAGTCTTGATAATCTGATATTTGGACATAATTACCCGATACAATTCAACTTGTTTACTGACAAATTCAGTAATCAATTAGATCTCGAATTTTTATGGTGGAGTTTTTATGCGTTTGCAATAGTTCAGGCAATTGCAATAACAGGCTCACTTTACTTCAAGCGAAGTGCAGCAATGAAAACATTACTTTCATTGTTCATAGTATTTGTTGTGTTGGGAATATTCGAAATTAGCTTATTAAAACTCATGTTTGGCACCTATGAAATAAGCAACAGAACTTTTAATTTAAGCCCTCATGATATTGAAGAACTATTTCCGGCATTAAAAACGATATTCAAAATCATTGGATATTTAATTCTTCCATTTTTTTGGTCGGTAAGCTACTTCCGTTTATCCGAAAAACAAGTTTAAATTATGGAATTTAAAGAAACTCAAGCCATTTACCTTCAAATTGGCGATTATATCAGCGAGCAAATATTGCTCAGGCGATGGAACGAAGGAGAAAGGATTCCATCGGTAAGAGAACTTGGCGTTGAGTTACAGGTAAACCCGAACACTGTGGTACGAACTTATGAATTTCTACAGAACAATGAAATTATTTTCAATAAACGTGGTGTAGGGTATTTTGTAGCCGACGATGCAATTATCAAAATTAAGGAATTAAGGAAAAAACAATTTCTTGAACAGGAGTTGCCTCAATTTTTTAAAACAATAAATTTACTCGGAATGGATTTTGGGGATATTACTGAAAGGTACAAAGTATTTGCAAAAACAGTAGAAAAATGAAAGCAAAAAGAAAATTTAAAGCAATTTATGTGAACCTGATATTAATACTCGCATGCATCTACAATTACTGATTACTTATCCTCAAATCTTAAAAGATATTGCATCTGAAACCTATTATTCAGCGGGTAAAAATATGATTAAAAGTTTCACATTTAACTCGGGTAACTTGCTTATGTATTTATTAAAAAATTAGAAATTAAATTACTTGAAATCATGTATAAAAATATAAAAAACAGCAACAAACTTTTATTTGGAGCGCTTGCACTAATAGTAGCAGGAATGATTGTAGCAAACATTTTTCTTAAAACAAAAGTGAAAGAAATACGAGAAAAAAGATCCAACATAGAACAAACTGATACATTAACGAATGATTCGACAAATAATGTTATTCAAATTCGAATAAATTAATGTAAATTGAAACAGATATTAAAGCCGTGATAAAGTCATTTTTATCGGGCTTTTTTTTGTTGTATTATCACTTTAAAATTTTATTTTTACAAATTGATTTATTAAAAAAAATCTGATTCAATATTTAAAGAATAAAGATGAAAAAACATCCGAAATTACTATTCTGTATTTTAATGGATTTAGCAGGATATACCAGTTATGCAATTCCGGTTTTTGGTGAATGGTTTGATGTTCTTTGGGCTCCTGTTTCGGCATTCATTTTTTTTAAAGCATTTGGTGGCAGAACCGGTGCAATAGGAAGTTTTATCAATTTAGCTGAAGAAATACTCCCTTTTACTGATTTTATTCCAACTTTTAGCCTTGCATATTTATATCAAAGTTTTAAACAAAAATTTAAAAATTAAACATGAAAAACAAATGGGATTGGGCAGATAATGTGCGTTTTGCAGCCATATTAAGTGTAATTGTACTTCATGTAGCTTCAACCGGAGCATATTTGTACGGTCAAAATCCAATGAGTCATTGGATGATTGCAAATATTGTTGATAGCGCTGTACGCTGTTCCGTACCTTTGTTTTTAATGCTTTCTGGCGCTTTGTTACTCGGAAATAAGGAAACAGCAAAAACATTTTATGCCAAAAGATTTACGCGTGTTGTTTTACCTTTCCTATTTTGGAGCATTATTTATACCATTATTTATGTTGTTTTTTTTCTTTTAAAAGGTAAAGATGTGAGTTTTTCGGAATGTGTTTACAATTTTGTATTGTGTCGCGGATTTTTTAGCCAGTTTGCTTATCACTTATGGTATGTTTATGTTCTTTTAGGTATTTATCTTCTTACACCCATATTTAATCGTTTTATTTCGATAAAGAAATCCATTTTATTACCGGTTTTCCTAATTTGCTGGATTGCAGCAATAACATTGCAGATTGCAACTTACGACAAAGGTGGATTTATTAATTATGGAGCAAAATTTGCCGGTTATATCGGTTATTATTTTGCCGGTTTTTTTATTTCCCAAATAAAATTGAAAAATAATGTACCCAACAAAATAATTCTTTCTGCTATCTCTTTTGCTTTGATATTATTTACAGCTTTAACCACTTATAAACTAAGCACCGAACAAAATAATTTGGTAACATATTATTACAATTTTTTGTCGCCCAACACCATTATTTATTCCATTTCGACATTTTTACTATTAAAGACCATCAGTATTTCAAATGCAAAAATAATTTCAGTTCGAAATTTTATCAATGAGTACAGTTTCGGGATTTACCTCATTCATGTGTTGTTTTTATGGGGATTTGAGATGACAGGCTTTGACTGGAATTTTATTCATCCGCTTATTGGAATTCCAATCAGTTCTGTTGCACTTTTAATGGTATCGACAGTATTTGTTTGGGCGATGAGAAAAAATTCTATCCTGAAAATGTTTGTTGGATAGCATTCATATTAAATGACTGAGATTTGATGTAAATAGTTTTACTGCAATTGCCAGCAGAATTATTCCGAAAAATTTTCTGAGAATATAAATACCACCTTCGCCAATTACCTTCTCAATGCGTGAAGTGGAACGAAGCACAAAATACACAAACAAGAGATTGACTGTAAGCGCGATAATAATATTTATTAGAGCATACTCAGCACGCAACGACAACAGCGTGGTAAACGAACCCGGTCCGGCAATCAAGGGAAATGCTATAGGAACAATGGACGAACTGCCTTCAGGACCTTTGTTATGAAAAATTTCGATATCGAGAATCATTTCGATAGCGAAAATAAAAATCACCAAAGCACCTGCAACTGCAAACGACTCGATATCCACATGAAAAAGTTTTAAAACCCACTCGCCCGAAAACAGAAAAAGCAACAAAATACCCAAAGCGATAGCGCTCGCACGAAAAGGATAAACTTCGTTACCCTTTCGCTTTATATTAAGGATTAATGGAATTGAGCCAAGTATATCAATTATTGCGAAAAGCACCATAAAAGCGCTGGTAATTTGTAAAATGCTGAGATTCATATAAACACCCCCAACCCCTAAAGGGGCTTTTAAGTTACATTAATTATTAATATTTTAGGGTGTGCCAAATTGGGATACCCTATTGTATTTTAATAAGTTGCTTTATTTTGTGGAAATTATAACCTTATTTATCTTATTCCCCTTTAGGGGTTAGGGGTCTATTCACTTCACTCCTTTCCTTATCGAAAAGCCAACCCCATTTGTTAAAATACCTTATCATATTAATTATATGAATACCAAGCATTTTAAAATTAATATATGAACTTTTCGCATGATGATGTACTATGCTTACTTCTGGAAAAAAAACAGTCCGGAATTTATGATGAATCCGTCGCGTTAAATCAATATCTTCGGGATACATAAAAAAACGCTCATCAAACAAACCAACTTCTTTGAGCGCTACGGTTCTTAAGAACATAAAACAACCCGACAAATATGGAACATCCATAATTTTTTTATATCCTGTCCAACGCATTTCAAATTTTTCTCTGCTTTTTTTAGTCCAATTTTCCGGCAAAAAACGTCTGAAAATTAAATCGAAAGGCGTAGGCAAAAGTTTACAAAGATACTGAATTTGTCCGTCGGGATAAAATACTTTTGGCATTAAATGTCCAATTTCTGCATTTATATCCATAAACTGCACGATTTCCGAAAATATCTGCGGATTAAATGAAATATCTGGATTTACAACTAAATGGTAAGGAATGTTTTGTTCAATGGTTTTTCTGATGGCAATATTGTGAGCTGCGCCATATCCGATATTGTTTCCGTTGTTGAAAATATAAATTGACCGAAGACGGGAAAAGTCGGGATTTTGCTTTGGAGAGTTATCAATTAAATAAACCTCATTCACAAGTTTCGATTGTCGTAATAATTGAATGAGAGGTTCAATTTCGGCAACAGTGTGATTATACAATACAACAGATGCATTGAACATTGAATTTTCCTATTATTTGGTTAATACTCTTTTAATTGTCTCAAGGAACAAAACAGTCCGATATTTAAACATAAATAATGGTGATTTTGTACTTTTTGAACCTGCGCCTGAAGTATTTGTGCTATGCCTGCGGAATAGAATTAGTGGTTCATCTATATAAACTACATTAAATTTCAATTCACAAAGCAAACCAATCCATGTATCGTGCTGAATGTCGGCGGTTTGTGGAAATGGCAATGCATAATCCCTGATATTTTTTGTAAAAGCACAGGTACAACCTGCATAAACGCTTTTGTATAAATTTCTGAAATATCCTTTCTGATATTTTCTCCATTCGCTAAGTTTTCCCTTTGGCTCAAGTTTATCGTTGGTAAGAAAAGCATCAGTAATTACAAAATTATCTTTTTCAAGAAAAGGTAATATTGTTTTCACTTTGTTTGGTAACCACACATCGTCCTGATCGGAAAAGAAAATAAAATCGCCGCAGGCATATTTCAAAGCATTCTCGAAATTGTGAGTATAACCATGTAAACCCGAATTTTGATAAATTTTTATTCGCTGGTCATTTACGGATTGAATCAGTTTCAAAGTATTATCCAAAGATCCATCATCAGAAATGATTAATTCATCTTCGCTACCAAGTTGATTTAAAATGGAGTATATTTGCTCAAGAATATATTTTTCGCCATTATAAGTGGCCATGCACACAGAAATCATTCCTAAAATTGCTGATTATAGCTTTTACAACTATCAGATAACAGTTGATTAAGCGTATTTTTTATTTTCGACGGAATAAAAGTAAGAAATTATTTTTGAAGGAATAATCAAATACAATTTTGAAGCTAATACTGAAGGGATATCAACATAAAAATACTTCCATGAGAAATTTTTATATCTTGCTCTGAAATTGTACGAAAAATGCTCTACATTTCTTTTCTTGGCCAAATCGCCTGAAATCCGGAACATCAATAAATTATAAGGTAAGTTCGCAAATTTGAAACCATTATTTCTTAAACGAAACCAGAATTCTGTATCTTCAGCCTTTTTAAAAGATTCATCATAGAAAAAATGATTTTCGAGAATTGACCTGCGGAACATTACGGTAGGATGCGCAACCGGACTGCGAAAAATAGCGTTCAATTGTAGTAAAAAACCATGATTGGGATATTTCCGGAGTGAAACAATTTCGCTTGTTTCGTTAATTATCAGCATATTTCCACCGAGTACATCAATATCCTTGTGCAATTTAAAAAAGTCGAGTTGCTTCTCAAATCGGTCTTTTAACGAAACATCATCGCCATCCATGCGTACAATAAACTCACCCTTGGCAATTCTCAAACCCTCGTTCAATGCCCGCACAAATCCCATACGGGAATTTTCTCTAATGATTCTTACACGTTTATCTTTCGCGAAAGTATTTATTGCATCTATTGTTTCAGGCTTTGTACTGTCGTCAACAATAATAAATTCAAAATTCTTATATGTTTGCTTTAAGATACTTTCAATCGATTCCCTGATGTAATTAACAGGTTCGTTAAAAGTAGCCATAACAACCGAAATTAATGGTTTTTCCATTTTCAATCAGATTTTTTCGATAAAATACTCATCATACAATGATCCAATACAAGGTGTAAATCTTCAGTAATTTGCATATCGTCAACAGGAATATGTACGTTGTGTTTGCAAATTTGCTTCACTCTGCCACCGGAATAACCTGTCAGACCAATTGTAAATCCGCCGTTATTGTTTGCATATTCAAGCGCTTTAACCACATTTTTTGAGTTGCCTGAACCTGAAATTCCAATAACCATATCGCCGTTTTGCATAAAATTTCGTAACGGACCTACAAAAATCTCATCATAACTCAAATCGTTAGCGTAAGCCATCATGGTAGGGATATTATCGTTTAAACTGATAAATTTAAACATTTTCTCCTTTCCGTAAGATATACCTTTATTGAAATCGCAACAGTAATGCGAAGCTGTGCCAGCAGAACCTCCGTTGCCCATCACAAAAATTGTTTTCCCTTCGTTTTTTGCATCAATCAAAATATTCATCAGTTGATTCAAATCTTCTTTAGATATTAAATCAATAGTTTGTTTTAATTTTTCGAAATACGCACTAATCTCATCAATATAATTCATACAATAAATTTTGTTTAAATATTGTCTTGCATGTAAATAATTTGCGAACCTCCCGTATCGAAACTGAATTTCATTTCGTAGAAGTCCTGCATCGATTTTCTGAAAGCCGGTTGATTTTCCTTATCGCAATAAAAAAGTATGAAACCCGCGCCTCCTGCCCCGAGAAGTTTGCCACCTAAAGCGCCTGATTTTATTCCTTTTTCGTAAATCTGATCAATATTACTGTTTGAAATTCCCGACATCAGGCTTTTTTTCTTTAGCCAGCCTTCATGCAAAAATAATCCAAAATCTTCAATATTATTGTTTTCGAGCGCAGATTTTAAATGAAAAGCCTGTCGTACCATTTCTCTTTGTGTAATAAATTCGGTAGTACCGTTTAAAACCTGTTGTTGCTCTTTTAGCAATTCGTTTGCCGAACGTTTTCCACCGATATAAATCATTAATAAATTATCCTGTAAACGCTTTTTTACGTCAGGTTTCATTATAATCTTTTCCACATTTACCGACTCGTCGCCGTAAAAAGTTATAAAATTCAGACCTCCATAAGCAGCAGCATACTGATCCTGTTTTCCAATGGGACTTCCAACCTTGTTCATTTCAACTTCGCAAGCCAATGAAGCAAGTTTTTCCTTGCTGACAGCTCTGTTCAAATAGGCTTTAATTACATTTAACAGCCCTACCGTAAATGAACTGCTCGATCCTAAACCTGTTCCGGCAGGAACATCGGCTATAGAATTTAAATCAACTCCGGTTAAATTATAATGTGTTAGTACTTCTCTGAAAATTGGATGTTTAATATCCTGAATAGCATCCACCAGTTCGGTTTTGGAGTATTTCAGCTGAATTTTATTCTTGTGAAAATATGGATGTGCTGCTATGTACATATATTTATCAATTGTAGTACTGACAACAGCGCCAATTTCTCTCTTATAAAAAGATGGCAGGTCAGATCCACCGCCGGCAAACGAAATTCTGAAAGGAGTTCTTGATATAATCATTTTAAATTAACGTCATTAATTCATTTAGTAATGCGAAAGGTTTATTTTGTTCAATTTTTACAGAAGTTTTAACTCCTGCATTCTGTCCGGCCAATACATCAGCATCGCGGTCGCCAATCATAATTGAATTGGAAATATCTATATTCCAATCTTTTGCCGCTTTCAATAACATTCCGGGCTCTGGTTTTCTGCACTCGCATTTTATTTTATATTCCTTACGTTCCTCAGGATAACCACCATGGGGATGATGCGGACAAAAATAAATCGCGTTCAGATATGCATGTTCATCGCCCAACAATGTTTCGAGTTTGGCATGAATAAAATTCAGTTCATCTAAGGTACATAAATTTCTTGCAATTACGGGCTGATTTGTAACAACAATTGCCAAATATCCCTTTTCGTTAATATATTTTATAGCTTCACCCGCTCCTTCAATCAGTTCGAGCTGCCCAACTTTATGCAATAAATCAATTTCTTTTGTAATCACTCCATCCCTGTCCAGAAAAACAGCAGGACGGACATTTTTCCAGTTCAATCGTGCAACTTTACCCGATATAACATCATTGCAAACTTTCAAATACCGGTCGGGCGTGCCCATGTCTTTAATATATTCCGGAGTGTTATAGGCAAAAAGCTTTAAACCGGTTTTCAAACATTGAGGTAAAATATCTTTTTCGATATGAGACTTGATACCCGTTTCAATAAATTCCAAAATTTTTGGCGAAAAAATAAACAAAGCCGCGTTTACAAGATTTCTGCTTACAAAACCTGCGGGATGTGGTTTAATCCACAATTTTCGAACACTTTCATCATCATTCAATTCCACAATGTCAGAATCATACGGATGATCGTTAGGATGAATCAATAAAGTAGCATCAGCTTTTTTAGTCTGATGAAAAACCAGCATTTTACCCAAATCAATATCCATCACCGTATCGCCGTAGAAAACAAAGAAGTCAGCTTTCAAATCATCTTTCAGATATGCCAATGCTCCGGCTGTTCCAAGCGCCTGTTTTTCTTTGTAATACGATATATTTACTTGCCACTTTGTTCCATCACCAAAATAATCTTCAATCTGACTGCCCAAGTGACCGATAATAAAAATGAATTCCGTAAATCCATATCGTTTAGCCAGTTCAATCTGAAATTCGAGTACCGGTTTTCCATTTACCGGAATCATTGCTTTGGGAATTTCGTTTGCTACCGAAGCAATTCTCGTTCCTTTTCCTCCGGCTATAATCACTACTTTCATTTTCCCAACGCTTTTTGTATGGCAATTCTTACCGAATCGTTTGAATTTATTTTAGCTTCCCAACCCAAATCGTTTATCTTACTCAAGTCGTATTTGAATTCCGGCACATCGCCAATCCATCCACGGTCGCCTCCTGTGAATTTTATTTCAGCGTTTAAACCCATTTCTTCAATAACCATTTGGGCAATTTCTTTCACTTTGGTTCTTGAATAGGAACCTAAATTATAAACGTTAAATCGTTCGTGCGTATTATTGCAAACAAAAAGTATCCCTTCAACCAAATCTTTAACATATAAGTATGGTTTGTTTTGTTCACCGTTACCCAATACGGTTAGTTCAATCGGGTTAGTTTTCAGTCGGTTAATAAAATCGAAAATTACACCGTGTGTAAAACGTTCGCCTACAACATTCGGAAATCGTGTTATCCAGGTTTGGATATTATAGGTAGCGCTAAACGCACTTATAAATGCTTCGCTTGCCAGTTTTCCGGCACCATAATTCGACACGGGCTGCAATGGCCCAAAATTTTCATAAAGATTTTCGGTAGTTTCACCATAAATAGCTGAAGTTGAGGCAAAAAATAACTTCTTTACATCAAATTCTTTCATACATTGCAAAACATTATAAGTTGTTTTAAAAGTAAGTTGATAGTCCACATCAGGGTCAGCGCCACCTTTCTGAATATCGGAATTCGCTGCCAGGTGATAAACCATTTCAAAGGCATTTTCTTTGAAAATACTTCGTAACTGTTCCATATTCAGCAAATCTTCTTTAATAAACTTAAAGTTTTCATTATCTGAAAGATGGCTGATATTTTCAATTCTTCCGAGAATCAGATTGTCAACCACCGTAACTTTATGTTGCTCACTTAACAGCGCATCGCACAAATGAGAACCTATAAAACCCGCACCTCCTGTAATTAGAATATTCATATATTTTTTAAATCTGCCCCAAAACCCCATTCGGCTGAGCGTTCGACTGAGCGTTCGACTGAGCTCACGCTGAAGTCTCAGGACGAAGTCTCAGGACGAAGCCTAAAGGGTAAAAAGATTTTTTTTTAAATAATTCAACTTGAACTTACAAAAACAAATTATAAAATTTAGATAATTGGACAATTAATACATCTACTAAAAGAATAGAACGCTGATTTACGCGGATAAAGCGGATTAAAAACGGATTAAAAATTTACTTTGTAAATTGATTTCCATTTATCAACGTTTATACTTATTCATAAATATTTTTCTTCTAAATTCTGCTTCTTTGCCAAAATTTAAAAGAAGTCCAAGTTCAATATTTGTAGCTTTGAGATAATTAATCAACTGACATTCATTTTCTTCTGAAATTTCTTTGGTTGCTTTTAATTCTAAAACCACTATATCATTTACAATAATATCAGCATAATAATCACCAACTATTTCATTTTCATATATAACTGAAATTGGAAATTGACATTTCACATCTAAACCAATTTTTCTGAGTTCAATTGCCAAAGCATTTTCATATACTTTTTCCAAAAAACCATATCCAAGTGTATTGTAAACTTTGAAATATGATTTTATTATTTTGTCAGTAATTTCTTCTTGCAACAATTTCATGTGATTAAGTTTTTAATAAATATTTAGATTAAAATCAGATTTCTACACAAAATAAATCCATTTTGAAAAAGAAAAAATTAAAAAATCACGAAATATTTAGAACGCAGATTTATGCTGATTGAGCAGATTTAAAACGGATTCGAATTTCGACAAAGTCGAAATTAACGAGATTAACGTTTTAATGTTTCTTGTCTTGTTTTAAATCATATTTCCAAAGGAAATATATAAATCCGTTTTAAATCCGCTCAATCAGCGTTCTATTCTTCTGTTCCACGTTCCATTCTCTTCTTTTTTGTTTAAATCATTTTTCCGCAGGAAATATATAAATCCGTTTTAAATCCGCTTTATCAGCGTAAATCAGCGTTCTATTCTTTTCTAATGCGTTCTATTCTTTATTATTTATGCAATTTAAAGCTGCCCAAAAAGTAATCGCTGCAAATTTTTTATTTCTATACTGAATCAATTGTTTCAGGCTTCTCATAATCAGTTTCATTTTGTAAAAAATAAAAACTTTCAAACCTGTTTCGTTTCTGATAAATCTGCTTTCAGTGTTCAGAAAAAGTCGGTAACGGTCAGGTGAAACGTTTTTTTCGAACTCCACAAACGAAGATTCGTGCTCAGAAGTTACATCTAAAACATAAACCGACTTTTGATGATTATAAACCTGATTATAACACCAATGGTCGTGAAAATCAAAAGGGAAATCTTTACTGAAACCGCCTATCGATTGTATAAACTGCACATTAAACAACGATAAAGAATTGAGCGCATTAATTCTTTCGTAAGTATATCCATCGGTTTCCAACTCTTTTTCGAACCTCATTAACGAACTTACAAACACCGGAGATATTACTTTACCGTTCGAAACAAGTTTTGGCACTACTGCAACCAAATCATCCAATACTTCTCCGGAAAACAAACGTTCAACTTCACTAAAATAATTGTCAGGTATCTTTGTATCCTGATCCAACAACAAAATCCAATTCCTCCCTGATTCAGCTGCACGTTTCAGTGCAAAATTATAAGCGCCTTCAAGTTTCCGGTTTTCTTCAGAATTTACAACTATATGTTCCGAATGTTCAATTTTCTGACTTACATCATTGTTGTAAATTATCAACTCGCAATCTGTAGCAGTATTTTTCAGATGTTCTGATAGAGATTGAAATGTTACACTTTCTTCTAATGAACACTGATATAAGACTATGACTATTTCAATTGAATTGGACATTTAATTGTTTTAAATCTATGAGTTAGCAAAACCACTTCTTTTTTTACCGAATTATATTTTAAAATCAGCAATGAATTAATTTTATTTTTTCTTAGCAATAATATGATAAAACAAAGTAATCATTACAAAAAGTATAAATTCCGATATCATAATTGACATAGAAGCGCCTTTTTCCAACAAATCTGTTTTGGTCAGAAAATAACAATTTATAATATTAATAGCTCCTACAATAAAAACAAAAATTGTAAACATTTTCCTGTAACCCATATTTACAAGGCCAACTATGCCATAATAGTAACTGAAGCCACTTACAATAATAATAGGCGACATTATATAAAAGCTATTTACCACATTAGGAAATTCTCCACCTAAATAAATTTTAATCGCAGGTTTTATCAGTACTAGCATTACTATAGCAATTATTCCCAAAAATAAAAAATATACTTTGCCAAATTTACTCATAACTAACAATGATGATTCTTTGTTGGTATGAAGTTTTCTGCTAAAATATGGATACAATGATTGTGCAACCGGAAGAGCAAGCGATTGCGCAAATCGAATAAATTTATCGGCAACAGAATAATATCCGATTAAAGAAAAATTACCCAAAGTAAAACCCATAATAAAAACATTGGTTTCACGGTATAATGTCATTCCTACTGTCGATAAAAACAAACTCCATCCCTCCTTCAATTGCTGTTTAATTACTAACATCGACGGCTTAACAGAATATAAGTTGTAATGTTTTAATGCAAAAAAATAACTAAAAATTCCACCTGCTAAAAATCCAATTGATTGAATTAAAATAACAAATTGATATTGTCCCGCGTTTTTGATTAGCAAAATAATGAAAATTAAAGGAACCAATCGAGTAATAATATTTACAATTGTAATAAATTTCATTTCTTCCATTCCCTGAAACAACCAGGTTGGAAACAAAGAAATTCCCACTACTATACCAAATCCATAATATAATGAATGTCTGTAAGGAAAAAGAATTGAAATAGTATTTGCAGCTATAAAAATTCCGAGCAAACTTAGCAAAGCTATAACAATTCGTATAAAAATTACATTAAAAAAAATTGTCGATACTTTTTCCTTATCACTTTTTGCAATTGCTATTTGATTTGTAGCTGAGAAATCAAAGCCATAATTAACGAGAAATACAAAATAAAAAATAAATGTCCATGAAAAAATGTAAATCCCAAAGTTTTCCTCTCCAATTGTTTTCATTAGATAAGGGATTAACAGGATTGGTGTAAGATATGTTATAAAATTCAACAAAGTGAGATATAACATATTCTGAGAAACCTGCCTGTACTCACTGTTATTTGAAAACGAGCTAAACTTATTTATTATTTTTTTTACCATAAAAAATTGCATTTAGTCTTAATTGACTAATTGTAAGAGCGCTTAATGTAAACAAATTACACTAATGCTGTTTTTGTATAAAATAGCAGTTAAAAAAAGCGTTACGAAGGAATTATCTGAGCATTTTCTATGGGAAAGTAGTAACATTATTTATAGGCATTAATAATATTTGTTTTACGACTTAATAAATATTTTTCAAGAAACATTTGCAATTTCTATAATTAAGATATAACGAAATTATTACAACAAAATTATGTTTGAAAAATAATATTAATAAAAAACCCGAAAAGATTTTCGGGTATATATAACTCTTCACTTTTTACATTTTAAAGATAGTGCAAAGTTAGCATTTTTTTAGCAATTCAAGCTACTGATTTTAAAAACTTATCAGTTTTTAAGTTCATTAAAAAAATCAGATATTAATCAAATATTTGCAACACGTTACAAAAAATGGTAATTTTGCTTGATAATACTATATTAGTATCAGCTCAAATAATTTTAAATATTTGATTTTGATATATATGACAAAAAAATAAATTTATGAAATCGATGAAATGTAAGATTTGTAATACATCAAGTGAAACAGAGTTGTTTGAAGTTAAAGAAATGATGTTTGGGTACAGGGATAAGTTTATATATTTTCAATGTCCACACTGTGAGTGTTTACAAATTAGTGAAATTCCATCTGACATTTCAAAATATTATCCATCAAACTATTACAGTTTTAATGCAAACAATGTGCATGGATTAAAATCAACAATAAAAGGTATTATCAGAAAAATAAGAAATAACTATGCATTTAATAATAAAGGATTTATTGGGAAAATAATTTATATTTATTATCCTAATTATGTATTGAAATTAATGTCAGAAATAAAACTCAATAAAGAAAATTCAATATTAGATGTGGGTTGTGGATCAGGTGCACTACTTTACGATTTGAAAGAGCTTGGATTTAAAAAACTTCTTGGCGTTGATCCTTTTATAGAAAAAGATATTTTGTACCAAAACAACTTGAAAATTCAAAAAAAATCAGTTCATCAGGTTGATGGTAAATGGGATATGATAATGCTTCACCATTCTTTTGAGCATGTTGCAGACCCGTTAGAAACATTAGAGTCAGTATCTAAACTACTAAATAATGACGGAATTTGTTTAATAAGAGTTCCTACTGCAAGTTCATTCGCATGGCAACATTACAAAGAAAACTGGGTACAACTTGATGCCCCGAGACATTATTTTTTACATTCCGTTAAGAGTATTCATTATTTGGCTGAAAAAGTAAATCTTACAGTTGAGAAAATTGTTTACGATTCAACAGATTTTCAGTTTTGGGGCAGTGAGCAATACATAATAAACATCCCATTAACAGATTCGAATTCTCTTTTTGTAAATTCAAAAAGTTCGGTTTTTTCCCATAACGAAATTCAAAATTTTAAAGATAAAACAGCAAAGCTTAATCAAGAAAATAATGGAGATACTTTTGCGGTTTTCTTAAGGAAAAAATAGATAATGTTCCTTTTAGGCCTGAAGAGCAACTTTTTTATTTATCCAATATGGAATATTGCTTAAAATTACAAATTGCAACAAAAGTGAAAAGGTAGTTAAAGTAGATTCAACCATAAACTGAGTAACCAATGACGATACCAACAACGCAAAAACTACTGTTAAAGGATTATTTTTTTTCAATACCTTCTTATATATATATCCATAAAAAGCTCCTAATATAATAGCAAATACAATTAAACCATTATATCCAAAATCCTTAAAAAAAGGATACATGGCGGTATATACATTAGTAAATATTTTTCTATCGCCACTTCGGTTAATTACTATAAATTCCATAACCGGATTTGGCGCCTCTCTATTTGTTAATCCAATTTTGTAACCTAATGCATTAAAAAACCTAAATGTATTTTCTCCGTAATATTCTGATGAATTTGGCTTTACTGTTTCAAAGGCAGGTATGCCAGCCAAAACATACAATGAGAAAAAGTCATAATTAAGTTCATTTTTATTAATTTCCGATTTTGTTGACCTTAGTAATTGAAAAAAAGTAAAAAACAGAAATAATGCTGCTAAAGAAATAGCAATTGTTCTGGTTTTTATTACATTCTTAAAAAATAAAACTACAAAAGTTGCAATAAAAAGATTTAATATGGCAAATTTCGACATTATCAGAAAAGACCAACCAAGGTTAATAAAAAGTAATATCAAAAAAATACCTGTTCTTTTCTTGTTAAAATGCAACAATTCAATTACATATGCGACTAACCAAAGTGGGGCAAAATAATTTTTAGAAGTTCCTTCTTCCAAACCTTTTATATCACCCATGGCAGCACTTCTTAAATTAAAAAAAATATTGTCCATTAATCCTGCAGTACTTAATAAATGGAATATATTCCATAAAACAAGTGGAAATGATAAAAGAGTAACAACAAAATAAAAATTCCGGATACTCAAATTAGGTTCATGTGAATTATCCGATTTTTGATAAATACTTTGTGTAAATAAGGAGGATATAGTAAAAACACCAACCCAAATTGAAATTGCTTTATAAAACTGATTGTTAATGAGCAATAGGTTATGTGGATAATAATTAAAGGCAAGAATACAAAACAGCCATAATGCCGAAACAAGGGTTGCGGGCGCAAAAATATTTTTTGAAGTACGTAAACTTAATAATAATGATAATGAGGTAATTATTATTGCATAAACCATGAATTAATTATCCTTTTCGATTTTTATTGATTTCTTGATTTCAATTATTCACTTATATTTCTCCATTTTATCCTCAAAACTCACATCATCTGTGCTGCTCTGAATTTTTATGTAAGTCATTAAACTTTCAGCTTCAGCTGCATAAATTTAATTGAAGCATTGAAAGCTTTCAGATACTGGAAGCAGATATTGGGCAATTTTATACAGTTCTGTTTATTTACCAGTTCATTAAATAATCAAAATAATTGTTTGGTGAAACAGTAAAACTATCTTTTAATTCGTAATTTGCCGTGAATGTTTTAGGAATTTTACTGTTTTTTCGTGGATTCCATTTCAGTTCATAAGCAGTTAGAATCCCGTTTTCACGCTCCACAAGGTCAATTTCCTGTTGTTGGAAACTTCTCCAGAAATAACTTTTTACATATTTACTATTATAATGATTAAATTTTATTCGTTCTGCAATAAAATAATTTTCCCATAATGCACCCACATCCTGACGCAAATTTAACGGACTGAAATTTTGGATGATTGCATTACGGATTCCGTTATCATAAAAATAAACTTTCTTGCTTTTCTTTATTTCGTTGCGTATATTTCCGCTTATAGCGCCTAATCTGAACACAACATAACTTTTTTCAAGCAAATCTATATATCGCTCCACTGTTTGATTATCAACCTGAAGAATTTGCGACAATTCGTTGTATGACACTTCGCTTCCAAGTTGCAATGCCAGCGCTTGAAGTAATTTCTCTAACTGAACCGGACGTCTTACTTCGTTATATGCAAGTAAATCTTTATATAAATAACTTCCGGTGATATTCATTAATATCACTTCGCTTTCCGAAGGATTATTAACCACATCGGGGTACGAACCATAAATCAATCTTTTCTCGAGCATTTGCTTTTCTGTCAGCAAATCAGTATGTCTTACCAATTCGTTCATTGAAAACGGAAAAAGATTATACTCGTACTTTCGCCCTGTCAAAGGTTCGTTAATTTCATTAGCTATTTCTAATGCTGATGAGCCTGAAACCAATAATTGAACATCTTTAATATTATCAATAATCAATTTCAGGGTTAAACCAATATTCTTTACCCTTTGCGCTTCATCAATCAACAATAACTTTTTATACCCGATTAATTGCCTTAACTTTTGAGTATTGGTGTTCGTTAGCAATTCTCTTGGTTCAGGCTCATCGCAATTCATTATTATTGAAGGCAATCCGGAATTTTCAACAATTTGCATTAGCAAAGTAGTTTTCCCAATCTGCCGCGGACCGATAATTATTATTGCTTTTCCTTTAAATAAATTATTCTCAATTACACTTTGCAAATCACGTAAAATCATACATTCTGATGAATTAATTGGTATATTCGCAAAATTACATATATTATTTGGATTGTAAACGCAAATTTATATATATTTTTTCAACTGTAATTAACTTGGTTTACTCGTATTTCTCCATTTTATCCTCAATACTCACATCATCTGTGCTGCTCTGAATTTTAATGTAAGTCATTAAACTTTCGGCGCCAGCTTCGTAACATGCTTCTTGTGCTTTCTTTACAACTTCCATTATTTCATTATAAGTGCCTTCCATAACAGTTTCAAAGGGAGTAACTTTATATTTCAGTCCCGAAGCGGCAATTACAGCAATAGCTGCATCAACCAAAGTGTATGGGTGAATGGTTTTTGAAGATGGAAGTACCTGAACGGCAATATTTACAGTTTTATTCATTATGTCAGTTCTCTCAAAAAATACAATATTATATAACGGAAAAAATATGAAAAAATTTTGTTGTTGTTCAGAAAAAATTCAAGAATAAGGCTAATCCAAAAAATTGAATGAATTTTTGGATTATAATCCAAAATATTGCCCTTATTTTTGGATTAGACATAAAATCCTTACAAATATAACAGCTCCTACAGTTTATTTTATAAAAAACTAAACGCTCTGGACAGAATGGATTTCAATCAGAAAGTATGTAGTTTTCTGAGCTAAAAATGTTTTATCAATAAAAAAACCCGAATTTCTCGGGTTTTTTTAATATCACACTATAAGCCAAAATTTTATTCGGCAGCAGGAGTTGCTTCTTCAGCAGCAGGAGTTTCAGTTGCTCCGGCTTCAGCTTCGGCAGCTTCAGCTATAGCTTCAGCCTTCTTTTTTGCAATTTCGGCAGCTCTTGCTTTGTTAACTTCTGCTTCTGCTTTTAATCTTGTTTTTACATCAGCATCTTTCTCAGCAGCGAGTTGTTCTTTTGTTTTGTTTACTTTAGCTTCTTTTGAAGTATTCCATGCAGCAAAACGTTTTTCTGCTTCATCTCCATCAAAAGCACCTTTTTTCACACCTTCAAGTAAGTGTTTTTTCATTAACACACCTTCATTTGAAAGAATATTGCGAACAGTATCGGTAGGCTGAGCACCTGTTTGCATCCAATACAATGCGCGATCAAATTTCAAATCGACTGTTGCAGGGTTAGTGTTAGGATTGTACGAACCGATTCGTTCGATAAATTTGCCATCGCGTGGCGCACGACTATCGGCAATAACGATATGATAATAAGCATATCCTTTACGGCCGTGACGTTGTAATCTGATTTTTGTGGGCATTTTTTTAATTTTAAATTGTTATACCTGTTGCTTTTTCCCGAAAAGCGACCGCAAAGATAGTGTTTTTTCAGCAAAACACAAAGGAAAAATGTAGAAATGAAAAATGAAGGATGAAAAATGGAGAATGGAGAATGAAAAATGAAGAATGCAAAATGAAGAATGCAACTGATTCTTTCTTAATTTCTCGCTTTCTTATTTTCTTAATTTCATAATTTCAACTTTATGAACTTTAGAAACTTTATAAAAACCCTTAACATTCAACTAATAACATAAACACTAATGCCTGCAAAGCACCCAAGCGGAAGAAAATTGCTGATCGGTTTTTCGAAGTTTCTCCATAAATTCAACTGCTTCGTTTTTTTGGTCGAACGATTGGATAACGACACGATAAGTTTTTACAGGCTCTAACACATGTGCGCATTCGTAATTTTGCGATTTAAGTGTTTCGCAATATCTGTAAGCCATTTCCTTTGTTGGTAAACTCGCAACTATTACATGATAAAGTTCTTTAGCGTTTGTTACAATTTCTTCGCCTGCTTCTTCCACAGTTTCAAGTTCGGGACAAGGATCTGGTATAACTGTAACTTCAGGAATTTTGATAAACTCGAGCGAAACCAGATCTGCAAACTCCGTATTTCTTACATCGTTTACATGTTGCGAAATTCCGGTCATTACAAGTATTAACACCGCAGCGGCAATATTTCTTAAAGTTGAAACGCTTGGTACAGAAATTGTAAACCTGTTTTTATCTGCTTCTGTAGTTTTGGTTTTTCTAGTAGCAAATACATCGTTTAAAGCAAAATTTCCGGGTAAGAAGTCTGCTTTTTTGGTTGGTTCAAATTGAAAACTCCCATTAATATCTTTTGAGATTGTTCCGATTTTGCCTAAAAGCAAATCCTTTCCATCACTGAGTTGTTTTAAATATTTTTCAACTTCTTCATGTATAATCTCATTTGCACGACGAAATGTTATACCTTCAGAACGAGCAATCTCAATAGCCAATAAGCCATCGGCGTGTTTCATCAACGGATTAAATGCAATTGTAACGAATGGTGCTGCAATTCTATCGGGCAAAATGGTAGCCGATTGTTTTTGCAGAACAAAGCCACCTAACTGTGGTACCACTACATATTCGTGATATGCAAGTAAGTGTTCGATATGTCCGGTAAGTCTTTCCACATTGCAAAAATATAAAAACTAATAGTTATTACCGGAAAAACTGGTTAAAAAGTTATTAACAAGTTCTCAAGAAACAATAAAAAAACGTATTTTAAGCCCCCCAACTCCCTAAAGTGGGAGTTGTGAGCAGCAATCAAAAATTTTTAGTATTAAATTTGGGATGTCTTTTTGCAACAATTTTAAATTATTACTTTTGATATTTTTTACAAAAAATATCGAATAAATCGATTAATGGAGTGCTGAGTAATTACAAAAAAAATGTACTTTTGTATTATTGTCACTTATAAAGCAAAGTAAAAAAGAACTACATAAATCAAAAAAAATATTTCAAAAAAAATGAAGAAAAATATTCTGATAACCGGTGGCGCCGGTTTTATTGGCTCGCATGTAGTGCGGCTTTTTGTTACAAAATATCCGGAATATAACATTGTAAATCTTGATGCGCTTACTTATGCAGGCAACCTTGAAAACCTTAAGGATATAGCTGATGCTCCGAATTACACTTTTGTAAAAGGCGATATAACCGATGAGCTGTTTATATCAGCATTATTTGAGAGGTACAATTTCGATGGTGTGGTTCATCTTGCAGCCGAATCGCATGTAGATAGGTCAATCACGGATCCGCTGGCTTTTATCCGCACCAATGTTTTTGGAACTGCAAATTTGCTCAATGCTGCAAAAAATAAGTGGAAAGGGAATATGGAAGATAAACTTTTCTATCATGTTTCCACTGACGAAGTATATGGCGCACTCGAATTTGATGGAACTTATTTTACAGAATCTACGAAGTATGATCCACACTCACCATATTCGGCAAGTAAAGCTTCTTCCGACCATTTTGTTCGCGCTTATCACGATACTTACGGGCTTCCGGTAGTAATTTCAAATTGTTCGAACAATTACGGTGCAAATCATTTTCCTGAAAAACTGATTCCATTAGCAATCAACAATATTAAAAATAACCGACCTATTCCGGTTTATGGCAAAGGCGAAAACGTTCGCGACTGGCTTTTTGTAAACGATCATGCGCGTGCTATTGATGTTATTTTTCATAACGGAAAAATTGGAGAAACATACAATATCGGCGGCAATAACGAATGGAAAAACATCGACCTTATTTATAAACTGTGTGAAATTATGGACGAAAAGCTCGGACGCGAACCCGGCACATCGGCAAAACTGATAACTTTTGTGAAAGACCGCGCCGGACATGACCTTCGTTATGCAATTGATTCAACAAAATTACAGACAGAATTAGGTTGGAAACCTTCGCTTCAGTTCGAAGAAGGTCTTGAAAAAACCGTTGTCTGGTATCTCGAAAATCAGGAATGGCTCGATAATGTTACAAGCGGACAATATCAGAGTTATTACGAAAATCAATACGGGAAATAAAAAGTAAGAAGTGAGAATGAATATAATATGCTAAAAAAAAGTTCATTTTTCAGAATTACTCATCATTTCTTTTTTCAGTTAAAATGAGTTGTTTAAACAAATAACGTAATTATTGATATTTCAAAAACATCAATAATTATGTTGTTTAATCGCCAAGAATTACACAAAGTTATAATGGATTGATTCAAACTGATAATTATCAAGTTGCCCAAGCAGACTCCATTCTTATAGTGTTACATTTACATTTTAAAACACTTCTTATCACAAGGAACCAAAAGCTTTGATTTAAACTGATAAATTCTTACAAAATTCTGTACGAAAGCATTAAGCTGAATTTATCAGTATTTGTAAATGCATCCGGATTTTTATATTTGCCTGAGAAATATCTTAATTCCAGCATAAAACGATTAAGACTCCAGCCAAAGCCACCGAGAATTCCGAAATCGCCGAAATATCTGCTTTTTGAAGCTGTGTTATCAGTGTTTTCATATTGATAAATTTTTTCGCATCCCGTAAAAGTTGATTTTGTAAATGTAGCAAAAGTATTATAGATTCCTGCGTTTAAAAACAACTCACCCTTTTTTAATCTGAAAGGATAATGAATATATAAATCAATAAGAAATGCCATATACTCTGAATTATAGGTTTTCTCGTTAAAATACAAATCGTTTGCATAATCATTCACATAGCTGTAACGGGTTATTTTTCCACTATAAAAAAATTCAGAATTAACTGTCCAGAGTTGTTTAGGAAAAGTATATGCTCCATAAGCTCCAATAATCGGATTTAACCTGTTGTTAAAATTATACACTTTGTACTGCGATTCATAATCTTTTAAATTATGATAAATCGCACCCGTAGTAATACCGATATTCAGTTTACTGGAAGAAAGCTTATTTTTTCTAAATTCAGATTGAATGCCTTTGGTTCTACTGTAAGTATTAAAAAGCTGAACTATAGATTTTTCTGTATATTCAGTTTTATTCGAGATTTCAATTATACTGTTTAAGCCATCAAAATAATTAATTAACTGACCGATAAATTTTTTGTTTTCAACTTTAATTTGCTTTTTATCAACTTCCTTAATATAAAGTTTATAAAGCAGCAGTTCGGGTGAATTTTGTTTACCTATATAATAGCATGATTTTAACGGAGTAACGTTTTTATAAAGCATTTTCTCACCGTTTACAACCACTTCCATGAATATTTGTTTATTTTCAAGCAAAAATCTCGGGTCATAATTCAGCAACGATGTTTTATCAGGACTTGTCTCAACTTGAGTGTTTGCACTTACAAAATGTCTGTCATTGTATTGAAATGCCTTAATATCACCCGGATAGAATGTTAAATATTTGCCAAACTCTTCCGTAGAAAATGTAATATAATTGGGGGTGAAATCCGACCGGAATAATTTTAAATATCCATCAACTTTTACCGAATCAGTTGTAA
>CAYONE010000023.1:0-43896 GCA_964405245.1 uncultured Paludibacter sp.
TTTCCTTTTAAACCAAAAAAGTTTATTCAAGTCTAAGCTAACAAACAAATTAAAAATTCACAAACCAAAAATTACAAACATGAAGAATTTCCTTTTGTTAGCTTTAGCGGCAATTTTCACTTTCAGCATTTCAGCACAAAACCCACAGCGTCCTCGCGAAGGTAATAACGAACAGCGCCGACAATTTACTCCCGAAATGAGAGCAGAGCGTTTGGCGGAACAACTTGAACTTACTGCGGAACAAAAAACGCAAGTAACCGAACTTTACAAAAAATCTGCTGAAAAAAGGGAAAAAAACCGTAATAGCGACTTAAGTCCGGAAGATCGCCGTGCACAATTCGATGCCGACAGAAAAGCGGAAGATGTTGAACTCGAAAAGATCATCGGTAAAGAAAAAATGGAAAAACATCTGAAACAACGCGCTGAACGTGAACAACGTATGCGTGAAGGTGGAGGCGGAGGCGGTGGCGAAAGACAACGTCCAAATCGTTAAGACTTACCGGAAACTTATAAAAAAACCACCTGAGTATTTTCAATGAAATATTCTGGTGGTTTTTAATGAAATATTATTCCTTGCGATAAGGACTTATTGCTATTAAATTTAAAAGAGAAAATTTTCCGGTTTTGACATTACAATTTTCAAAACCAGAAATCGACAAAAACCGGCAAATGGTCGGCAAAACCTCCGATATATTTCATGCCTTCGTAGGTTCGAAAAGGTTTTTTACCCAAAAATTTTTCGTCGGGGACTAATAAAAACGGGGCTTCAAAAATTTGCACATCGGTAGTTAAGGTGTAAAATTTTTGTGTGGGGTCGAGTAAATTGCCTGAAACAATAATCTGATCGAGCGCGCCCCATTCAGCTTCATGTTTATGGCTGCCTTTCCCTGCCTGATGTAGGGGAAACATCAGGTTATAAAGTTCCTTTTCAGATATTTTGTCGGAAGGTGAAAGCGCTTTCAGAACTTCCGACATGCTTTTATTGGTGGGATAATCATTAAAATCGCCCATAATCACGATATTGGGTTGGAGCTCCGCTGCAAAAATACTGTCGGTTTTGTGCTTCAGAACCGAAGCAACAAACATTCGCCGCTCTTCCGATTCGAGTTCACCACCCAATCGCGAAGGAAAATGACATACAAAAACGTGTAAATCTGTTTCGTAGTTTGCTTTTCCTTTTACATACAAAATGTCGCGGGTTTTTGCATTTGGCTCTCCGGGAAAGTTAATTTTTACCGGCTCATGATGAGCAGGCTTAAACATTTCAGGTTTGTAAAGTAAAGCCACATCAACACCACGCGCATCAGGCGATTCATAATGAATGAATTTGTAACCGAAATTTTTCATGGCATTACCAGTGGTCAAATCTACAAGTCCTTTACGACTTTCAATTTCGCACAAACCAACTATTGCAGGCGCATCCCAACCGCCAATTGCCGCAATAACTTTTGCAATATTAACCTGCTTGTTGCGGTATTTTTCGTTGTTCCATCCACGCATTCCGCCCGGGAGGTATTCATTGTCGTTTGTAAGCGAATCGTCAATGCAATCGAAATAATTTTCGACATTATAACTTACAATTCTGAATCGGTTTTTTTGCAGCGATTGAGCGTTGCAATATATCACGAATGTAAATAGAACAAATGAAATAATAATGTTTTTCAATTTGGAATTTTTTTTGAACAAATTTATAAAAATAAATTCAGATTCAAAGTTCTTTACCCGGGCAAAACTTAAATCGTTTGACTTAAATATCTCCCATTTTGATACATAAAGTGAATATGTTTATTACAAATGTATTACAAATCATAGAATATTAATTTGTAAATTTGCAGAATAATAATACAATACCCTTGAAAACCATTTTTTATAATGCAAAAATTATTCATTCCGTTTTTATTACTTTTTATTCCTTTCGTTTCCCGCTCACAGCTTGTTATAAATGAATTAATGACCAACAATGTATCGGCTGTAATGGACGATGCATATAATTATAGTATGTGGGTTGAAGTTTACAATAAAAGTACAACAACTTCGTACAATATTGGAGCTTATTATTTTACCGATAATCTTGCCGAACCAAAAAAATGGGCTCCCAATTCTTTTACAGTTGCAGCGAAGGCTTACGCATTGCTTTATTTTGAACGTTCTGAAATTGCCGGTCATGCAACTTTTAAACTCAACCCTGAGGGTGGAACATTGTATTTATTGAATTATTCATCGCAGGTTATCGATAGTGTTCGTTATCCGGCTCAGTTTCGGAATATATCTTTCGGACGTAAAGTTGATGGTGAAAACGATTGGGTGTTTTTTGAAGCTTTCAGCCCGAAAACCACCAACAACGGCAAAGCATCGGCTGTACAACGTTGTGGAAATCCGGTTTTTACTACTGCCGGAGGCTTTTTCCCTTCTACTGTTAATGTGAAATTTGAAAATCCTGCTCCTGGCGATACCATTTACTATACACGCAACAGTGCTGAACCAACACGCACAAATTCAACCCGATACACTCCCGGAAATTCGATTTCAGTAACCTCTACAACTGTTATCAGAGCAAAATGTTTTTCTGCCGGAAAACTTTCGGGCGACATTGTTACTGCTACTTATTTTATCAACGAGCGTAACTTTAAATTGCCGGTAGTTTCAATTGTTACCGAACAAAAGAATCTGACTGATAATACAATTGGTATTTATGTTCAGGGAACAAATGGTATTACCGGAAACGGAATGACTTCGCCGGCAAACTGGAATCAGGATTGGGATCGACCTGCAAATTTTGAATTATTTGATTCTGCCCGCACATCTCGCCTGAATCAGGAGCTTGATATAAAAATTGCCGGGGGTTGGACCAGAATGAACGGACAGAAATCATTGAAAATTAATTCCCGAAAAAAATATTACGAAAATAAGCTGAATTACGATTTTTTTGGAGCTACCAAGCCAAATATGAAATACAGAAGTATTTTGCTTCGCAATTCGGGTAATGATTTTGATCATTCAATGTTGCGCGATGGTTTTATGCAGTCGCTTGTTATGAAACGCATGAATCTTGATTACATTGCTTATGAACCTGCCGTTTGTTTTATGAATGGTGTGTATTACGGCATTCAGAATTTGAGAGAAAGAACAGATGAAGATTTTGTTTATTCTAATTACGGTTACGATCAGGATGAAATAATTTTGGTTGAATCGTTAGATATGGAAACAAATGTGGATTATAAGGCGCTGACAAACTATGTTTCGAACAACGATATTACACGGGCTGATGTATATAACCAGGTTTGCGAAATGATGGATATGGATAATTTTATGGATTATTTTTTGTCCGAAATTTATTTGCGAAATACCGATTGGCCTCATAATAATATAAAAGCCTGGAAGAAAAAAGATGGAGGCAAATGGCGCTGGATTTTATACGATACCGATTTTGGTTACAACATTTGGAGTAACGATTATACACATAATACACTTACGTGGGCGCTGGGCGAGCAATCGGGTACAAATCCCGCAATAAACCCATGGTCAACAATTTTGCTCAAACGTTTGGTGCTAAATGAAACTTTCCGCAAACGTTTTATTGATAAATTTGCTATACAGGTTTCATCTACATTTCAGGTAAATCGTGCAAATGCTATTTTAGATAGTCTTGCAGCTAAAATTTCTACTGAAATAGTTTATCACAAAGCAAAGTGGAATTCGGCGCGTACATTTACTAATGATATTAATATTATGAAGGGTTTCTCTGCGAACCGACCTGAAAAGATGCTCGAATTTGTAAGCAATCGTTTTCTCAGTGGAGCTCAGCGTAATACCATTGATATCAGTTCAAATATCCCATCTGCTACATACAAACTGAATCAGGAAAATATTATGGATTCCTATATAAAATTGAGATATTTCCGAAATCAGACTGTGCAGCTTACCGCTAATGATGTACCAGCTTACAAGTTTAAACATTGGGAATTAAATGCAACCACCAATCAAAAAACGCTGATATCCATGGGAGAGGTATGGAAATACTTTGATGGTAGTGCTGTGCCTGCGACAAACTGGTTTGCTCCGGATTATTACGATGCTGCATGGAAAACCGGCAACGCTCAATTAGGTTATGGTGGCAAAGGCGAGGTAACAACAATAGGTTTTGGAAGCAATGCAAGCAGTAAATACGTAACTGCTTATTTTCGTAAAACGGTAAATTTAACTGAAATAAATAAAAAGTCAAATTTTGAAATTACGACTTTTATCGACGATGGCGCTGTAGTATATGTAAATGGAAAAGAACTTGGCCGATTTAATATGCCTCAGGGAGAAATTGCTTTTAATACCGTGGCAGTAACTTATAATAACGGAGAAACAGCCACTTTTTCTGTTCCGGCAAATATGCTTGTTGAAGGCGCGAATACCATAGCTGTTGAGGTGCATCAAAATGCTGTAAACAGTTCAGATTTGATTTTTAATCTGAGCATGACTTATGCCGAATCAGTAGTAAATCAAATTTTTACATCGCCTGTTTATTCCGCGGTTCTTACCGCTGATTTTAATATAAAAGCAATTTACGAACAGGTAACTTTTGGCGAACCCGATTATAATGTAGTTTTCAACGAAATAGTATCGAGCAATAATTTAATTAAAGATGAGTTTGGAGAAAAAGACGATTATATTGAATTGTATAACTACTCCGAACAGGATGTAAATATCGCGGGTTGGTATGTTTCCGACAAGCCGGGCAATCCAACATTATTTCAAATTCCATCAACAGATTCTACTGTAACTCTGATACCTTCAAAAGGAAGAATCATTCTTTGGGCTGACGAACAACCGGATCAGGGAGTTTTACATGTTGGTTTCAAACTTTCAAAAGATGGTGAATCGCTCGTGCTTTCTCGAACAAATTATCTTGGCGCGATTGTACTTGTCGATTCGGTAACATTCCCGTATATGGAACAAAATCTCAGTTACTCGCGAGTACCCGATGGAACAGGACAGTGGGTAATAAAAACAACCACATTTAATAAGCCGAATAATGATAACACCCGGGTTATAATACCTGAATCAGAAATCAGTATTTATCCTACATTGGCAGCAGAGTATGTAAGGGTAGTTAATGCTTCAGGTATTGATGTGCGTATTACCGATCTTACCGGAAAAATTATGATTGTGAAGCGTTGTATAAGCAGTTACGAAACTATTGATGTGAGCAATTTACCTCGTGGAATTTATATCGCAATTGCCGGAAGTAATACCTTTAGGATAATAAAGCAATAATTCTGATTTAAACATCATTTCAGAAAACAGTTCAATTCAAATCAAAAATGAATTGAACTGTTTTTTTTTGTTTCAAAAAGAATTTGAGAAAAAATGCATTTAAAGAAAGTCCAAAAAGAAGCATTTTTAGTTTTTATCTCAGAAAAGATTTCATCCAGATTTTGTAAGTTCCATGTGACCTTTTTATAAAAATAATTATAAACACATGAAATGCAGAGTAAATAATACAAATTGGAAAATATCCCAAAAGCCCATTTTCAAATTAGGAAGTTAATATTCGAACGGATATCAAACAAAAAAACCGAACTTTTTATGTCCGGTTTTTCGTTTGAATATGTTTTAGTCTTCATCAATATCCCCATTTCAGCCATACAGCTCCCCATGTAAAACCTGCACCGAAAGCTGTAAGGATAATATTGTCCCCTTTTTTAAATTTCTTCTCATTTTCCCACATGCATAGCGGAATACTTGCCGCCGAAGTATTGCCAAAACGATCGATGTTGATAATTACACGACTGTAATCCACTCCGGTACGATTCACAACTGCATCGATAATTCTCAGATTTGCCTGATGTGGTATCAGCCATGCTATATCTTCCGAATGAAGGTTGTTTTTTTCCATTACGTCTGCCGAAACATTTGCCATATTAGTTACGGCATGTTTAAAAACATACTGACCTTCCTGATAGACATAATGTTGTTCATTTTTAATTGTATCTTCCGAAGCAGGATAAACCGATCCGCCTGCTTTAAGCATAAGGTGTGGACCTCCGGCTCCATCAGTGCGAATGATTGAGTCCATAATGCCTTCTTCAAGTTCGGTTGGCTCTACAAGTACAACGCCAGCGCCATCTCCAAATAAAGGAGCAGTAGTTCTGTCGTTGTAGTTTGTAATTGATGACATTTTTTCAGCGCCGAAAACGAGTATTTTTTTATATTTGCCCGATTCAATAAATCCTGCGGCAGTGTTAAGTCCTACAATAAATCCGGAACAAGCAGCCTGAAGGTCGAATGCAAGGGCGTTTGTAACCCCAAGTCGATCGGCAATTACTGCAGCACAAGATGGAAATATGTAGTCAGGAGTTGTTGTAGCTACCAGAATTAAATCAATTTCGGAAGGTTTTGTGCCGGTTTTCGCAAAAAGTTCTTCAGCTGCTTTGGCTGCCATAAACGATGTGCCTGCTCCTGGCTGCTTTAAAATTCGGCGTTGTTTAATACCCACACGCGATGTTATCCATTCGTCGCTGGTATCCATTATCTGACTTAATTCATGATTGTCAAGAATGTATTCAGGAACATAACCGCCTATACCTGTGATTGTTGCTCTCATTTTTTGAAATTTGGTGTTACTAAAAAAATCAAGCCCTAAGTTATACACTCGGGGCTTAAACAAGCATTTAATTAGTTTTTTCGGAGTTCATCTCCAGTTTAGATAAAGAATTACGCGGTAGCAAGTTTTTCAATTGCTAATTTTCCTCTATAATATCCACATTCGCCACAAACTGTATGGTAAATATGTGCAGCGCCACAATTTGGGCATGTTGCCAGTGTAGGTGCTACTGCTTTGTAGTGGGTTCTTCTTTTTGCTGATCTCTGTTTAGAGTGTTTTCTCTTAGGATGTGCCATATTGTTTTCTGTTAATTGTTTTCTGAAAAATTTTGAAGACCTTCCCAACGCGGATCAACCGGTATGTCGTCTTCAGTTATATCGTCGTCGTCAAATTCTATATCTGCTTCGTCGTCATCGTCATCTTTTCGGCGAGAAATGTGTCTTTTTAATTTGCTCGTCATGTTTTTGTTACATTCACCGGGTGCATGTACATGCTTAATCGGTATGCTTACAACCACAAATTCGTATAAAAACCAGGCTATGTTTATCGATCCTTCAGCTTCGGGAACAATTACTGTTTCATTTTCTTCTGAGAATCTGTCGCCAAATTTTACATTCAACTTCTCTTTGTAATTTACAGGTTGTTCCATATCATCCAAACACCTGTTACAAGGAACTAAAGCCACACCTTCGAGTTCAAATAGAATCTCGAAAATTTTTTCTTTCTTTCGAACTGTAACTTTGGCTTTTATATTCCCTTTTTCAACTTCGCGCTCAGGACTGTCGATTTTTTTGAAATACTCATCGTTTAATTCAAATTCAAAAACTTCAACAGGATTTTTTAACTCCTTGAGTTTGATATTATATGGTTCAAATTTCGACATTTGTTTCAAAGTGAAAATTTAGCGGTGCAAAGGTACAAAAAATGCTGTTAATGCGAAATATATTTTGTGTTTTTTTGTCAAAATAAATCTGATCACACCACTAAACGCATTTTGAAGTTTAATAGACTTATATTTTTAAAATCACTCTAAATGTAGTGCCAATACCTATTTCAGACTGTTTTACAAAGATTTTACCTCCATGATATTCTTCCACAATTCTTTTTGCAAGCGAAAGCCCAAGTCCCCAGCCTCGTTTTTTTGTTGTAAAGCCGGGATTGAAAATGGTTTTAAAATATTTCTTTTCCATTCCTTTTCCTGTATCTTTAACATCAATAAAAATTTCTGTTTCTTTATGTAGCACGGATATATCAATTTTGCCAGTTCCATCCATTGCGTCTATTGCGTTTTTACAAAGATTTTCGATAACCCACTCAAAAAGAGGAATGTTTAGCTTTACAAATACTGAATTTTCTTCAGGAAAAGAGCATTTTATTTTTACTTTTTGCGAAGATCTGTTTTCAATATATTGTACAGCATTCGCAAGGGTTTCGTTCAGGCTTACCAACTGTAAATCGGGAGCTGAACCAATTTTTGAAAATCGTTCGGCAATAATTCTTAGCCGGTTTACATCTTTAGCCATTTCACCAATAAGTTTATCCTCTTCGTGGCGATTTTTAAGAATGTCCACCCATGCAAGCAGTGATGATATCGGAGTGCCGAGCTGATGAGCCGTTTCTTTCGAAAGTCCAACCCAAACCCGGTTTTGTTCAGATTTTTTAGTGCTTGAAAAAGCGAAAAATGCAATCGAAAGAAATATGATAATTACGCCAAGTTGAATATATGGGAAAAAGTATAATTGCTTTAATAAAAGCGAGTCATCGTAATAAATGTATTGCGTGTCGTCGTTAAGTTTTACAATTATGGGCGGATTCTTTTGTTTTAGTTTCTGAATTTTTTTGTCGTGAATTTCTGTTGCATCCTCTGATTCTTTTGTGAAATTTCTGGAGTCGAGCAACACATCATTTTTATCAATAATAATAACTGGAATTGTGGTGTTACCTTCAATTATACTGAGTAAAAAATCAATATCAGCGGTTTCGTCTTCAGTAAGTTGTCTGGTAGCTTCGGCCCAAATTTCAATTTTTTTTCGTTCTTCCAGTGCAAGAGAACTTGCAAGCCTGTTGGTAAAAAGCGTTGAAAGGATAATAATAGCTGCGCCTGCAACTATAAAAATCAGCTTAAAGTGTTGGGAGAATTCCTGAAATTTATCAAAAGAAATCATAATTTGTAGTTTTCAAATTTCTGAATACAACGTCAAAAGTAACAAAAAATTATGAAAATTAATGGTAGTTTCAGTGCCGGCTATTTGTTGTATCTTTGTGGAGTTATTTCCGAAATGGAAGTTTTCTTACTTTCTGTTTTATTTTTTATTTTTTTTCAAAATTATAAATTTCCGTTTGTTCATAAATAAATTGACAATATGCATAATTCAGGTTTTGTAAATATAGTTGGTAACCCTAATGTGGGAAAATCAACACTAATGAATGCTTTGGTCGGTGAGCGAATTTCAATTATTACCTCAAAAGCGCAAACTACACGTCATCGTATTTTCGGCATAGTAAATGGCGATGATTTTCAGATAGTTTATTCTGATACTCCAGGCGTACTGAAACCAAATTACAGGTTACAGCAATCTATGCTTGGTTTTTCAAAATCTGCTTTGTCCGATGCTGATGTGCTGTTATATGTAACTGATGTATTCGATGCCGTAGAAAAAAATGCCGATTTTGTCGAAAAAGTGAATCTGAATCCTGCTCCACTAATCCTCATTATCAACAAAATTGATCTTATTAATCAGGAAAAACTTGAACAAATGGTAGATAAATGGAAACAGGTAATGCCACGTGCCGAAATTTTTCCGGTTTCAGCTATTGAAAAGTTCAATATTGAGCCATTGTTTAAACGTATTAAAGAACTTTTACCTGAATCGCCACCATTTTTTGATAAAGATCAGCTTACTGATAAACCCGCACGTTTTTTTGTGAACGAAATTATTCGCGAAAAAATTTTGCTAAACTACGATAAGGAAATTCCGTACTCCGTAGAAGTTGTGGTTGAACAGTTTATCGAAGATGAAAGACTCATAAATATCAATGCTGTGATATTTGTAGAAAGGGAATCGCAAAAGGCAATAATTATAGGGCATGGAGGAAAATCGCTAAAAAAAGTTGGTACTGAAGCCCGCCATGATCTTGAAGCTTTTTTTGAGAAAAAGATATTTTTACAACTTTACGTGAAGGTGGAAAAAGACTGGCGTAACAAGGATAATAAACTGCGAAATTTTGGTTATTATAACGAGTAATTAGTCCGAAATTGATTGTTCGATCCGGTCTTTATTAATAAAATATTTTAAAGAACAAAGAAAAATCTATGAAATTTGTGAGAATATGTTATAAAACACAATTATGACATAAATTTTCGGCAAATTATTTGCACCTGCAAATATTATATCGTACTTTTGTATCGTGATTTTTTCATAGTATTAGATTTAAGGTTAATAAAAAGATTGGTAGTAGGCCGGGAGGTTCGCTACCATTCGCTTTTTTAGGGGGTTTATCCCTTTTTTTGTTTGTAGCCGGTACTATTCAAAAACATGCTTGGCGTAGTTGAAATTATTTAATTTATAAATTTCAATCAACACTGAAAGCCGGTTCAGAAAATCAGGGTAATTCCTTTTATTTGGTTGTGTCCATTGTACTTCACAGAGCGCTGCCATACGTGGCAAAATCATATATTCTGCATGACGAAAATTTGGTATATATTCTGTCCATAGGTTAGCCTGTGTTCCGATTATATGTTTTTTTTGTTCTTCTGTTAAGCTCTCGGGCAGCGGTTCGAAGGTGTAAACTTTTTCAACGGACGAAAAACCACCTATAGCTAAAGGCTCTTTTTGTGTGTTTTTTGTTTGATAATGATCAAAATATACATGCGAATTCGGCGTCATAATCACATCATGTCCCATTTGTGCTGCAAGAATTCCACCTTTCATTCCGCGCCATGACATTACAGTAGCATTGGGTGCAAGTCCACCTTCGAGTATTTCGTCCCAACCAATTATTCTGCGTCCTTTACTGTTTACAACTTTCTCGGCAAACTGAATAAAATAACTTTGCAAGCGCTCCTCAGCTGTATGATGTTCGTCGCTAACCAAACCAAGTTCGGTAATTTTTGTCTGACATTTCGTACATTTTTTCCAGTTTGTTTTCGGACATTCATCGCCTCCGATATGAATGTACTTCGAAGGAAAAATTTCCATAATTTCATTGAGCACATCGGTTATAAAAGCAAATGTTTTATCATTGCCCATGCAAAGTACGTCATCCGAAATTCCCCAACGTTTCCATACTTCGTAAGGTCCGCCACTACAGCCAAGCTCCGGATACGAAGCCAGTGCACCCAACATGTGTCCCGGCATATCAATTTCAGGAATAACGTTTATATATCGTTCAGCAGCATAAGCAACTATTTCACGAGCCTCATCCTGGGTATAAAAACCGCCATGTGGAATTCCATCGTATTTTCCGCTGTTTTTGCCAATCACGGTTTCGCTTCGTACCGAACCAATTTCAGTTAATCGTGGATATTTTTTAATTTCTATTCGCCATCCCTGATCCTCGGAAAGATGCCAGTGGAATGTGTTTACATTGTGTAAAGCAAGAATATCAATCCATCGTTTTACTGAATCGAGTGAGCAGAAATGACGCGATACATCGAGCATCATTCCACGATAACCAAAACGGGGAGCATCGGATATTTTCACAGCCGGCATTTCAATTTTTGCTGTTTTTCCTAAAGGAATCGATTTTCGCAAAGTTTGAATTCCATAAAAAACTCCGGATTCCGCAGTTCCGGTGATAAGAATGTTTTTTGCATTTACTTCGATTGTGTATGCTTCAGTATTCTGAGTAAAAGACGATATACCCAGCACTATTGAATTTTTCAGGTTTTTATTTGGAGTAATTTTTAACATTATTCCTGTGTTCTCCATTATATAATCAGCTAAAAATTTAGCATTACGTTTTTGCTTTTCATTCCCTTCAGTGTAAACAATTTTTGTATTTTTATTGATAATGAACGATTTTTCATCACGCAATTCTATTTGATAGGGTAGAGGTATCACCTTGTAATTTGCAGTAGATGCAATCAGTTTTGACCCCAAGATACTAATTATTGCTGCTAGCATAAAAATGGTATTTTTCATGATGAGTTTTAGATTTGTTTGGTTTTAACTATGGAGATTATAAATCAAATTTTTTATTTGATAACGCGAAGTTATGATTTTTTTTGTTTATGAAAACAAAATACTTCAGGTACTACTTACAGAAAATAAAATATCTTTTTCGCTGATTGGTTATTTAACTTTGAAGTTTGAATCTATTCCGAAAAGTAAAATTTTGCAATTTAAATATGTATAAAAAGCTTATTACCCAGTTTTCTCAGTTTTGGCAGTCGCGCATTATAATCCAATTCTTCGTGCCGGTTTCCTACTGCCATCATACAAACCGATCGAAGTTGCATCGAATGCAAATCAAGCGCTTCATCAAGTTTTGCAGGATTAAAACCTTCAATTGGTACTGAATCCACATCGAGTATTGCAGCTGTGTAAAGTGCGAAACCAAGCGCAATATACACCTGACGTGCAGCCCAAGCCTGAAATTCGGAGTCATTTTGCTTCTGCAGGAAACCTTCCACCATTTTTCGGTACGCCACCACTTTTTCTTCAGCAAGATTTCGGGTATTTCTTACCGAAACGAAATAGTCATCAATCATTTCAGAAGTAAATTTTTCAGGAACAGCAAAAACCAGCGTAAAAGAACTTGCAGGTATCTGAGGTTGTCCGGGCGCAGAAATGTCAAATATTTTCTGTTTCACTTCCTGATTTTCTATCACAAGCACCTTGAAAGGCTGCAAACCCATGGAAGTTGGTGTCAAACGAACCGATTCAAGTATTTGTTCTTTTTTGTCATCCGGAATTTTTGTCCCGTTCATTGCCTTGCTGGCGTAACGACGGTTGAGTTTATCAATTACATTCATTTTTTTTTGATATGTATGTTTAAAGTGGTTTATTTCTTTTCTATGAATAATGCAAAACAGTTACAAAAGTAATTTTTATTTGACTAAATGAAATTACTTTCATGATAATATATTTTCATTCATTCAAAATACTCATTTGATAAGAAACAATTACACTTGCAATGTGAAATTTAATTTTCATCGAAAATATTCCTACTTTTGCAAACACGTATAGTAGTATTATTGTTTAGCTTCAAAACTAATTCTATCAAATTAAAAAACCGAAAATTCCCTTTGAATTCTACCAAAAACATACTCAAAATATCATACCCGATAATTCTTACGCTTGTTGCTCAAAACGTGATAAACGTAACCGACACAGCGTTTTTAGGACGCGTAAGCGAAGTTGCACTTGGCGCTTCGGCTATTGCAGGTGTTTTCTACTTTGCTATTTACATGGTTGGTTTTGGATTTAGTCAGGGAGTGCAAATACTTATTGGTCGTAGGAATGGTGAGCAAAACTTTAGCGAAATCGGACCTGTTTTCAATAATGGATTGCTTTTTAATATTTTTCTGGGAGGGCTGATTTTTCTGGGTTCATTTTTTGGTGTTCCACATTTAATGAAAGTACTTGTAAGTTCTCAGAATATCTATAATGCAACTATTGAGTATCTCGACTGGCGGATTTTCGGGTATTTTTTTATTTTTGCCAGTGTGGTTTTTCGTAGTTTTTATGTAGGAATTACACAAACTAAAGTTTTGACTATTTCAGCTATTATAACCGCTGTGGTGAATATAGGGCTCGATTATTTGCTGATTTTTGGTAAATTTGGTTTCCCTGCTATGGGTATTGCCGGTGCAGCAATTGCATCGGTTGTCGCAGAAGCGGTTTCAACTTTTTATCTTGTATATCATACTTATCTGCGTGTGGATGTAAAAAAGTTTAATTTAATTTCAACATTGCGTCCATCGTTTGAAATAATCGGACAAATACTGAATCTTTCAATTTTTGTAATGTTTCAGTTTCTAATTTCAATATCTACCTGGTTTCTGTTTTTTATTTTTATAGAGCGAATGGGCGAAAGACCATTGGCTGTAACCAATATCGGACGAAGCATGTATGTGCTGCTTATGATACCGGCTGCCGCTTTTTCAACTACCGCAGGTACTTTAGTGAGCAATATGATAGGAGCAGGACTTAAAACCGAGGTAATTGATACAGTGAATAAAATAATCCGGATTGCAATACTATCTGTAGCTCCTTTTTTGGTTTTTGCATTTTTCTTTCCGGAACTATTCGCGCATATTTATACCGATGATATTACCTTGGTAAAAGCAGCCGTACCGGTAATTAGGGTAGTTTCAGTGGCTGTGGCATTTTTTGCTGCCGGAAACGTAATAATAAATTCGGTTTCAGGTACGGGGAGTACTCAAACTGCCTTCTATATTGAGGTTATTACGCTTACTTTTTATCTTGCTTATGTATATTATACATCGATTGTGAATAGGCAAGCAACTGCTGTGGTGTGGATGTCGGAATTTATTTACTGGACATTAACGGGCGGACTTGGATATTTATTTATTCGTAAAGGAAAGTGGCACGAGCTGGAGATATGAAAATATTTAACAAATTATTATATTAATCTTATAGTTCTAAAATTCAGTACGATACAAAGTAAGTTAATCTGTTTTTCGAAGCAACATTGTTTGATTATAGATAATATTACGCTTAAAATTTTTTTTGATATTGAAAAAGTGATATTTTTGTAGCGCTAATTAGTACTAACAAAAAATTTAACAAAAATGGCTTACGTAATTAATGAAGATTGTATCGCCTGCGGATCATGCATCAGCGAATGTCCTGTTGACGCAATTTCGGAAGGTGATATTTATGTAATTGATGCAGATGTATGTACAGACTGTGGTACTTGTGCCGATGTTTGTCCTTCGGAAGCAATTCACCCTGCTTAATTACTCAATCAATTTTTTGAACTAAAAAGCCTGCTGAACTTAATTTTGGCAGGCTTTTTCATTATGGTTTGTATGCTGAATTTTCAAGTATTTCAGATGCATTAGTATTATTCAGTAATTCATTTAAGCCGGTTTTCCTGTTGTGATTCATATAACTTTTCACAATTTGCCAACCTACCCACACACCAAGTCGTCCGGGCGATTCCTGTGAAACCGGCGATGTAAATGGTCCATCCACCGTATATTTGTTAATAAGCATTACATCGCTGCTGAAAAGATGCTTTTGCTCCACAATTGTAGCCCAAATTTCTTTTTCAAATTTTGTACACCACTTTATATTTTCATCCGAATAACCGATGATTTGTTCATCGTTATAATCAGGCATCAATTCTGATAAAATATATTGAACTTTTCCATGAAAAATTAAACTTTCGAGAAGTCGTTCATCGTTCATTGGTGGTATATACTCATAAATTATGTGCGACAGAATTTCTACCGGAATTGACGAAGGAGTCATTCGTAAAGTCATATATTTGTATGTCATATCCTTATAGTCAGGAAAATCAGCGCCCAGAAATAAATCGGTACCTACACCAATATAATTATCGCCAACCAACAAGGAACGGTTAAAACCTGACACAAAAAAATATATTTCGGGAATTTTAATTTGAGGAAATTCCTTTTGCATTTTTCCAAAAGCGCTGCCTAACAGGCTTTCATACAATTTTGTATCGCCGATAACTTTTGTAACTTCATTGTTAATTCTTTGAAAATTCTTATCGGTGCAAAATTTTTTCAATTCCTGAATTACACGAGCTGTGTCAGCGGGATTTTCGCTCATAACTTCGGCAATATAATCCGAAAAAAAATCAGGATATTTTGAATAAAGTTTTTGTATCTGATTATCAATTTCCAGTGTGTCTGTCATGATAAGAGCAAGGTCAATTCGGTGAATTTTAATTTCCTTTTTTTCTGCATTCCGGCATGATGCAAGCAACATCAGAATGGATATTATAATAAGAAACTGATTTTTCATTTACTTGAAATTTATGGTGGAAAAATTGCCTGGGTTTAATCACTGATAAAATAAAAAGTGTAAAACACAAAGTATTAACTTCGTAAATTACACTTTTATTGTATGGTTAAATGAAATGACTATTTTTTCTTGTTCCTGTCGCGTATAGCTTTTTGTTGTTCGCGTTGCATTTTTTCAAGGCGTTCCATAAAACCGCTTTTTTTCACAGTTTTGGTTGCATTGTTTGCCCGTTTTGCATGTAATTGAGCGAGAAGTTTCTTCTCGTCAACTGTAGCTCTTATTGCGTAAGTTTGTCCGATAGAAATCAGCGTTGAAAGGAAATAATAGTAACTCAAACCCGATGCATAGCTATTGAACATAAACATGAACATTACAGGCATTAGATACATCATCCATTTCATCATTCCAGCACCCGGTTGATCAGGCGTGGCTGTGGTAGCCATATTAAGTTTGGTGTATATTATACTTGTAACAGTCATGAGCAAACAGAACAAGCTGACATGGCTGCCAAAACCAAACGGAATTTCAAATGGCAGTTCAAGTATCGAATCGTATGCCGAAAGGTCGGTTGCCCAAAGAAATCCTTCGTGGCGTAACTCTATTGAAGCAGGGAAGAAGCTGAACATGGCAAAAAGTATTGGCATTTGCAACAAGGTAGGCAAACAACCGCTCATGGGACTTACTCCAACTTTTTTGTATAAATCCATGGTTGCTTTCTGTCGTTCAACAGCTTTATCAGCAGGAATTTTTGCATGAATTTCATCAATTTCGGGCTTCAGAACGCGCATTTTCGCGCTCGACATATAAGATTTATAAGTTAACGGAAATAATACCAACTTAATAACCAAAGTCATCAATAAAATTATGATTCCATAATTTCCGATAAACTTGCTGAAAAGATTAAACATTGGGATAATCGCCCAACGGCTTACCCAACCAAAAATTCCCCAACCAAGAGGGATAATTTCTGTCAGATTTAGTTTTTGATCTTTGTTAATTCCTTTATCGTACGCAGCAAGATTATTATATTTATTTGGACCAAGATATAATTTAAAAGACGTAATCTCCTTACCTGAAGGGTCGAAAGGCACAATCATTTCTGATGAATAAGCTTTAAGATATGTGCTGTCGTTGGTGCGCACTTCGCTATTGAGCGATGCTGAACTGAATGGTTTATCGGAAATAAGTATGCTGCTGAAAAACTGATCCTTAAATGCAATCCATTTTACCTTATTGTTTAGTTTACGGGCATCGTTTTTGCTTTCGCTCATTTTTTCCATATCACCAGCATCAAACTTGTAATGTACTGATGAATAACGATCTTCAAATTTTCGTCCTTTTTCCTGCTGACGAATGAGCGATGCCCACTGCATTTCAAGATAATTTACAGCAAAAGGCATAACTTTATTCATTCCTGAAGGAAGAAGTTTGAAGCTAAGCATATAATCGTTGGCCGGCAATGTGTAAACCAAATCAAGATATGCTTCGCTGGTGGTTTTAAGTCGCATAGTAAGTGTTTGATTTCCTGCGGAATCTTTAACAACTTTGCCAACAGGTTCGAAAAACAGACTGCCGGTATTAACTACCTTGTTATTGTTTGTAACAAGCGTAAAAGCCATATTACTTTCTTCGCCGGTAAATAGCAAGAGCGGCGTAGAATCATGTCGAAGATAATTTTTTAACTCAGCCTCGTAAATTCTACCGCCACGATTTGTGAAACTCAACTTAACAACTTCGTTTTCAAGTGTAAAAAGTTTTTCTTCGCCGGTTACTGCTGCGCTGAATTCTCCAAAAGTATTGTTGATAAGTTCGGTTGAAGCTGAATCGCCTGCATTAATTAAATTGCTCTGCGCTGTTTCAGGATTGTTTACTGCGTTAGCTTCAATAGCTGCCTGACGTTGTTGTTCTACCTGCGCGATAGAATCATTGTATCGTTTCTGTCGCTCAATTTGCTCTTCGCTTGGTCTGCTGAAGTATGAAAAGCCAACTAATATTAAAGCGATGAGGATGAATCCCGTAATTGTATTTTTATCCATTTTGTAAATAATAATGCTTTTTAATAAATTAAATTTTTCAGAAGATGCAGTTTACTTGTACCTTAAATTATTTTGTTAACCTATGGCAGCTTTTATAAAACTGATAAACAGCGGATGTGGATTTACCACTGTGCTGCTGTATTCCGGATGAAACTGTACGCCAACATACCATTTATGATTGGTAAGTTCAATAATTTCAACCAGATTCGATTCTGTGTTTATTCCGCTGCAAATCATGCCCGCATTTTCGAATTCACTTTTATATGCGTTGTTAAATTCGTAACGATGACGATGACGCTCGCTTATGTTTTCTTTTCGATAAATATTATATGCTTTTGAGCCTTTTTTAATTTTACATTTAAAAGCTCCCAAGCGCATAGTGCCACCAAGGTCGAGAATATTTTTTTGCTCTTCCATAATATCCACAACGTTGTTCTTTGTATTTGAATCGATTTCGGTGCTATTGGCATCGGCATGACCAAGTACATTGCGCGCAAACTCAACCGACATAGTTTGCATTCCCATGCAAATTCCAAGACATGGTATATTATTTTCGCGGGCAAACTTCAATGCGGCAAACTTTCCTTCCATGCCACGTGTACCAAATCCGGGTGCAATAAGAATTCCATCAGCTTTGCTAAGTTTCGACTCTACATTTTCGTAACTTATTTTGTCCGAAAGTATCAAATCAAGTTTCAGTTTTCTATCGTTATAGGCACTTGCCTGTAACAACGATTCTATTATCGATTTATAAGCATCAGGCAGTTGAACATATTTTCCTACAAGTGCGATTCGAACTTCATCTTTTGCATTCTCAAGCTTCTCAACGAAATGCGTCCATTTTACCATGTCGGCCTCCGGTGTTTTTTGCAAATCGAAGCCCATCTTTGTAAGTACAACCTCATCGAGTTTCTCAAGTTGCATATTCAGCGGAACGCGGTAAATGGTAGGTACATCTATCGATTGCAGTACTGCATTCTGTTCAACATTACAAAACAACGCCACTTTTTTTCGTAAATCATGTGATATGTTGTGCTCGGTGCGTAAAACAAGAATATCCGGTTGAACTCCCTGTTCCTGAAGCGCTTTTACCGAATGTTGAGTTGGTTTTGTTTTAAGTTCCTTGGCAGCTGCCAAATACGGAACATAAGTTAAATGCACAATCAGGCAGTTTTTTCCAAGCTCCCAACGCAGTTGACGTACACTTTCGATGTATGGTAATGATTCTATATCGCCAACAGTTCCTCCAATTTCGGTAATCACAAAGTCGAAATCGCCTTTTACGCCGAGAAGTTTTATGTTACGTTTAATTTCGTCGGTTATGTGAGGAATAATTTGAACAGTTTTTCCAAGATAATCGCCACGGCGTTCTTTATTGATAACATTTTGATAAATTCGTCCGGTGGTTACATTGTTCGCTTTATGAGTTTCAACGCCTAAAAAGCGTTCGTAATGTCCTAAATCGAGGTCGGCTTCATGCCCATCAACCGTTACGAAACATTCTCCGTGTTCATAAGGATTAAGAGTCCCTGGATCAACATTGATATATGGATCGAGTTTTTGGTTTGTAACTTTGAATCCTCTCGCCTGAAGCAATTTTCCGAGCGAAGCTGCAATAATTCCTTTTCCGAGCGATGAGGTAACTCCACCTGTAACGAAAATGTATTTGGTATCTTTCACTTTGTTGTTTACTTAAAAAAACATTTATTCAATTAATGCATTTTAAGTCTGCAAATTTCGCAAAAAAAACCGAATTACGAAAGTTCATTGAACGATTTTTAAGGAATTGAAATAGTAAACACCCTATTAACAGTCAAATTAAAAAATTGAGAAAATGGAACCGTATAATTTGTTGAATTTATTTCATCAGAAAATGTAATCACCATTATCGGCAACTTTTACTTTTAGTTCTTTAAAGTTGCTAAAAAAAATATCGTATCCAGGTTTCAAATTATCCCAAAAAGAAATTAGCTCTTTATTGCTCCTATACTTGTTTTTATAGTTCAAAAGATTTTGATCGGTCATTTGAAAGGGGAAAATATATACCGGAATTTTGGATTGTCCGTTATTTTTTGCATGAACTGCCAATACATAAATTTCTTTAATATAATTGTCGGTCATTGGCAGGCAGCCAATTGTAACACATGAACCATGTATAAAAATATCGCCACCGGGATTGTTTGCATTGCTTTTTCTTTTATCAGATAAATTAGGATAGTTTATACCTAGCGATAAGTAAAAATTGCTCGTCGGGTTATATCTGTCAATATGGTAAAAACCCTCAGGAACTTGTCGGTCGCCTTGTTTTCTTTTGGGTCCAAGCTCACCTGAACGGCTGCAAATTTTATAAGAAAGTATTTTTCGGTACGATGATTCCGTTTTTGACTTAGCATAAACATCCAGTAGATCGTCGTCTTTAAAAACCACAAAAAGCAAATTTACGTTGCTCAGTTTAATTTTATGCTCGTTTAATTTATTTTCCAGATAAACCTGTTTTTCCCCGAAAGCTGTTCTGACTTTTTCGTATTTTTTTTGTTCAGAAATAAACTCGCTCTGAATTGTAAATGACGATAGAACTATTCCTAATATAAGTATGATTGTGGATTTAAACATAACAATTTATTATAACACTTATCTGTTTAGAGAATTATAGAAAATCATAACTATACTTCATCCACTTTCAGAGATTTAATAAATTTCTGAAACTCCTGTAATACATTTTCTGAAAACATACTCTTTTCAAGTAAAGTTGCAACCATTTTTCCGTGATTTTAAAAAAAACAAAAAAAAGGATGGGCTTAAACTCACCCTCTTTTATCAGAAAAGTAATTTATTCTGGTCTGCCACTGCGTTCGGTGCGCAGTTCAACTTTTAATGGATTTGCGCTAATTTCGGCATACAATTTACGATTATTGTAAATATCATAAGCTGCATAAATAGCCTGTCGGAATGAATCTTCAGTTGCAATGTTTTTGCCTGCAATATCGTAACCCGTTCCGTGAGACGGCGAAGTGCGGATAAATGGCAATCCTGCAGTGAAATTTACACCGCTATCCATCGAAACTGTTTTAAAAGGCGCCAAACCCTGATCGTGATACATTGCCAATACTGCATCGAAACGGCTGAAATGTCCCGAACCAAAAAATCCATCGGCAGGATACGGACCAAAACAGCAAATTCCGATTTTTTCTGCTTCTTTCAGCGCCGGTTTTATAACATCGGTTTCCTCATTTCCTATCACTCCATCGTCGCCGGCATGAGGATTAAGTCCGAGTACAGCAATTCGTGGTTTAATAATCTTAAAATCAGTTTTAAGAGTTTGGTTCAACACTTTAAGTTTTTCAAGAATAAGTTCTGAGGTTATTGTACCAGAAATTTTACTTACCGGAATATGTCCTGTTACTACAGCAACGCGCATAACATCGTTTATAAGCAACATCAAAGGAGTTTTATTTTCTCCGGCCTTTTCGCTCAAATATTCTGTGTGACCGGGAAAATGAAATGCATCGGACTGAATATTTTTCTTGTTGATAGGAGCAGTTATAAGCACATGAAGCAAACCTGCTTTAAGGTCATCAGTAGCTTTTTCAAGTGCCAAAAATGCTGCTTTACCGGCTTCTTCGGTTACTCTGCCCGGTTCAACTTTTATTTCATCATCGGTGCAGTTAATGATATTAATTTTTTTGTGATGAATATCTTTAACTGAACTTACCTGATTGAAACTTATTCCCTGAATGTCGAGTAATTTTCGATAATAAGCAGCTGCTTTTGACGAACCGTATATAACAGGGGTTATTATTTCAAGAATTCTCGGTTCGGCAAAGGTTTTTAGTATTACTTCGTACCCGATACCATTGATGTCGCCATGAGTAATTCCTGCTATAATTTTTTCGGTTTCCATATCTTTTTATATTTTATTGTGCTGCAAAAATATAAAACATTTCGAGAGTGAAGCTCAATATTCAGTCTGATTCTTATTTTTTAGGTTCTTTTTGTGCAACAACAGAAATTTCGTTCAATGTGTTAATTTCCATTGGCAATTTCATCGAGTGTATAATTGCTTCAAGTTGACGTATGTGATTGCGTTTTTTTGTACCCGGCGCAAATACAAAACCTTCAACAGTTATCACACGCTGATTTATTTCGTCGAGACGTGTATGGCTGTAGAACGGACCTCCCATTGAAGCGCCATTGTACATTTTCCACAAACCGCGTAACTCGGCACAATAGCCTTTGTTTACCCAAATTTCGCGGAATACCGGATCCATGTATTTGGTTTCGGTACCCGGATACGAACCTTTAATTTCACCAGGAATATTGTATTTAAAAACTGAATCGCGTTTTGCAACCAGAAAATCTCTTGTAAAAGTATTTTTATCAGTGTAAGGATACGAATAAATTACCAAGTCAAGACGAACATTTGGCTGGCCATTGTTAATCCAGAAAAAATCTTTTCCTTTTGTAATTCTACTAATACCAAGAGGTATGTCAATTTTTATCCCAAACATTTTTTCTACTTCGGCTATCGCTTTATCGTTTAAATAATCGCTATTGTATTTTTGTTGTCTTTCACGTTCGGTTCTGATAAAATAATCTAATATTTGCTCTCCGTATGTATTTATGGTGGCTTCGAAAATCGAATCGTTGGGAGCAACTATGCGTACAACGGATTGCGGGTGTGCAAACCTGTCTTTTGAATAAACTATTTTTGGACTTGTATATTTATCCGAAATTTCGGTCATAATAAGGTTGCGGGAAGGTTTTAAAACATCTGAAAATACGCTTCGCGAACATTGCGAAACATCCAAAACAGGCTCGGGTTGGGGTAACCCTTTCATTTCCTGAGTTAAAAGCGAGTGAAGGGCTCTACCAGATGGCGCTTTCCAGTTTTCATTGTCCATTACTACCAGAATTTCGTATCTTGAACCGCTTACTGAAGGCATTGTGCTTCCCGAGAATTTGCAAGCGCATAAAAGTACAATCATCGATAATAATAATAAAATTTTTGTTTTCATTTGATTATGATTTTGGTTGTGTGAATATTTTAAATATGTTTTTTTTGTCTTTTGATATTTTTTTTGTATGTGTGATAAATTAATCAATCTATCTACTATCAATCATAAATAATTCCCCAATTAAATGAATAATAATTTTTAATTGGCACATTATCTTATTTGCACATTATAAAAATATCTCTTTATTTTTTTTAGATAAGAAATTCAGCATCATCTCCATAACTTTATTTCGTTCTTTATCTGAAATAATTGTTTCGAACGGAAAACCAAGAATACAAAGCTTATAACTGCCATTAAAAGCTACACCGGCGCTTGAATTATCTGTTCTGAACCTGCAAAAAGTAAATGCGCCCTGGGAAGCTGGTTCAATTACATTTGCGCTCTCAATGTAATACGATTCTTTGTTTGGACTGTTGTAAATACTGAATTCATTTTGCTTTATTCCTGTTAAAGGAATATTTTGTGTAAATATAATGTTACTTTCAGTATTAATTTTTTTACTAAATTTAATTTTAAGTAAATTCTCCAAAAATAACTTTTCTTTGGTGGCAACAAAGTTACTCTCGCTAATATCAGAAGCAATATAAGCTCCACTTGCTATCAAGTTTCCTCCTTTAATTAAATAAGCAGCAATTTTATCCTGCAAATCTAAAGGAAAAGTTTTAAATAAAGTAGCATTTTTCTGAATTCCGGTGATTGTTTGTTTTTGTTTGCCGGTTATTAAGTCAATGTACTTGTATTTATTCATATCGGTATCGCCACTCTGAATTGATAACACCGAACATGAAACAAACGAAAAACCTGCTGATTTTATTGCACTTCCATGTATAAAAGGATAATCAAAAGTGTTGCCGGCTATTACCTGAGTTTCATAAGCGCTTTCACTCGCGCCAAATCCCGGTGAATTATTATCAATATATTTTGAATTTCTATTAAAATCGTACTGTTTACCGGTGAAACCTATGTCACTTATCCATGGTACTCCGGCATCCTGAGAATTCAAGAAGCCTGCCTGACTACCATTTTTTGTGAATGAATCCGGTGCACTCACACGGTCGAATCCGTTAACAATAAGTACTTCGCCAAGTTCGTTGTGTGCACGATAAGCCGAAAGGATTTCAGATGGAAAACTTTCACCTCCATCGTTAACTGCTGTAACTTTGAAGCTGTAAATCTTTCCTGTAGGTATATCAAGTGAAATTTTTGTGTCCTTAACTAATTTTCCATTGTCAAAACCGCCTTCGTTTATTCTTGTGTAAACAATATAAGCATTGGGCATTGCTGTAATTTCAGTTGAATCAGGTGTAGGTTTCCATCTTAATTCCAGTTTGTTTCTTTCGGTAAATCGGCAACTAAAGGTGTTAACGGGCAGAGGTTGAACTACAAAATCCAGACCTGAGTTAAACGATAAATATTTGAGTATCCCTTTGTAAATTGCTCTGCTCACTGTAAATCGGAAACGAGGGTCGAGGCCAAATCGCATATCGGCAAAATTCTGGTGAGAAAGTAGTTCAAGCAACATTGTGGGCACTTCGGGTACACGCGATTCGCTGTACGATTTATTCCACAAACCACGGCGCGTCCATGTAGGATGAAAGCTCAACCTGATATCGTTAACGATTTGTGATTGAATTATGTCGGTTAAATCGCGGGCAGTCCAACGTGATGCACCATTGTTATAAATGGTTTTGCCTTCGGTATTCTGGATTGTGCAAATTCCCAGTGTTCCGATAATTGAATCGTTTTGAGTAAAACCTGCATCCGTATGAAATGAAAATGCCATATCGATAGGTACTTCCAAACCTTTATAGTTTGGATTCTGATGTGTACCTCCGGCAATATAATTTACCCAAAAACCTCTCGACTGAAAATCGTCGGTATAATCATTTGTACCTTTTGTCCTGCTGTAAATACTGTCAGGGATTCCCGCCCACTGCAACCAATATCTCGCGCCTTCTGTAAAACGCGGGTAACCGCTTTTTTCAGCTTCGAAGATATAAGGCTGTGGACTTGTAGTTTTTAAATTGGTTGAGTCGGTTGTTGCTTTTTGTAATATAGGATTGATGTTTTGCGGACTCCGTGCAATATTTCCCATTCCGCCTCCGAATTTTACAGCATCGGCAGTTATAATTCTATTCGAAATAGAACTGTAATTCCGCAATTCTACTTTATTTTGGTTACTTTTACCTTTTGCAAACCTGAAATGTCCGAGGTAGAGCCATGTTCCTCCATTTACGGTTTGATTAACCGAAAATTCAGTAGTCCCGCCTTTGTGATAAACTGTGTATCGTGCATCGGTGCAACCTTTTGGTACAGTTTGATAAGATACATAAACAGCATAATAACCCTCTTCAGGAATAGTGGGAATCCATTCGGCAGAACTGCATTCATCGTCAATACCAATTGTGGTAGTTTGGCGGTAAGTGCCAGAGGTAAAAGGATTTTCTCCCGACATCCATGTCTGGTGAATATTTCCAAACCCTTTTTCACCCGATTTCCAGCTTCTTCTATCGTTGATTTCCCTGTATTGTCCCGCCGGTTTACGATTGTCATTGTCCACAATTATTTCATTTATTTGCGTATCTCTTTCGCGCGGAATAAACACATTTGCTCCGGCATTTTCAAGCATCGGTACTAAAAAAGGCAATACAAAGGATTGTGTGTAAAGGTCTTCCACAGTTTGAAACAATCGAGGTCGCTGCCATTCCCAGCGGTTCAGTCGTTGGTTAAAATAATATCCATGACTTTGCCAAACTGCCAAATGTCTGTTTTGAAGACCTGAATTTACATTGTATGGTTTCGATAAATTTACAATTACTGGTTTTATATACTGTGCCTGTTTCTTCTGTTTTTTTATCGATTCATTGTCTTTTCTGAAAAAATCAGGAATATGTTCTTCAATTTTTCTGGTATCAGTAATACATTCGATACTATATCCGGGATATTTTGAATTAGTAATTGATTTTATGGCAGAATAAATACGCTCAACATTTTCTGGACGGAAAGGAATATACGATAGTATTTCGTTTGCATTTACAGTAATTTTTTTAGTTTTTACATCCGCACTGAATGATGTTACACTTACTCTGCCAACAGTTGCATATATGTTGGCAATTTGTGTAAGTGAGTCAGCAATGTTTTTTTGTAAATTATTGTTTTGCGCAGCTACCGTTTGAAAAACTATGCTGAGGGTAAAAGCAAAATATAAAGTTTTTATTCGCATTGTAGAAATTCAAATAGTTCAAAATTTTAATTGTTCTGGTCGATTAAGATATTGGAAACGCATCAATTATGATAATTAGATGAGTTTTTCAGTATTTCCAAAAAAACTGCCCAATCGAAATTCCACGGATCGGTTTTTCGTTCGGGAGCTATATCGCTGTGTCGGAGTATATACTTTATTTTATATCGATTGCCGATGTCGGTTACAAGATTTACAAGCGATTGCATTTGTTCGTTTGTTGGACTCTCGGTAAATGAAGTTACAAGCTCAATTCCAATGGAGCATTCGTTAACATTGGAAGCGCCATTGGGAAGGATGCTTTTACCTGCATGAAAGGCAACGTTTTCTTCGTTTACCATTCTGTAGATATTTCCCTCACGACCTATAATATAATGCGGACTTACCTTATATACACCAAATTGTTTTATTACTAAATCAATATCATATATATCCCCACCTGTATTGTTGAATGCGGAATGAATTATCACCGTGTTTATTTGTCGTGTGGAGCTTTTTCGCCAGCCAAAACTAACAGGTTTTTCTATAATCGGAGTTTGACATAACACAACTTGAGAAATGATTAAAGCAATCAAACCCAAATATATTTTTTTTTCCTGATTAATTAGTAATATGTCGTTAATAAATTGTGTCATTGTTCCAAATAAATATCAGATATACAATTATTTGCAAAATTAATTTATAAATATTTTTTAAACTTCATGAATTAGATTTTTAAAAAGTCGCAAATTCTTTAATTAAAAAATTAATCCATGAAAATACATCCAAAAAATGTATCTCGCAAATTTTCCCAGCAGCATTGAAAGCGCTACTATCCAGAATCTACAACGAAAAAAGCCTGATGCAACTGCAATACCATCGCCTATACCCGGTAAAAATGAGAAAAATGCGAACCAGTCACCGTATTTATGAAATCTGTTCAGAAACTTATCAAGTTTCTCCTTTTTAATTTTTAAATACTTCTCTATCCACTCAATTTTCCCGAGTTTTCCTAAGAAATAACAAGTTAGTCCGCCCAACCAGTTGCCCACTGTGGCAACAAAAACACTTAACCAAGGGTCTAAACCGGCTGCAACAAGGGTTGAAAAAACAACTTCAGAACTGAAAGGTACAACTGTGGCAGCAAGAAATGCCGCAATAAACAATCCGAAATATCCCAATGCGGCTAACTCCATACTCCTGTATGATACAAATAATTTATAACAACAAACGCGATATTTACCAATATGAGTATGATTAATAATAATGAATTAAGAAGATTTTTTTGCAATGTGAGTGTGTGTGCCATTATCATTGAAAAACTGATGGCTGAAATGGCCAGAAATACAGGAATTTTCGCGGAAAAGAATACGCCAATCAAAACTGAAAATAGTAGTAACCATAAAAACAATTTCATACGTTGCCGTATTTGAATAGAATCGAACCGCAAACTATTGAAAAAACCACCGATACCAATTAATAGCAATATTAAAGTAATGGATGCAAAAATCACAACATAAATCGGTAAAAATGTGTCTGGAAATGATGGGGAAAGATTGTTTTTTAATTCATTCAGCCATAAATCTTCAGGCTGAAAGTGTAAATTTATTGAAAGATAAAAAATCCATGGAGTAAAAATTCCTGATATTGAGGCAAGAAATATTCTTAAATTCATGCATTGAAACATAAAAAAGCCAATCCAAATAGCAGGTAATAAATAAATAAGTGGCGGACTGAAGAAACTGCTGATTCCGATAAACATGCTTCCGGTAAATGCATTTCGGATAGCAAGTTGGTCGCGATACATTCCCATAAACATAAGAAGCGAAATCAGTAAAAAAGTTACTGCTAAATGATCAGTTGCTGAAATGTCGAATGCAGACCAAACCGAAACCGACATTAAGAATAAAAATGCATGAAGAAACGTGCGTGAGCGTATAAGTGAGTACTTGGTGTTGAGCTGTGTCAGCAAAAATGTATTTAGTAACAAGAGAATTAAACCGGAAAATTCAATTGTTAGCTTATTCCAGCTGACGATGCTTTCAATTTCGCCAAAAACTGTGCTATGGGTTTGCATTGCCTGAAAATATTCACGTGTTACAAAGTTTATCCCAAAAATGAATACACATAAAAATATTAGCAAAATGCCTAAAGGAAGACCCGGTTGTATGAATTTCTGAATCGATATTTTCATTTTGTTTCTATTGTGCAAACTTACATAAAAATCAACATATAAATTGAAGCTATTTGTATTTTTTCAGATATTGAAACATCACTCTATAATCTGTTATAAAAAAACCGTTCAAACTATGATCATAATAGCTTGAACGGTAAACAAAATGACTTAATCAATAAGCCTACTTCAACTTGGCTTTTGTTTCTGAGTCGATGTCGAAAACCAAATCTAACTTATATTTACTTTTTTTGAAATTCATGTTTAATTCGTATAAACAATCAACACTGTAATTGTTTTCAATAGTATGTTCTTCCCAATTTCCCTCATAAAATGCGTAATTAATAATTCTGACTTTGTGTTCTCCTTTGGGAATTTTTACTTTTACTGAGTTCGGAATGCTCTGAAGTTTTTCCGAAGTTGATGCTGCTAATTCATCATCGATAAAAACCACAGTTTTTGTCAAATGATCATAGCCTTTCTCAATATTTGTAAACTTTGTATTAACAATTAATGTTGACATTTTTTGAGAATAAATTGATAACAATGGCAGTGTCAGCAATGCAAATAGCAATAAAAAACTCTTTTGTACTTTCATTTTTTCGTAGAATTAAATGTTTATAACTATGAAATGTTTATAATAATGAATTAAACATATATTTTATGATAATGTTCATTCGCCAAAATAAACACACAAAAAAAACTGTCCGATATTTAATCGAACAGTTTTCAAAGGGTTTACGAAGAGTTTTCAATATAATGAACTACAATAAACCTCTGCGTGTCAATAAAGCATCAGGCTTTGGATCGGTGCCACGGAATTTACGGTAAAGTGTCATTGGCTCTTCAGAATCGCCTTTTTCCAGAATGTTACGGCGGAACGATTCAGCTCTTTCTTTATTGTAAATATCACCGGTTTCAACAAACGCTTGATAAGCATCGGCATCGAGTACTTCAGCCCAGGTATAACTATAATAACCTGCAGAATATCCACCGGTAAAAATATGATTGAAATATGTGCTCCGATAGCGTACAATTATTTCAGGTATCATTCCAATTCTTTTTAATGATGAATTTTCGAATTCGTTAACATCAAAAGCCAATGTATCTTTCAAGGTGTGATAGTCCATATCTAGTAATGCTGCCGAAAGCAGTTCGGTCATTGTAAAGCCCTGATTGAATGTTGCAGATTTCTGAATTTTTTCAATTAAATCATCGGGCATAGGTTCGTTGGTTTTATAATGACGTGCGTAAGTTTTCATAACCTGAGGTTCGAAGCACCAGTTTTCCATAATTTGTGAAGGCAATTCAACAAAATCGCGTGCAACACTTGTACCTGCGAGGCTCGGATATGTACATTGCGATAATAATCCGTGAAGCGCATGTCCAAATTCGTGGAACATTGTTTCAACTTCATCCATATTTAAAAGCGAAGGATTTTGCGCTGTGGGTTTTGTGAAATTGCCAACATTTACAATAATTGGACGATGATTTACACCATCTTTTTTGAATTGAGGAGTAATATTTTCCATCCAAGCTCCTGCACGTTTACTCGCACGCGGAAAATAATCGGTATAAAGAACTCCAATCAGTGAACCATCAGCATCGGTAACTTCGAAAACTTCAACATCAGGATGATATACAGGCATTTTGTCGAGTTTTTTGAACTGCAACCCCCATAAATTTTTTGCCAGGTCGAACACTCCCTGACGTACATTTTCAAGTTTGAAATAGGGGCGAAGTTCTTCTTCGTCCAAATCAAATTTTGCTTTTCTTAATTTTTCGGTATAGTACCACCAGTCCCACGGTTCAAGTTTCTCGCCTTTACCTTCGGCATCCATCATTTTTTGCAATTCATAAGCTTCATTTTTTGCTTTTGTTACCGCAGGATTCCAAACTGTGGCCAGAAAATCGTAAACAGCTTGAGGTGTTTTTGCCATTGTATTGTCAAGAATAAATGCAGCCGGAGTTTCAAAACCAAGCAATTTTGATCTTTCTACACGGAGTTTCATTATTTTCTTAATCAACTCCTTGTTATCTTGTTCGTTATTGTTATCGCCACGCTTTGAGTAAGCCATGAGCAATTCTTTACGTAACTCACGATTGTCGCTATACTGAAGTACGGGAATAAAGCTCGCTTTCTGTGTTGTGAATACCCATTTTCCTTCCATTCCATTTTCTTTTGCTGTCTCCGCAGCAGCATCTTTCACGCTTTGAGGCAATCCGACAAGATCATCTTCTTTTTCAATAACTTTTTTATATGCGTTAGTTTCAGCAAGTACATTCTGTCCGAAAGCAAGTTGAGCAAGTCCCAGTTCTTTGTTTATTTCGCGCAAACGTTCTTTGTCAGATTCGGCCAATGCAGCTCCACTACGGATAAAGTTTTTGTAATAATTCTCAAGAAGTCTGTTTTGCTCTCCGTTTAGTCCCAAATTGGCGCGGTTATCGTACAGTTTTTTAACTTTTTCGAAAATCTTTTCGTTCAGATACAAATTATCGCTGTGTTCAGTAAGCAGAGGTGAAATTTCATTGGCAATCGTTTCCATTTCATCGTTTGTGTTCGACGAATAAAGATTAAAGAATACCGAAGATACTTTATTCAATAAATCTCCACTGTAATCCAATGCTTCAATTGTGTTGGCAAAAGTTGGTTCTTCAGTGTTATTTGCTACTGCATCAATTTCAGCCTGATGCTGTTTAATCCCCTCTTTGAAAGCGGGAAGATAATGCTCATTTTTAATACTCTCAAATGGCGGTGCGCCAAACTTGTTTTTATAAGCTTCGAAAAACGGATTTTCCTGTTTCCCGCAACTCGCAAGAATAATTGCTGACATAATAAATAATAATACTTTTTTCATTTTTTTTTATGTGTTTAATAATTTATTGATATAAGAATTTCTGAACCAAAATGAGTTTCGTATTTAAACTTAAATTACTGAGATACAAAGATAATTTAATTGAATAAATATACAAAAAAATAATTTAAACGCTTTGTGCTTCATTTTTATCTGAATGAAGTTGGTTTATTAGTGCATCAATGTTGTCGAACTTCTTTTCATCTCGTATTTTCTTTAAAAACGATATTTCAAGAACTTCGTTATAAATATCTTCAGAAAAGTTGATTATATGTACTTCATAACTGGTTGTGGTTCCTGTATTCATGGTTGGTCTGTTACCAATATTCATCATACCCCTGTAAATATTATTGTTCCAAAAAACATCAACTGCATAAACACCATGCGCAGGCAAAAGTTTTTCGGAATTTTCGGGTTCAATATTCGCAGTGGGAAAACCAATTTTTCGTCCTAATTTATAACCATCTGTTACTATTCCTCTGAAAGTATATTTATATGATAGTATTTCATTTGCCAATTGAATATTTCCTTCAGATAACGCTTTACGAATCTCAGAGGAGCTTATATGGGCGATTTTATCAGTACTAAACCTACTCGATTCAATTACTTCTATTCCAATTTCATTACCATATTCTTTATATTGATCGAAACCATCGGTACGATTATGACCAAAACGATGATCGTACCCCACAACTAAACTAGTAACATTATATTTTTCTGATAAAACATTTTTCAGAAAATCGTATGCCGAAAGTTGTGCCATGGCATGATCGAAATTCAAAACTATACATGTATCAATGCCTGTGGATTGAAGTTGAAAAATTTTCTCATCAAAAGTTGTCAACAATTGAGGTTGATAATCTGAATGTAATATTTTTCGCGGATGAACGGCAAAAGTAAAAACCACCGATGGTAACATTTTTTTATCAGCTAAAGTTTTTACCTGATCAATAAGAAAACGGTGTCCCGAATGTATACCATCGAAGAAACCTACGGTTGCTACACAGCCATGCTGAAGTATTTTTGGCATTGCATTATTCATGATTCTGAGAATTTGCTGTTGATATGCAAAAGTAATAAAACCATTTACAAGCACAACAGAAAATCAAGATTATCTCCCTGTTGAGTCAGGTGAGTTTTAAATCCCATTTTTGCAGCAGTTTCGATATTTTTTTTGCCATCATCAATAAAGAAACACTCTTCAGGCTTTAAGCCGGCATCTTTCAAAAGGTATCTGAAAATTTCCTCATCCGGTTTTGTCAAGCCAATTTTGTAAGAAAAGTAACAGCAATCAAAAAAATCTGAAATATCACTGTTGAGTTTTTTAAACTCACCGGCCGCACTAACATCAATATGCAATGGATTGGAATTACTTAATAATAATAATTTGTAACGTTGGCGAAGTTGTTTAAGCAATTCTATTCTATGTTCCGGAATATTTGTGAGGAATGAACACCATGCTCTATCTATTTGCTCATCAGTTAAGTTAACTTCTGCAATTTTTCTAATCTCGTTTCTAAATTCGGGAATGCCAATTTCACCTTTTTCCCATTGCAGAAAAAAACCTGACTGCCCGAAATTAGACAAATACTTTTCTACATCCGGAACACCCATGTTTTTGAAATTCTGAATGCACTGAGGTAAGTCAAGATTAATTATCACTCCTCCAAAATCGAAAATGATAGTTGTAATATTTTGATTATCAGTCATTATAAATTTTTTGATTATTTTTTTTTGAAGTACAGTAAATTTTATTAATTTTGCACTCGCTTTGCAAAGATATAAAATTTTGGCAAAAAGCAGGGCCCATAGCTCAGTTGGTTAGCAGCACCTGACTCATAATCAGGGGGTCGTTGGTTCAAGCCCAACTGGGCCCACTTAAAAATCAAGACTTTACAGAAATGTAAAGTCTTTTTTTGTTTATACGGTGAAACATTGGTGAAACATTTATATTTTTGCTGTTTTATCACCAATAAATTAATTGACATGGAATACACCGTATTAAGTAAACTGGAAAAATATCTTACCTTGCAAAACATAGAACTCAAAAAAAATATTTTTTTGCAAGGGTATTTAGAGAATGAAAGTGATAAAATTAATTATATTGACATAATTAATGGTGTAGTTGAGTTAAAAAATTATGAAACAAATGACATTGAAACCTATTACTTTGCTGATACATTAGAAAATGAATTCGGCAATTTAACTGAAACTAAGAAAGCTATAGACACTGCTTTTATTGAATTAAATTTTAGTAGCCAAAGAACGGAGTTTATAAAATATCTGACCAATACCATTAAAATAATTGTAAAAAGCGAAAAAAAGATGTTTTCAGATTATCCTGTACTTAAAAAGGTAATATTAAATTTAGTTCACTATATTAACGAAAAACATGATTGCAGTTTAGATTACCCATTTAATATAGCATTACTTAAATTACCTAAATATACCCCTCCTTTCATAATCTTAAAAAAATATGAGGATGAAAAAAAATTCAAAAGACTATATAGATTATTTGTAAAAAATCTAATAATCAAAAGTGAACTAATTACGGAGGAAAATTTTATTGAAATTTTTATGGGAAAAGAAACAATCGAACATATCACATTTCGTATTGACTCACCGAACACTGTTATGGTACTGAATTCACTCAAGCATATTTATAATAAATTCAGACCAATTGATATTGGACGGTCAAAACGTTTTTATACATCGAATGATAAGCCATTATCTGATACTAACTACACATCCATTAATAGTAGAATCAAAAAAAATAACATACAACCAACAGACAATACAAAAGAAACAATAAAAGAAATAGAAAAAATATTCCCTCAAAAATTAAACACTGATTTATAGTGCTTTATATAATTTTTCGTCACAAAATCATTTTTTTCGTCACACTTCCACTTTTTCTTATCACACCGCAATCACACTTATTTGCCTTGTTATAAAGCGCACTTTAATTTTGCATCATAAATCAAAGCCCACATAGTGTGGGTTTATTAAAATATGAAATATGATTCAAAAAAATTCAGAAAAACAAATCAATCGCACCCAATCATCAATGATTGGCTACAAAGAGATTATGAGTTTCAGAGAAGCTTTAGCTTATCTGGATGTGAGTGAATCATTTTTGTACAAACTTACATCGAACTGTAAGATTGTCTTTTTCAAACCTAATAAAGGTAAAATATACTTCAAAAGGATTGATTTAGATAATTGGATGTTACAAAATGAGTCACCTAACAAATGCGTTTTATACAATAATTTACCTTTAAAAGCAAAAAAAAATTATGAATGAAGAAAAAACTAAAGAGGATTCAATATTGATTCCACAAGTATTGGAAAAAACTGACAATTCGTTAGTTGAAAAAAATGACATAGAAAAAGATTTACCAAAATTATTACAGAATCTGGTCAAACTGTTTGAAGGAAGAGAGAAGGATATAGTTTTGTTATCGTCCATAGGAGTTTTAAGCAATTGTTTCCCAAATGTATATGGATATTATGGTGGACATGTAGTGTACCCTCATTTATACATTGTTTTTATTGCACCTCCAGCTTCTTCAAAGGGAGAAATGACGTATTCAAAGTTATTAATAGTTCCTATACATAATTTGTTAAAAAGCAGCACAAAGTCTAATGTAGGTAAAAAGTCTAAATCTGCAAATCAAATAACTAATATTAAGATTCTTCCAGCAAATATAAGTTCTGCTGAAATGTACTCTTATATGAATAGCTCAAAAGACGGAGTTCTTATCTTTGAGTCCGAAGCAGATACATTGTCAAAAATGTTTAATAATGAATGGAGTAATTATTCCGACATTTTACGAAAGGCATTTCACCATGAAGACATGTCAACGGCAAGAAAATTAGAGAATGTTTATTTAGAGGTAAACAACCCAAAATTATCAATGGTAATTAGTGGTACCCCCGACCAATTAAAACCATTAATAATATCGAATGAAAATGGATTATACAGCCGCTTTCTAATATATTCTTTTGATGAAATTACCCCTTTTAAAAATGTTTTTGAAAAAAAATCTAATAATCGCAAGACAGAATTTGAAGCTGCCGGTAAAATCATCTTTGAACAGTATAAAATATTATCTGATAGAGTATCAATGATTGAATTTAAATTCAGTGAACAGCAGGAAAAAGCATTTTATAATGAGTTTGGCTTGTTGCAAAATAAATTGATAGAAAATCAATCTGAAGAATTACTGCCAAATATGAGAAGACATGGCTTGATTATGTTTAGAATATGTATGATATTAACTGTACTCCGAAATATGGATACTTTAAGTAGTGCCAAAACATTAACATGCTCAGATATAGATTATCAAAATGGGTTAAAGATAGTTATACAATCGCTCACAGACCTTATGGAAAATCATAGTTATTTGGGTGATGGACAGCTTTCAAAGAAAGATGACGACTTACTCTTTAGTATAAAAGAATCTTTTACCAGACAAGAATTGATTGAAGCAGGTATGAAATTAAATATACCCAAAAGAACTATTGATGATAAGATAAAGCAATGGCGAAAAAAGAAAGTCATAATGAAGTTATCTCATGGTTCATTTAAAAGAAACACTAATAAGTTGTAAATATGTAATTCATGCATTTTTTGCAATAACTGCAATTCTTAATGCCATTCAGTTTGAATGGCATTTTTTATAAACTTAATATTATTCAAACATGTACAAAACTACAATAAGATTCGCATTGCATAACAGAAGCTCCACAGAAGGTCTGCATTCAGTTGTGTTAAGGATAACCAAGAACCGAAAAAAAAAGGAGATTCATCTTGACTTAAAATGTAAATCGGAACACTTTAAAGAGGAAAGATTCACTAAATCGCATGTTGCATACAAAGCTCATAACGATATATTATCAAAACTTTATTCAAAAGCAGTCCAAATCGTGGAAGATTTTGAGAAAGAAAATTATGATTTTACCTTATCAGAGTTTAAGAAAAAGTTTATTGGTACTCATAAATACCAGGATTCAAATATAATTACATTTATCGATGAAATTATTGATGAACTCTTAAGGTCTGGCAGAACTGGAAATGCGAGGGCTTTTTACGAAACAAAAAATGCATTGATAAAATATGCAGGTATAAATTTATCTTTTAAATCAGTAACTCCAACTTTTTTAGAGAAGTTTGAAGTATTTCTTCGTGAAAGTGGAAATGAAAACGGTGGTATTGCTTTTAAAATGAGAGAACTTAGAGCTGTGTTTAATAAGGCTATTACGAGGGAAATAATAAGTCAGGAGAATTATCCATTTAAGTTTTATAAAATCTCAAAATTGAAAGCTCAGAAAAATAAACGTTCACTTACTATTACTGAATTCAAACAAATTCGAGATATTGATTTATCTGAGAATCCTCATTTAGTAGATGCTTACAACTATTTTATGTTTTCCTTTTATTGTCGTGGAATTAATTTCGTTGATATGATGAAATTAAAGTGGAGTAATATAATGAATGGAAGAATACATTATGTAAGGTCAAAAACTAAAGGGTCTTTTAATATTGAAATTATTGATAAAGCACAAGAAATTATTGATTATTACAAATCACAAGTAAGGTCTTCAAAATATGTATTTCCAATATTATTAAGAGATGATTTAACTCCTATTCAAATTGAGTACCGAAAGAAAAAAGTATTACAGTCTTATAACTCAAAGTTAAAGGAAATTGCAGCATTAGCTAAAGTTGATAAGAATCTGACAAGTTATGTGGCAAGACATTCTTTTGCTACAATTCTAAAACAAAAAGGAACTAGCGTAGAACTGATTTCAGAATTAATGGGGCATTCAGATGTGCATATAACAATGACATATTTAAAAGAATTTGACAATGAAACATTAGATAGTGCAAATCGAATATTATTAGAAATATAAAAATTATTTATTTTAAGTAAAGGCGGGTTTTTAATAATCCGCCTTTTTTGAATTTAATAAAGTTATTAATAAATGAAGTTTTTAAAATGAATGAACTTCAAATAAGTCTTAAACAATTAAAATTTTAAAGTTATGCAACTAAGAACAAGTGAACGAAAACGTGCCAAAATTAAAATGGCACTTCAGGGATGTAGTGGAAGTGGAAAAACGTATTCAAGTCTACTGCTTGCTTATGGACTAACTAATGACTGGACTAAAATTGCAGTCATAGATTCCGAGAATGGCTCAGCTGATTTATATGCACATTTAGGTTCATACAATGTACTAAGCCTAAATCAGGATTTCTCACCTGAAAGGTATATTGAAGCTATTGAAGTATGTGAAAAAGCAGGTATAGAAGTAATTATTATTGATTCCATATCTCAGGCATGGGATTATCTGTTAGATGTTCATTCACAAATGCCAGGCAACAGCTTTACAGCATGGGGGAAAATAACACCGAGACAAAATGCTTTTATTCAAAAGATATTACAAAGTAATTGCCACATTATTTCAACAATGAGGACTAAACAGGATTACGTATTATCAGAAAAAAACGGTAAGATGGTTCCTGAAAAGGTTGGACTTAAAAGTCAGCAACGCGATGGTGTTGATTACGAGTTTACATTGGTTTTTGACATTGATATTAAGCACTATGCAATAGCTTCAAAAGACCGCACAGGCTTATTTATTAATTCTCCTGAATTCAAAATATCGGCAGAAACAGGAAAGAGAATCCTGAACTGGTGTAATAGTGGAGTTAGTTTGTCCAATATCAAGGATGCTATATCAAAAGCAAATGATATTGAAGAGCTTAGGACTATATTACGTAATCACCCGGAATATAAAGATGTTTTAGAGCCACTTGCAATAGCAAGGAAAGAACAATTAACCAATAGTATTAATATTTCAAAAATATCACCAAATGGAAACGGAAATAAGATTAACCCAAGTTAGACCTCAGCAGAAAAATACCACAGATTTTGTCAGCTTTGAGAGTTATATAAATGCTGAAGATACTACTTTTGAAGTTCTGGAAAGTAAGCAAAAGATAACTTCGACTAAATTATTGAGAAATAATTTTATTGAAGCTAATACAATAGAAGTAAGTATGGAACATTTGACACATGAAACAATTACACCCGTTTTTAGCAAAGATAACGAATTAACTATTTCACATCCAATATTTATTGAAACTGTTCAAAATGCAGCATATCAATTCTTCAAAGGTGAAAGTATTTCAATGCCTGAAGTAAGAGCTTCGCATGTTGTAAAAGGAAGAGTGCCTGAAGCAATACATAAACCAGTAAGTCAACTGTTAGATACTGACCGCACAATATATTACGAACGATTAGCTTTTGCTTTTGAAATACCTTCAGTATATGAAGATATTAATGGTAACAGACTTAACTTAACAATAGGTGGTGTTCGTAGCTTTAATCACGAAAATCTGTACAGTAGAAAGTCTGCTGAAAAGTTCAAGGTATTTATCGGATTTAAAAATTTAGTGTGCTGTAATATGTGTATTTCAACGGATGGCTTTAAGACTGAAATTAAGGCTATGAGTGTGCATGATTTAACTAAGGAAGTATTGACATTATTTGAACAATATTCACCCGCAAAACAGCTTCATTTAATGTCTGGATTAAAAGATTCGTATCTTACAGAACACCAGTTTGCTCAGTTAGTTGGTAAGACAAAATTGTATCAATGTTTACCTCCGGCAAAAAAGAAATTATTACCAAATCTTGATTTTACAGATACCCATATCAATATGGTTGCGAAGTCTTATTATCAGGATGAAAATTTTGCAAATGAAGAAATATCAGGTGATATTAATCTTTGGAATGTATATAACCTCTTTACCGGAGCGAATAAAAACAGCTATATTGACAATTTCTTAGACAGGTCTGTCAATGCTACAGAGTTAATACAAGGAATCAATAACGCATTATACGGTGATACCAGATACAAATGGTTTATTGAATAATTGTACACAACTTTTCTGACTTAAAAACTCAAAAGAAACAAAAATCTTCAATGGTATTTACCATGCCATTGATGTTTTTGAGTTGAGTGGGAGGCTGTTATTTTTGACAGCCTCCTTTTTTATAAAAAAATTTAGTAGCAAAAATAAACTGTAGGTATTTAACGCGTAGTAAAATATTTGTTTTTATGCAATTCTTGAAAGAATAGTTTATAATGCTTATCGTATCGAATTAAAAAGTGAGAGTTTTAAAAAAACGGTAATTTTGTCAGACCATTGTGTTGAGCGATACAAAACCTAAGGGATGGTCAATATCACCGAAATGAATGGTCAGTATCACCGGAATATACAGTGTGTCAGGCAACGAATTTCAGGAAATCAAACAAGCCATTTCCGGTCTTCAAAAAGACGAATTAATTATCAAAAACTCTACGGATATTACATTAGGAATGAGTAAAAAATACAAGAAAATAAAAGTGAGTCATTTGACTTAAACTATAATATTAATTATATTTTCTCATTATTGAACGTGACTGTCATAACTAATTAAGAATTTAAAAACCTGGCAATTCAAGGTTTATGCTACAATTTGGATGGCTACTTCCAAATAGCAACAACTCATTTTCATATTTTTTATCCCAGTAGTACAATAAGGTTAGACTTGTCAGTTCATCAAAGGGAGGAAATGCAGTAAACTTATTGTTGTAGATACTCAATAGCCATAGGTCTGGCAATGATTTCAATGCACTAATATCTGTAATCTGATTGTCTGAAAGGTGTAATGACTTTAAAAGTTTATTTTGTTTTAAATCATCAATACACGAAATCTCATTATTTGACAAATCTAAAGACCTTAAGTTATTTAGCCCCTTTATGAAGCTAATATCATTTATTTGGTTGCATGATAAGTTTAAATCAAGTAAGGACTCTAACATGCTGAGGTCAGGTAATTTTTGAATCAGGTTTCTGTTAAGTGATAAACTTTCGAGCTTTCTCAGCACAACAAGTGAACTGATAATTTGGATGCTGTTTTTGCTCAAATTAAGGCGTTTCAAATTGAGTAAAGTTGAAATTGCACTAATGTCATATAATGACATTTTTGTTAGACTGAGTTCTTCTAAATTTTGTAGGGCTTCGATTAGTTCTAAGCCAATTAATCTGACATTACATAGTGTCAGTGACTTTAATCGGGTTAATGCCAAAATGGGTGTGAATTCTAATTCACAATCTTTATTGCTCCAGGTATTATCAAATTCAAGTTTTTCCAACAATAATATCTTCCTTAATTCATTATCATTGGGGATAAAAGAATACCCTGCTTTATAAAGTTCTGTAGCTGTGGAAGTGATAAATCCTGATGGAAATTTAGAAATGGCAGAACAAAGAATCTTCTTCCAGATAAACGGTAAATTATCCCACCAAAGACGAATCTCAAATATATCTTTAAAACCTGCTATCATTTTTTAAATTTAATTAATTTGGAAGTCTTTCATAATATCCTCATGATCGTTTTAATCATATTGTCATCAATATAGGGTTTAAATGCTTTATCCCAAACTGCTGTATTATATAATAATGCTTTAAATTCAAGGAAATTTTCATATCTCAGAAGAAAATCGATTGACCATGGAATAGATTTGTTGTCTATTAATCCTGATACAAATTCAGCACCCCCAACAGGAGAAATCTCATACCCGTTTTCATCTAATAACTCACAAGGTCTCCAACCGCCCCATTTCACATATATAAAAAAATAATCAATTAAATTGGAATCCCAAATAATTCCCTCATTTGAGCATAAATTATTCCAATCCAAGTCATATTTGTGTATTTCTATCATTTTTTTAGACCATGGAAAAGCTTCATTTCCAGAAAAGAAATGCCAGACCTTATTTTCAATTGGTTTACATTTTTCGTAATTCTTTTGATAGAAATTCTTATCATTTTTAAATAAAAATTTATTGCAAGCAATACCAGTCCAAACAATTTTATCACCCCAATAATTCAATAAGTCCTTTTCAACCCATGGTAAAGTTGGATTATGTGATATATAATGCCAATCCATATATTGATTGTACTTTTCCACAAATTCAAAAGTAATAAGACTCTCGTTTGTTTGAACGCCAAAATAGGATAGATACGATGTGTCTAAATACTTTTCAAATAATTCCATTGACCATGGAATTGATTTATTATGCGCTAATTCTTTTAAACTCCATTTATCAAGATATTTATCTATTACTTGTTCTGACCAATTTACAGTTGTAGATTCTGAAAGCTTATCGAAGTTTATTTTATCAGCGTATTTATCTATGGTTTCAATGTCCCAGTAAATACCTTCATTTAAAGCTATTGAACCACCAAAATAGCTGTCTTCACCAAACCAATCAATTTTATCATCAAATATATCCAACAACGACCTGTCAACAAATGCACTTTTATTAGTTGTTAAACTTTTCCAATTAAACTCATCCTTAAATTCGTTAATGATGTTTTTGTTCCAATGGATATTTTCATTCGATGAAATTTTATTCCAGTCAAGGTCGTTTTTATATTTCCTTAATTGCTGCTGTGACAGAGGATAATAGCAAGAAATTAACTCCAAAAAATAATCGGGGTGTCTAAGAAGAAATGATATGATATGGTTATATTTCAAGGAGGAGATAGAAAAAAATTATTTGAAGTATCTAATACAAAAGTACCATACAATTTTGAAAAAAATGATTGTTGAAATTGAATACTTTTTAAAGGTGTACCTGAAAAGATTATGCTTAAATATTGACATTTTTATGCAGTATTTTAGTCATATTTTTTTGTTTTTTAATCACTAGAATAAAACTTTGTATTTAATTCTCAATTATCATATATTTTTTATATCTCAAAAATGCAATTTATTAAATTACAATGAAATAATGAACAACTATTTTTTGGGAAGCTATTTATATGGGTTTTCCTTTTCGCAATAAAAATTAATTAAATCTCCAATTATATCGAAATGGGCTTCAATAATTTCGTCGTCAGTATGTGGGAAGTGTAAAAGTTGCTCTATCTGCAGTATCAATACATCTTCTGTAACTATATACTCTCGAAATCCATCAAATCCAACTCTATCGTAGTAAATTATTGGTTTTTCGCTTGGATTAACAAAGCAATCTGTTATATCAATTTCTATATCTCGACCATTACGTTTTTCTTTATCAATTTTTTTATTCAGAGTAGGTACATTTATCTGCAATTTATTGCGAATAGAGCTATCTAAATCATTTAGATACAATGATATAACACATAAAGTAGTTATATTAGTTTCTCTTGAAACATATATTTCGTCAACCTTTAAGGTTACGGCAATAAATTTAATTAGGGTTTGTTCTTCTATCATGTACAACGTGATTTAGTTTAAATAACTCTTAATATCTTTATTTGTTCACTTCTCTTCTGTTTAAACTTTGTTATAACTATTTCACATATCCGATTTATCAGAAACTTTATTTATTTCATTCTCTGTCAATTTGAAATTAAAAACAAAATAAATCCCAAACCAAATGTTATTAAAGCATCTATTATATGTAAGTTACTTCTTACATAATCAAGTGTCGATGATGACAGATGAGGTTTAGTTTTATACCCTAAAAAAGTACTGTAAATTATTGCTGACATTCTTGAAAGAAATAGTACTATAAATATGGCTATTACTATGCACCAAAACCATTTTATATTTACTATATTAGAGATTTGAGTAACAAGAATTGCAAATGTGATTGAAAAGAATAAAATAAAAAGTAATTTGCCTCCAATATTATTTTCAATCATTGCATCTTTGTTTTTAGCCCTATGAATATTCATTGAGCCAATACTTATTAAGATTAATAATGCACTAATTATTTGTATATATATCATTTTTAAAAATTTTGTTGAATAATTATTTTGCCCTTTTATTTGAAATTTCTTTCAAAAAACTTTTTAATCTAAATAGCACATTTGTTAATTTTGCTATTGTAAATCCCATAACTAAAAATAAAATCCATGATAAAAAAGTGTGAGGATAAATTATTTTATAAGAAATATATGCACCTATTATAACTGGTAAAACTATAAAAATAAATATGTAAAAAGTGAATCCATGCTTATTGTCATTTTCAAATTCTGATTTTAAAGAAGCACCTTTACTGTAACAATCTTTACAAATGAAGAAATTAATATTTGTGTTTTTGTTATCTGTAAATTTGAATTTATTATCAATTGGGGATTCTCCACACTTCGGACAAATTCCAATATCAATCAGACCTTTATCTTTTAGAAATTTGAATGCGGTATAATTATTACAAATACCACCTCCAAATATATACTTATACATTTCACCTTCGTACATCCATTCAATGGATTGGTCTCCTGAAGGTGAACGCCATATTTGTTTTATACCTGCTTTATTTAAGTTATCACAAAGCAGCTTGATATATTCACGGTGTTTTTGGTCATTTGCCATCTTATTGATATTTAATTTGTAAATAATGTGATATGTTTATTTTGTATGAAATCTAAATCCAATTATAATAGTTAAAACAATGTAAATTAAAGTGTAATGAAGGAAATATATTGGAGAAAAACCAATTTAAAACTAATCAGTTTAAGGTAGATACCTCATTTTTTAATCCTAAAGCAAATGGTGAAAATTGGTAATATTCAAATAATTTGATTTCCTCAATATTTTTATTTGATTTTTCTTTTAGTGCAGCTATTAGTTCACTTTCGCATACAACTGAAGGAGATATTTCCATACACTTTGCTAAGTCCTGAATTGCTCCAGTAAGGTCATAATGTCTGAGCTTTGTCATACCTCTATAGTAATATCCATATCCATGTGAACCTGATGTAAGTTGAATATAAGTTGTATAATCGGCTATTGCTTCTTCGTAGTTATTTAAATCCTCATTCAAATCAGCCCTATACCTGTATCCCCAAAAATATTTATTGTCAACTTCAATTGCTTTATTAAGTTTTTCAAGTGCACCCTGATAATTATTATTACGCAAATCTAATGTGCAACATAAATAGTATGCATGTTCATTATTTGAATTGTAAAGAAGTGCTTTTTTTATA
>CAYONE010000023.1:43906-49934 GCA_964405245.1 uncultured Paludibacter sp.
CATGTTTTGCTTTATCAAGTCTATCCAGTGTTAAATAATATGACCCTCTGTTAGAATATGCTATTGAAATGGTAGGGTCGATTCTTATTGATTTATTAAAGTCTCGTAGCGCTTTATTTCTTTTATATTTATCATCATATATATTACCTCTGAGAACATAAAATAATGCATTATTTGGATTAATAGAAATTGCTTTATTTGAAAAGGCGAGTACCTTATCATTTTCATTTAAGAAATAATATGCACATGCAATGAAATGATAAGACAATGCATGATTTTGGTTAGAATCTAAAAAATCTTCAAATAACTTTATCCCTTTTAAATAATCATCTTTAGTTTTTGCCCGACAATGACATCTTAATTTATTGTAGAAACAGGTGTCTGATTCCATGATACTTAGATAATCAATTTCATTATCTTCAATGTATAAAGAATTGATTAATATGAAGGCTTTGTTGAAAAAAGTGTTACTCATTTATAATTAATTGATTATTAAACCAAGAATTAAAAAAATGATTCCAATTACAAAATACAATATCATAGTTTTAATTAATGTCTTTCTTGTATAAATACCTGTTAATGGAATTAAAGAAAATGCTATCCATTGTGATATAAAGAATAAAAATAAAGTGTTTGATATGAGAATTATCAGCCAGTGTATTTCAAAAGCAGAAAATAATGGTACTAATGCAAGACCATATCCACTCAAATAACCCAAAGCACCCAAAACAATTGTAGTATTGTCATTAAAAGTTCCATTTTCAATATTATACATTATTGCCTTATCAGGATTGTAATACTCCATTCTTTTATACTTTCTAATTGTTTCTTTTATCATACCTAAAGGCAAATGAAATGCTAATGCAGAAATTATTAAAAAAGTGATTTTCATATTTTCTATTAATTGGTTATTAATCTAATACTTCCATTAAAAGTACTTCCTTCTGGACTTTTAAAATTTAAATTTTTAAAATAGACAAAATACTCACCATTTTCCTTTTTTATATTTATAGTTTGGTTTTCTATAGCAGTGCCATATAAGAATCTATCATCATCAATATTTCTAAACTCTATAAAGACTTTTGCTTTATCTGCTTTCTCATTTTTGGTATTAGCAATCGAAAACGTTTTAATTTGTGATGGGCTTGCAAAATCTGTTTTATAGACAGTTATAGAAACCCATACTCTTACACAAGTTGTCATTCCACCTATTCCACCAATATATTGTCTTTTCGGGTCATAAATATCCATTACAAATTGAATGCCCTCAGGTTCACTTATTGATGACTTAAAATTATAACTGGATTGTTTAATTTGATAATATGGAATACTAACTAAACTTGGTATCCTTACATCATCGTTAATACTTATAAAAACTCCTGTTTTAGGCTGCTTGATATCATTTTCATCACTACAGGAAATGCCTGTACATAGTATAATCATAATAAGAAGTAAGCATCTTTTTGTTACTTTCATAAATTTTTTGATTAATATTGTTATTATTCTATTAAATAATTTGACACATTTATGTTTTGAATATAATAATCAAATTTGCTTTAATAATTCAATTGCCGGATTATACCCATTATTTGCAGCTTTATTGAGCCAATGCATTGCTTCATTTTCATCTTGTTTAATTATTTCACCTTGTAAGTAAAATAATCCAATGTTGTATTGAGCCTTTGGATGATTTGAAATAGCTGCTTTCAAGTACCAAAATAATGCTTTTTTAATATCTTTTTTTAATCCAATACCTTGAAAGTACATATTGCCAAGTTGATATTGAGATTCCATTTCTCCGTTTTCTGCAGCTTTCTCATACCAAAATTTTGCTAATGTAAAATTGCCATTCTTAAAATGAAGAGTACCTAAGTTATATTGTGAATCAACATTACCTTCATTTGCCATTTTTTCAAGTAATTCATTCCCTTTGTTTGTTTCTAATAAAAGTTGGTTTGCAACGTCATTATTCAATTTTAACTTGTAAATTTCTTTAATCCTATTACTAAAATCTATAATCCAATTATGAACAAAAGTAAATAAATCTTCATGTATAGAAGTATAAAACAAATTTTGTAAATTAGAATCATAATTGTAGGGACCACCTTGCATTATGCTTTTAAATCTTTGAAAAAAAATTTTATTGAAAATTTGACTGTTAAATTCATCAAGAAATTTTCGGCTATTTTCTTCAATAAAAATTGAATTATTATAGTAATATGTAATAATTTGTTTATTGAAAGTTTTCCACAATCCTATTCTCAAAATATTAAAAGAAATTTCTTTTAGTCGTAAATCGAAATTACTACTTACATAATATACCATTCCTTCTTGTTGAACCTTTATCTTGATGATTGTTTCACATAATTCATCTGACATTTTATTTTCCAGTTCTTCTAATTCATTGTTATTATATAATGGAATCTCTATCTCTATATTTTTTTCTCCTTCTTTTCTTTTAAATTTCAAATAAAGTAAAATGCTGATTATTAATAATGAAAATGATACCGCTATTACCATGATATTAACAAATTAGGTTTATAAAGATTTGAATTTTTTAAGCATAAAAAAAGCGTGGTACTACACTCATCATGTTCCTGAGGTACCGCCAAGCACCCTGACCACAAATAAGAATAGCCCACGCCTTTGGCGTGAGCGTATTACTTATTATTGTGTGGTCTTTAAATTTTGGCGGTTTTCAGAAACACGAATAAAAGCTAACGCTTACTATATTTTCAGAAATTAATGTTGATTTGACTTTTCAAATTCATTTAATTTCAATCGGTCAAATTTAGAAAATTATTTTTACTTTTTGAAGTTTTTTAGAATTTTTTTTTTGAAAAAATTTTTTGATGATGAATACGAATGTTTAAACTTCCCCCGTCTCACTCCCCCTACCAATCCATGCGGGGAAAATCTCCGTACCCTAATTAAGTAATTCATTTTTTATGAGGTGGAAATATAATTTATGATTTTATTCCTGCTCTGAAAATTTGTGGTATTAAATTAAGGTTTTATTCAACTCAAAAATTTTATTAAAATGGTAACTATTGTTAATTACAAAGAAAAACAAAGAGAAGATGGGAGGTCTTTTTATGTTTTGGTAATTCAGGGTGGTATGGACTTAGTGAGAAGTAAAGATACTGGTATGTATTACGCTACTTCAAAACATGCAAATTTACCTTGTACTTTTGATGAACATGAATGTGAAGCATTGCTTGGTACTCAAATTCCGGGAACTATTGAAAAGGTAGAATGTCTACCTTATGAATACTTGATTAAAGAAACCGGAGAAAGCATTATGCTTACTCACAGATGGATTTATGTAGCAGATGAAATAGAAGTTTTAGAACAATTGCAAAACAAAAAAGACTCATTATCCATGTCTTCTGAATCCTTCCGCAAATCTGTAGCATTTGAACATGAATATGTCAATTAATCATTTTGTTCTTGAAGTTTTGGGTGAACTGTAAAAAAGTTCACCTTAAACTTTCAGAATTCAAAATTTATATTTTATGAAAGTAGCAGAAATAAAGATTTCATATAAACACAGAAATCCGGAGAAAGTAAAAATTGTAAGTAGTAAGGACGTTTATGACCTTATTTTAAATCACTGGAATATAAACACTATTGAACTATTAGAAGAAGTAAAAATAATACTTCTAAATTATGCTAATGAAGTGTTGGGAATCCAAGAACTTTCAAAAGGTGGAATAACACAATGTACTGTTGATTTGAAAATCATTTTAAGTATTGCCTTAAAGTGTTTGGCTTCTGCAATTATTATTGTCCATAATCACCCTTCAGGAACATTGTCTCCAAGTGACAACGATAAACTGATTACTACCAAATTAAAGAAAGCTTGTGAATTATTAGATATTAAATTATTAGACCATTTGATTATTACAAAAAAAAGCTATTTGAGTATGGTTGATAATGGAAATATATGAATATATTCATAAGAGTAATAAATCCAGCTTTATATCTTATTGTACAATTTAAAATATCTTAATAATATAGCGTTTTCATGATTTTCTGCAACATTAGTATATATTTTTTGCAGAAATAGCAAAAAATGCAGGTTTTACATTTTTACATATACTCTCATCATTTTAAAATGTGGTGAAACATTACTGAAACATTTGGTCTAAAGTATGTAATTAAATGAAACTATATGAAAAAGAACAATATTCTTAATCAACTAAATATCAATTATTTCAGAATAATGAAAATGATTGAAAATGATTTAATTTCGTCTCATAATCAGGGGGTCGTTGGTTCAAGCCCAACTGGGCCCACAATTAAAGAGATTGTTTTACACAGTCTCTTTTGTGTTTTAATAAAACAATTTCTGAAAAGTAATTAATCAGTTGGTTAGCAGCACCTGACTCTCCCGATAATTTAATCGGGACAGGGGGCGTTGTTTCAAGCCCAACTGGCCAAATAAAAAGAGATTGTTTTTAGCAGTCTCTTTTTTGTTTTAAAAAAAATGAAATTTTATGGCTGGGTGTTATATTTTACACAGCGAATATTTAGGGAAATTTTATATTGGTGCAACACAGGTTGATGTTAATCAGCGTATTGAAAAACACAACAATTCAAGCTACGGAAAAAATCGATTTACATCGGTTACTCGTGATTGGAAGTTGTTTTTATTCATTCCGACTATTAATTACACTCACGCAATTCGTATTGAAAGAAAAATTAAATCAATGAAATCCTCAAAATATATTCAATCACTAAAATCTTTTCCTGAAAAGGTTGCACAGTTGGTTAGCAGTACCTGACTCTCCCGATATTTTAATCGGGACAGGGGGGCGTTTCAAACGAAGTATCAGATAAAATAATTTTATCAAAAATATTTTGAACTTCAATACTGTCAAAAACATTTTTAATTACAAAATTTTTAAAATGATTAATCAGAATATCATTTCTCATATTAAACCTCTTTCATAATCTTCAATTTCTTTTGTAAATGTCATTTTACAACTCGAAAAATATTTATCCCAATTATCAATTGAAGCAACTGTTTTATATACATCAGATAATTTTAATTCTTTCAAATCTTTTTCTACTTTGTCTCTTTTGATTCTTAATTGATTTAAATTAATTGTTAGCTCAAGTTTCTCGTTTATTTGATTGGATTTATTTGTAAATATTCCTTTTTCAAGATTTAATAGTATTTCATTTACTTTTTCAATGTCATTTAATTCATATGCATTTCTAAGTTCTCTAAATGTTTGTTCTGCACTTTCTTTAAATTTCTCATGTACAATATCTGGGTGACACATCTTTGATGCTTTTCTGAAATTTGTTTTCAATATTAATTTATCTTCTTCTGAAATTTCTGCAATAGAATTGTTTGAAGATTCATTTAAATCTTCGGTAAAATTTTCAAATTCTTTTTGAGCTTCTTCTGCTTCAGAGTTTTTTGTTGGATCAATTTCTGCCTCTTTTTTTAATTTCTCTTTTCTTAAATAGAGTAACTTTTTAATTAAATCACCAAGTTCTTTGTTGTGTCTTATTTCAAAATTAAATAATAATTTTTCTATTTCTATCTTTTCATCTTCAAGGGAGCTTATTTGTATTTCAAGAGCCTTCATTTCTAATTTCATTGCCATAATTTCAGGATCAATAAAAACAGTAAGACTCCGCATTCTGGTATTAAACTGAAGTATTAATTTTAATGCTTCAGTATAACTACCACAAAAACAAAAATCCAGAATATTATTTATCTGCTTTATGTTTTCATTAATATCTGAATTTGTAATTTCTTGTCTTAGTTTTAAAATTTGTTTTTTTATCTCAACAGTGTCATTTAATTGGATTAAATTTTTTATAATATCAAATCTAATACATATTCTACCATAGTCAATTACAGTTTGTTCCACTTCTTGAAAGAAATGTTTTTTTATTAAAAATTTGAACTCTGTTATAAATTGTAATGCAATATCGGGATCTTCAATAATTGTGATAAGTAAGTGTTCATAATTAGTTTGCATAATATTCAATCATATTTTTCGTTCTA
>CAYONE010000024.1:0-33280 GCA_964405245.1 uncultured Paludibacter sp.
TTTAATTGAAAAAATACTGTTAATTATATTGTTAAGTTGGTGTTCTAAATAAGTTTATATAATTCGAACGCTCATTATCTGTTCGGGATTACACCTGACAGGTTTTTAAAACCTGTCAGGTGTAGATAGTTTTTCTTAACCAAACGATATAGATTGTACAAGTTAATTATGTTCACTTACTTATTTATTTGCAGATATTCCTTATTTATATTGATTTAGATACTTTTTTTATTATGAAACAATTATCGTCAGGTTACGAATTTGCAAGAGAGTTTGCATTATCAACAGGAAAAAATTTTTTTTTAACAGGAAAAGCAGGGACCGGAAAAACCACTTTTTTGCGAAATCTGCACAATGAAACCCGTAAACAAATGGCTATTGTCGCTCCAACCGGTGTAGCGGCCATAAATGCAGGTGGAACAACTATGCACTCGTTTTTTCAGTTACCTTTCACACCTTTCATTCCTACTTACGAGGGGAAAAAAGAACTTATTGAGAAGCAAAAAATGCAACGATTTCGCCGAAAAGTAATTCAGGAACTTGAATTACTTGTAATTGACGAAATAAGTATGGTTCGTGCCGATGTACTCGATGCTATCGATGCCATACTTCGCCATGTTCGGTATCGCTTTAACGAACCTTTTGGCGGCGTACAGGTAATATTTATCGGCGATATGTTTCAGTTGTCGCCGGTAGCGGTGGAAGAAGAGTGGAGGATATTGTCGCAATATTATCATAGTCCGTATTTTTTTCACAGTCAGGTAATTTTGCAGAATCCTCCGGTTTATATCGAGTTCGATAAAATTTTCCGACAGAGCAACCAGGATTTTATTTCGCTGCTTAACGAAGTACGAAACGACCGATTGAGCTATGAAGGTATTCAGAAATTGCAAAGCCGATACAATCCCTCATTTGTACCTCATCCCGATGATACATACATTACTTTAACCACGCATAATTATAAAGCTGATAAAATTAATGCTGAAGAATTAACAAAACTCAAAGGGAAAATCTATAAATTTGAAGCAAGCATTACAGGCGATTTTCCCGAAAAAAATTATCCTACCGATAAATCGCTTGAACTTAAAATTGGTGCGAAAGTAATGTTTATAAAAAACGATACCGAAAACGAGCGGAGGTTTTATAACGGAAAAATCGGTATTGTAAGAAGTATAGAAGAAAAATCAATTTTAATAGATTGTAAAGACGATCCTGAACCAATAGAGCTTACCCGTATGCAATGGGAAAATATACGTTACAGAACAAATGACGAAACTAAAACTATTGAAGAAGAAACTCTTGGAACTTTTGTTCAATATCCGCTCCGATTGGCATGGGCAATAACAATTCATAAAAGTCAGGGATTGACTTTTGAAAAAGCTGTGATAGATGCAGGAAATGCCTTTGCCCCGGGACAGGTTTATGTGGCTTTAAGCCGTTGTCGTAGTCTCGAAGGAATTGTTTTGCTCAGCCGTATTAATCCTGAAACCATTGAAAACGACCGGGAAATAATTAATTACGAGAAAAATAAAATCGCACCTGAACTACTTGAACAGCAATTACAGCAATCAATCAATGATTTTAAGAGGCAAATTCTTATTCAATTGTTTGATTTCAGACAGGGAATTGGTCAGATTTCGCGATTGATAAAAGATGTACAGGAAGTTGCCGGTTCGTTCAGCGAAGATACTTTACCATTTTTAAACGATGTTTTAAATCAAAACAAACAGTTACAGGAAATTGCCGAAAAGTTTCAGAAACAGTTGATAACAATTTTGGACGGTGAAACCCCGAATAAAGATTATCTGAATGAGCGAATCGGAGCTGCAACGTTATTTTTTATCGAAAAGCTCCGTTTGTTAACTGATTTGTTGCAACAATCGCCGGCTACAACCGATAGCAGGGATAATGCACGCGATTACAATGACCAGTTAAGAACTTATTTTGGTTTTATGGCGCAGAAGCAATATGTTTTCGAAAAGCTTGATACGCCTTTTAGCGCCGACAAGTATTTCGAATATAAAAACAGCTTTTTTATGCCTGAGTTTAAGGTGAATGCTTATTCAAAATCTGGCAGTTCAAACAAAATCTCGACTCGTAATCCTAAACTTTATTTTCAGTTGCTTACTTTACGCAATGAAATTTGCGATAATGAAAATCTTCCCATTTATATTGTAGCAGGAAGTAAAACTCTCACCGAGATGGCTGACTTCTTACCGCAAACAGAAAATGAATTGTTACGTATTAGTGGTTTTGGATCTGCAAAAGTTCAAAAGTATGGCTTCCGATTTCTCGAAGTTATTAATAAATATTCCGCTGAAAATAAGCTCAATTCGTTGATGGATGAGAAAAAATCATCTGAAAAAAGAGAACGCAAAGTAAAAGAAGAACAAAAGGAAAAGAAAGTTAAGGGCGATTCACACCGACTTAGTTTACAAATGTATCAACTGGGGAAAAGTATTGAGGAAATTGCTGCCGAAAGAAATCTGAGTATCGGAACAATTTGCGGACATCTTTCTGTTTATACAAATAGCGGTGTGCTGGACATTAATCATTTTATCACCGATGAAAAACGCAAGGCTGCCCTGAAACTTTATATAGAAACACCTGAAATTGGTTCAATAAGTCAATTATTGTCAGACTTGCTCAATCAGAAAGAAATCAGCTTTTTCATTTCATGGCTTCGCGGTCAAAAAAATAATTAATTGAATATGTTCATTATTTTAATTTACAGGTAAAAAAACTAAAAACTTGAAATTGAATAATTTATTTCATATCTTTGTACACAAAATTTGAAAAGTGAATGAGTTTTTTAAATATCTGTTTTTAACTCTTGCTGTATTTATCGGCGCGGGTAAAATGTTTGTTCCTGATAAAAGCTTTATTGAAAATCAAGCTGTCGGGAAAATTATCTCATCAGATATTTTATTGCATACAAATGAAATATGCTTCATAGAAAATGCCGAAACTAATCCTGTTTATGGATTAATCAGGTTACAGGAGGTTTCTTTTCAAAGTTCTGAGAGCATATCTGAAAGTTCAGCTAATTATTTCCGATCAAACAGAAAAACCCTTACCGATCTGAGTTTATTCGAAGAATTCAGAAAAATACATATCAGCAAACTCACTTCTAAATTTTACAACGGCTATTACATATACCATTTACGCAAACTGCTTATATAGACCGTTTTTTCGTTTTCAATACTGTACTAACCCAATAAAAGCCACATTTACTTTGTTATTCTCAACAAAGTGATTGTTACTGCAATTTTGGTGAATAACGGTAACTTCAAAATTTCTATTCAATTTACAAAGCACTTAATGCCAACATTTAAAATGTTTGGTAACAAGTTCTATGTTAATCAATTCATCATTTAGTAATAATGATGTGTTACTAAATATTCTTCTAATTTATAAATAAAAATAAACTACAATGTTACAATACGATTCAATAAATAAAGTTTTATCAGAAAATTATAAATCAATTATTTATCAAAAAAAGAGTTCAATTTTCGATGGTTTAATTTATGTTGCTATAAGTATTCTGGTTTTTTTTGTCAGCAGAATTTCAGCCATTAACTCAAGTGAATTCTGGCCATATTTGCTGATAATTATTTCATTAGGTTTAATGATTACAGGTTCGCTGAAAATTTTGATGCGAAAAAATGAATTTTACTCATTCGAACATGGCAAATTAATTCAAAAATCAATAGGATTTGATATTTTGGATAAAGATAAGCTGGTAAGTTTTCTCGAAAAAGGACAAATTGAACAAATCAGAAAACTGCAACGCTCAGTAGCTGAGAGTCTTGTGCTGAAAGTGTTGATATCCGGAAATTGCAAGATTTGTTTTACTCAGGTAGAACACTTTCAAAACTTAGAATATCAGCCGGTAAGCCAGGTATTTCAGCACAAATACGAAGAAGCATTATTACTAAAGCTTATCAAGTAAATTCGATTTAAAGATATTTACAATCAATAATTGAATAAACCGGTTAGACACTAATTTCTAACCGGTTTTTTTTGTGTTTGCTCAGAAACGAAGCTGATTGAAGTAAATTGATTTTGTATTTCAAAATCATTTATTTGAAAAGATACTTGTAAACTTTTTTAAGGTAAAGAATCAATTAGAATTCCTATATTTGCAGTATGTATCGAAGATTTACTGTTGTACTTATAACTATCCTGTTTTCGATTTTACAAACAAGCGGAAATAAACTCCGGCTTCATAAAAACAAATTGAAAACCGGCGAAAAATTGGAATATACAGCCGATTGGGGAATTCTTACTATTGGTAGCGCTGTAACAGTAGTTGATAATTATTTATTCAGATTAGGCGATAATATCTGTTATAAAATAAATGTGAATGCTTCTACAAACGGTATTGCAAGCCTGTTTTACATGAAAAATAACTGGACAGCATATATCGACACTGCAAGTCTTACCACGCATCGTTCGTACCGGAGCATCCGCGAAGGAACCTATCAGAAAGAAGAAATTGTTTATTTCGATCACAAAAACAAGAAAGCTACGGTAAGTGTTTACAATAAAAATCTGAATAAATACACAGTCCGTAAAATATATGATACTCCACCTGAAATAAGAGATTATGTTGCAGGTTTTTTACTTGTACGTATGATTGATTTCGAACGTTACCGAAAAGGAGAAAAACTCACTATAAGCGGTTTTTACGAAGAAAAAGGGTATAAGGTGGAACTTATATATCAGGGAAAAGAATTAATTAGATATAAAAAAACCGATGTGCTCTGCTATAAAATAATTCCGATTCTTCCGGATAAAAGCGCTTTCGATGGTAAAAATGCTGTTAGTTTATGGATTACAGCTGACAAAAGTCAGAAGATTTTAAAAGCAAGAGCTAAAACTTTTTTCGGTTATATCAGTTTAAATTTGAAATGAAGTTTTGAAACTACGTATATTAATTTGATTTTTCAAATTAACATAACACTACAAAATAATGATAAAACACATGAAACGTTCATGAACGAATAAAAAAATTTGGATACACTTGGAGATGATTATTGATGGAACTAACTTCTCTTTATCTTTAAGGGGTTGGGGGGCTTTGAAGTTATCTTCGTGATAGTTACAGTTTTGTTTTTGGCGTCGTTGCTTGAAATTCTTTGAGGTAAAATGGTTCGAAATAGGCTACATCTTCAAATTTTTGCTCAATAAATGCTTTGATAGAAAATGAAATCATATTATCGGCAAGAGGATGTATATTGTCAATAAATCGGGTATTAGGGTGGGTGAGAAGTGGTTTACATTTTTCAGCTCCGCTTCCGAAAAAATATACTGTTTGTTTATCAAGCATATCATTAAATGAATTTTCATCGATTATATCAGCTGCAACTTCGCGGACAACTTTTCCCTTGACGTCTACAAAGATTGAATACACTTCCATACGGCGTGCATCTATCATTGCACAATATAAAGCTGTTTTATCAAATATTTGATTTATTGCATTATAAGCCATAATAATTAAAGTGTTTATTCCAATTAGAGGAATGCCAAAACCATAACATAAGCCTTTAACGGTTGATACTCCGATTCGCAAACCCGTATATGAGCCGGGTCCCGAACTAACAGCAATAGCATCGGGTTTTTTATTTTCTTTTTTCAGAAATTCGAGCGCTTCCTCGATAAATAAGCTAAGCAATGCCGCATGATTCATGCCTTTGAAATCGGCTTTACTAAAAAGCAATTTATTATTATCGCTCAAACATACTGAGCAAACATTAGTTGAAGTTTCGATATTCAGAATTATCATTTTGGAGCTTCTCAAATAATATAAAACCTAACAGGTTAATTTAAAAACCTGTTAGGTTATTATTCTGCATTTAATAATTTAATTAAGCATTAAAAAATTGACTATAATTAAAGAAATTAATTCATTATAATTAAACATCATATTATAAAGTGCTTCATTAAGCGTTTTCAGTATACTTACAAATTAAAATAAATGTATTTCTTTCACAAAAGGATCACCAAATTTAAGCGCAAAAACGTTAATCATTGCTCCAAAACTCTTCCTTCAGGGGGTTGGTGGGCTGAAAAGGTACAATTCTTTTTTATTTAACTGAAACTATAAGTGGTTCATTTGTTTTCTGAGCAAATTTACTCAAAGCGTTAAACCAATCGGTATCAGTTGGAAAAATCCATTTACTCCAGCCACCGCCAAAGAAATATGTAAAAGTATCGTTTACCTTGTATTTTGCTCCTATAAGCAAATGTTGTGAATTACGAAAACTTCCTGAGTTTTTTCCTGGTATAAAAACACCTATATAATTTCGTCCCGATGGTACACCTGCGTCTGATATAGCATTTTCAGCATAAGCAATAATTCCTTTTTCTGTATTTTCAAACGCCACACCTTTATTATCGTGTACAAAAATTCCACCTGCAAGTATTATTTCCTTCTTGCTTCCTTCATATTTTACAATAGCTTTATTTAATATACTTCCGGCATCGGTGGAAATTGTAATTGTTTTTTTGTAAGATTCACCGGCAATGTTAAAAGCATTATAAGTTAGCATAAAAGTTGAACGTAAAGGCCCGTTATCCAAAATTTTATAACTATCGAAATGATTACCAACCCACAAGCTGTCATTCAAATACGGAGCAATTCCTCCGGCGCCAAGTGTATGTCCTACTTTATAACAATCCAGACCGTTTCCTCGGTCGATATGATAAGATAAACCATTTTTCAGTTCATCTCTGTATCTTTTGGTAACAATAGTGTCAGAAGTGTTTTTTAGCCATAGGTCAACGCCGTTGCTTGGGTTTTCTTTAGCCAAAGCCGGTCCGTACATACGGTAAGCAGCCAAATCGTTTTCCCAGGCAAAGTCGTCTTTACGTTCAGGAACAAAAACTGCCCAGGTTTTAACTTTTACAGTTGATGGTTTACCTTTTGAAATTTTATAAACCGAAGTTGCCGATTTTTTTACATCAGCTTGAAATATAATTGATTGCGGTTTCTTTTCGCCATTATAAATCCATTGGTAAGCAACTTCTTTATCGTTGGCATCTTTCAGTACAATTTCTGTATTATTCACTTTCAATTCCGCTGCAAGAATTTCAACCATTTCAGATTTACGATCGAAGGCGGTCGGATTGCTTACAGTTATAGTGCGTTGGATACTACTGCATGAAATAAATATTAGCCCTAAAAGGAGTGTCGCTAATCTGATTTTCATAATGATAATTTATTAATAAACAATTATTTAGGCTGTTTTCCGATGTAAGCCAAAATTCCACCATCCACATACAACACATGTCCGTTTACAAAATCGGAAGCTGGCGAAGCAAGGAAAATGGCGGGTCCAACAAGGTCTTCGGGATTTCCCCAGCGTGCGGCAGGAGTTTTGGCAATAATAAACTGATCGAAAGGATGACGTGAACCATCGGCTTGTAATTCGCGAAGCGGCGCAGTTTGCGGAGTTGCAATATATCCAGGTCCGAGTCCGTTACACTGAATATTGTACTCGCCATATTCAGATGCAATATTTTTGGTAAGCATTTTTAAACCACCTTTGGCAGCTGCATAAGCCGATACGGTTTCACGACCCAATTCACTCATCATGGAACATATATTGATGATTTTACCCGACCCTTTTTTCATCATCGACGGAATTACTGCTTTTGCGCAAATAAATGGTCCATTAAGGTCAATATCAATAACCTGACGGAATTCAGCGGCTGACATTTCGTGCATGGGAATACGTTTGATTATTCCGGCATTGTTTACCAGAATATCAATTACTCCAACTTCTTTTTCAATCTGAGCAACCATAGCATTGATTTGCTCCTCATTGGTAACATCTGCCACATAACCATTTGCTTTTATACCATCGGCTTCGTAAGCAGCCAAACCTTTATTAACCATATCCTGATTAATATCGTTGAAAACAATAATTGCACCTGTGCTTGCCAAACCTTTTGCAATTGCATACCCAATTCCGTACGATGCTCCAGTAACAAGCGCAATTTTTCCTTTTAAATCAAATTGTGTCATATTAATATGTTTGTAAAGTGTGTAAAGTGTGTAAAGTGTGAAAGTTTGTAAGTTTGTAAGTTTTTAAAGTTTGTAAAGTTGAAAGTTTACAGTGTTATTATAAGACCAGAAAGCATTTTAGAAATCTCTAATGATATTTTTTTTAATTCATCAGCTTTGTATTCTGTTAGTTTATTTAGTTTTCCAGCTAAAATCAACATAGAACGTACTTCACCACATGAACCTTTCGCAATATAAAGAAAATGTTTGAACTCGTTATTACTCTTTCTTTCAAATCCTTCTGCAATGTTATTCATTATTGAAACACTGGCTCTTTGAATCTGATCTTTAAATCCATAATCGTTTGATTTGTCAAATAAAGTATAAATCTCTAAAGTTAAATTTAAAGCTTTCTGCCATGCTATAATGTCTTCAAACTTTTCAATCCTCATTTTAATTTCATTTTACTTTATAAACTTTATAAACTTTCAACTAAGAGTTTCTCTATTTCAAATCCACTATTTTCGAGAAATCCTGATCGCTGTAATCGAGGTTTTCACCAGCCATACCCCAAATAAATGTATAATTACATGTGGCTGCAGCTGAGTGAATTGACCATTCGGGCGAAATTACTGCCTGATCGCCTTTCATCCAGATATGGCGGGTTTCGTCAACTTCGCCCATAAAGTGGCAAACAGCCTGATCTTCTGGAACTTCGAAATAGAAATACGCTTCCATACGGCGACTATGAACATGTGCAGGCATAGTATTCCATACGCTACCCGGAGCAAGTTCGGTCATTCCCATTTGCAACTGACAAGTTTCGAGCACTTGACAAACAAGCATTTTGTTTATATTGCGATGATTTGCAGTTTCGAGCGAGCCAAGTTCCATAACAATAGCATCGGCTTTTGTAATTTTTCTGTCAGGGAAAGTTTTGTGAGCCGGAGAAGAATTGAAATAGAATTTCGCGGGTTTATCCGGATTTACGCTTTCGAAAGTTACTTTGCGGTTTCCTGCGCCGAGATAAAGCGCTTCTTTGTAACCAAGTTCGAAAATAACGCCATCAACAGAAATTTTACCTTCACCACCTACGTTAAATGTTCCAAACTCGCGGCGCGAAAGAAAAAATTCTGATTTCAAAGGATCGATAGTTTCAAGCGTAAGAATCTCTTTTACAGGCATTGCGCCACCAACAACCATACGGTCGTACATGGTGTAAACCATATTTACTTCATCGGCGCTGAAAATTTTCTCTACTAAATGTTCTTTTCGCAGTCGTGCTGTGTCGTAATGTTTTGCGTCCTGCGGGTGCGAAGCATAGCGCAATTCATAATTTGTTTTCATAATTTGAAATTATTTTGTGTTATTATTTACGTTGAATTTAATGTATTTACTTTATTCGGTTTTGTATTTTGTTGTCTCCTCGTTTCCTCTCTGCAAAATTACCAAAATATAACAATAGGCAAGTATATAAAAGTTCAGAAAAAGTGTGCTTTTTGATTTTTTTATTTATAAAAATCAATGTTTTAACTGGATCAACCAACTAAAGTTCACCGAAGCATTAATATTGTTCGAAAAATCGAAATAATCACGTTTGTCGTTGGAGTAAATGTCGGTCATGCTGTAATTTCCTCGAGCTTCAATTTGAAAAACCTGTTTTTTAATTTTTAGCAGAAACCCCAAACCGGCGCAAAATCCATAATCGAATTTATTATCGGTATTTCGGGTGTGTTGAACTTCATCTGAGTCCGTAATGTAATTGAATAGCGTTTTCTCCGAAATAAGATAACCGACTTTAGGTCCAATATTAAAAATAACTCTGAAACTACGTCCAAGATAAAAATGTGATAAAAAGGGTAATTCAATATAATCAAGACGGCGTGCAAAAATATTTCCCGATTCATTCCAACCACGCTGCATATACAACAGTTCAGCCTGAACTCCAAGATTTTTATCGGAAATATATCTGAAAACCGCTCCTCCGTTATATCCTAATAAATAGGTTTGACTAACCGATGGTGTGAAATTAACCATCGATCCGGTAACTCCACCTGTTGCCCCAACATATATTTCAGGATTATCGAGACGCACCTGGGCGCTGGTTTTTGTAGTTAATATGATAATTATCAGAAATAGAAATAATTTATATTTCATCAATAAAGACATTAAATTATTTTTCGTTGATATATAATTGGGTATTAATAATGCCCGAATTGGATGAATTGCGTTCGAAATTAAATCCCGATTGAATTCCGCTACCATTATTTAGTTTTGATGCTCCGGAAATATAATCTTTCCCTTTCGACTTCATTATGTCAATAAAATAGCTTGTCAAATCGTAACCGAGTAAATCGAACGAGGGCGAAGTAGTAGTAGAAGATTTTTGTAAGTATTTTTCATAATCTGAACGAAACTTGTTTAAATCTCTGCTGTCAGTATTATTTCTAAATGGTGTAGCCGATATGCTTTTAATAGAACTGTATTCGGTATCGGGCCAACCGGTATGTCTGAAAAACGATACTTCAAACCCTTGCGAGTTATTCCCAAGCCATGACAAAAACATATTTACATTGGAAAATTTATCGGTATTAAAAAATATAATGTTCTTGTTGTTTTTATCTATTTGAGTGTGAAAATTTAACTGTTCTGAATTTGTTATTTCTATCGTTGTAAAATTTCGTTTTTGTGCGTTAAGTTCATTTCTGAGCAAATCGCAAAAAGTTTTACCGTCGTCGGCATTATAAACTTCGGTATTTTCGGCAAAAATTATATTACTGTTTTTATATCTTGTTTTAAGTTGTTCTGCAACAAATCTGACTGTTTGAGCAATTCCTGGATTAAATTGTATGAGATAAGGATTAGTTTCGATATCATAAATCTTCGATGAAAAAGGTATCAACGTGTTTACACGATTTGTACGTGCAAAATCGCCCATAATAGCAACCTGATTGGTATATGCGGGACCAATAATCAAATCGGCTTTTCGTACTTCAGGCGAAGCAAGTATTTCATTCATCTTCGATTCGGTTTTTTCAGTATCAAAAGTGAAAATTTCAAATGAAATTCCTTTTTTCTTTGCTTCGCTAATGGCAAGTAAAGAACCTGCATAAAACTCAAAAAAGCGTTCGTTTCCAGCATCAACCTTAGCTTGATCAATCATAAATGGCAACAAATATACCAATCGGAGCGTTTTATTTCCGTTTGATAACCTTTCGCTTTCATTGTTTTTTGTAGAAGTTGAAGGTTGCTTTATTTCTGTTTTTGAATCATTGTTTGTAGCTAATTTCTTTGTAGGGATTTTTATTTCCGCTCCTGTTTTCAGCGTTGTTTCTGAATCGGGATTTAAACGGATTATTTCAGAAATTTCCACATCGTAAAGTTTACCGATAGAATATAGGGTTTCTTTCTGTTTTACAGTATGAATTATAAAATTCTCGTCAGCAACACTTGATTTTGAGCTGACAGTGGGTGTAGGTTCTGTTTTTTTGCCGAAAATACAATCAAGAATACCTTTTTTGGGTGTTATATTTCCGGGTATTTTCAGAGTGTCGCCCACCTGTAAACCTCTTTCAACCTGAGGATTGTATTTTACTATCGAATCAATAGATATGTTATATACGCGACTTATTGAAAATAGAGTCTGCTTTTTTTCTACAACATGAAAAGTTAATTTCTGAGGCGGATTTTCCTGATTTTTTACTTCAGTAACTGTGGTAGTGATTTTTGGTATTATCAATACTTGTCCGGCTTTTAAACCTTTTTCGGTTTCTGGATTAAACGAAATAATATCAGCTTGTTTAACTCCAAACTTTTTACTTACCGAATATAATCCTTCCTGTAATTCAACAGTATAAATATAATACTCTTTACCATCGATTTTTTTTACCGGATAATTTAATTCCTGCGCAAATGTATTTGTAAAAAATGCTGTCAGGATTAGGGTGAAAATTATTCTTTGCATTATTTTTTTCTTGTTTGAGTAACAATTTTTAAGCCAAAGTAAAATTCAATATTTTCTGAAAAACTGAACAGTTTGGCTAACCAAAATTCGTCATTGCAAAAATACAAAAAAAAATTAAGGATTAATGAAAGTAATAAAACGACGTTTTTTTTGTTATTGAACAGAAATCAGTACTTTTGTATGTATAATTACCCATTGTTTTTATCATTCAGCAATAAAAATGAAAAAAATCTTTTTTGTACTAATTTGTATATGTTTGCCATTATTTGGTTTGCAGGCGCAAATTTCAGGAGTTGGCAATTTTCAGGTTTATAATACTTTTACCGGTATCGATTATATTGTCTTATTCAATGGAATTAATAATTCATCCGAGATTAATTACACAGGTAATGGCAATGTAGTTTTATGGTATAAATATACAGACAGAGCAAATCCTATAAGTAATCTGAAATATATTACTCCTGAAGAAAATACAGGTTATATACTTAATGTTGACGGAAAACAAATCAGCATTTGGGTTTTTGATTATCAACAACACTTACCTCAAATTACTTCTGTGGCTCCATTAGTTGTACAGGAAAATGATTGCGAAAATCTGAAAATTAAAATTACTGTTCAGCACGATGAAATGACTTACGAGTCGCTTGCCGGGAAAAAATATACGGTCGATCGTTTTTTTAGTTTTGAATATCAAACACTCGAATGGTCGGATGGGAATAAAAAATGGACTGATAAAAAAGTTACGCTTGAAACTCAACTGCCTGTTTCTGCATTGAGTATTGATGCTCCTTTATGCGATACTCATTTCATTGTATCAGGCGATCAGTTTGCCGCTGATTTGGGAATAGAGCCGTTTAGTTTTACAAGTGAGCTTTATCAGGCAAAAGCTGTGCGATGCAAAATTACTACCACCACTTCTGAACGAAACGAGAAAAATGAACATGAGCGTCCTGATAAAACTTCTCTGACTGGTTCTTCTCCACTCGATGTCGCATTTGAAAGTAATGGTAATGTGCCGGTTACTACTTTTTACCGCTGGGAAATTAAAAAAAACGGACAGGTTTTAATTAGCCGTAATGATGAAAACCATCGCTATACTTTTGTAGAATCAGGTACTTATAATGTAGTTTTAAAAGTAAGCAATAACAGTCAGTGTACTTATTCTGATTCAGTAACTGTTAATGTTTCAATTTCAGCACTTCAGGTGCCCAATGTATTTACACCTAATGGCGATGGATTAAATGACGAGTTTCGTGTTGGATATAGATCATTGAAAACCTTTGAATGTTGGGTTTATAACCGTTGGGGACGAAAAGTATATTACTGGAACGATCCGCAAAAAGGCTGGGATGGAAAAATTAATGGACGGGATGTTGCACCCGGACCCTATTTTTACATTATTAAAGCTTATGGAACTGATTTTGACCCAAAATCGGAGCGAGATCCCAATACCAAGAGAAGGACAGGTGAATACATTTTGAAAGGTGATATAAACCTTTTAAGAGGCGCAACCAAATAACAGACTATTCGAAGAATTTAAAACTTCTAAATTTTACGCCTGCATCCTCCAACCATTTAAAGGGTATGCAGATTCCAATAGTTTTCCACGTTACTTTGTTCTGATTGTGTGCCTGAATAATCGATATCTTATAGATTTTTCCTCCGGCTTTAACTTGCTTTGAATTAATAGTTTCGCCTGATAGGTAAATTTCTTCAAACCATTCAGTTTTTACCAAAGGAACAATCGTAATATCATAAAAGTGTTTTAACGTACGATGCGAAATCCAGTATGCATTTTCAGGTGTAAAATACATGATTGCATCCGGGCTACCAGAATCCATCCAACCCCTCACATCGGGATACATACTAAAAAACTCCAGATATAAATCGCCAAAATCCTTATTCCTGAATTTTTCCGAAATCCTGTAAACTTTCTCTTTAAGTATTAATTCTACATCAATATCCTTTTTCTGATAAAACATATCATGTTTATTATCAGAATTAAAGCGCCTGATTCCAGTTGCCTTCAGAACATTGCGGTAAAAATTATCAGCTATTTCTGCCTTGCCACGCTCGTATTGCAAACTGTGATTGAAGTTGTGAATGGTTTTCAAAATAATAGATTTACTGGTTTGTTAAGGAGCAAACGTTCCGAAGTATCGGAACACTTCATAGGATATTTACTTCATTTCTCCATAAAAAGTAATTGCATCGCGTTGATAAGCATTTACAACAAATATTGAACTGCCATTTAAATATATTGTCATGTTAATCTGATAATTATATTCTCGTGAATTTACTTTAAAACTGATTTCACGTCCGTCAGCTTTTTTTGTAGGTTTTGAAGAATAATCCAACATTGGTTCGGAAAATTTAATTCCGCCTTCAGCAGGGTTTAAAGGCGCAGTGTGTGCCACACCGTAGTAAGGTAGAAATGCGAACGCAGAATCACCTTTTATTTTAAGGGTGTATTCTGAAGTCAGATAAACCTGACGCATACGCAGTGGATTCGCATAATTTGCTCTAATAGTGAAATCTCTGTTTTCAATTTTATCGAGATTCTCCTTAGTGCTTTCAGGCGTTGTTTTTGTAGTATTACAAGCATATAAGATAAACAACACCAGTACAATAATTATGTTCTGATATGTTTTCATAAGAGTTGAAAAATTTGTTTTTATATTATGCTTTTAGATTAATTATTATCATGGACTCTTCTTTTATATTGTTTTGGATTGGTATAATTGTTTTGATAAAATTTCTTATTTCATTTTAAATCATTTCAATTAATACCTAATAATCTGAAATGTACATCATTTTCCCCCTTTGGGAGTTAAGGGGTTAATTTCAACCTATAAATTTTACCTGACCATGCAGGAATACGACACGAAAATGTTTTTTCGACAGAAAGTTCAGTTTCAAATACTTCTTCAATGTCGTTCAACAGGTTCTTACATACAAATTTTGAGCCATTTTTGATATTCAGATAAGTAAAAGCTTCCGGGGGAATTGCCACTTCTGTATCCAAATGTTTATCATGAAAATTTGTTACAATCAGCAATAATTCATCTTCATATTTTCTGAAAAAAGCATATTGTTCATGTGTATTGAATTTAGGATTATCAATGTTTATATATTCTAAATCGAACATTAATCCATGACTTATAGCTTTTTCATTTAAAGAGATATTCAATAGCTTTTTGTAGCATTCACGTAAATATTTCTGTTCATCATTTAACAAAGTTCCATCAAATTTGCCTTTGTTTGCCCAGGCTCTTACCGAAGCTAAACTCCAGTAATCGAAAATGCTTGTACGACCGTCAATTCCGCTAAAGCCTTCGTGATCCATTCCTTTTTCGCCTAATTCCTGCCCGAAATATATCATTAGAGGTGCATTTGTAAGAGTTGCCGCAATAATCATTGCCGGACAGGCATAAATACCATCGCCGGCAAAAAAACCTGATGCAATGCGTTGTTCATCATGATTTTCGAGAAATTGTAACATCCTATCCTGAATATCCGAAACTTCCATCCATTTTGCAGTTATGTTTCGTGCCGGCTGATTGCGACTAACAATACTTCTTAAGGTATCGTACATTCCCACTTTATCGTATAGATAATCGAATTTTCCTTGGAAAATGTAATTTCGGTATTCGGCTGGATTGTAAACTTCAGCTATAAAGATAATGTCAGGATATTGAACTTTAATTTGAGGAATTACCCAACTCCAAAATTCTACGGGCACCATTTCAGCCATATCACATCGGAATCCATCAACTTTTTTCGATGCCCAGAATTGTAATATATGCTTCATTTTTTGCCATGTGTCAGGAATCGGATCGAATTGTTTCTGTTTGCCTTCCACATAATTTACTCCATAGTTCAGCTTCACTGTTTCGTACCAGTCGTTTATGTCCGGCGATGCGCTGAAATGGTCATTTCCAGTAGCTTTTGCCGGCATTTCGGAGTAATTTCCAATATCAAAATGCGGACGGAATGCTTGCCCGGGAATGTAATAAAAGTTATTGAATGGTGAGAAAAACCATTCGGGATGATCTTTTTCCCCGAAATCAACAATCCCCTCTGGTTTAGCATCCGAGTTATATATTCGCGCCACATGATTCGGAACAAAATCGATAATAACTTTCAACCCTGCATCGTGAGTTCGTGTTACCAGTCGCTCAAATTCATTCATACGTTGCGAAACATTCACAGCTAAATCCGGATCAACATCGTAATAATCCTTTATAGCATAAGGTGAACCTGCATTTCCTTTAATCACAGCCGGATGATCTTTCTCAATTCCAAAAGTTGAATAATCGGTTTTGGTGGCATGTTCGATGATTCCGGTGTACCAAATATGAGTTATTCCAAGTGATTTTATCTCGTTTAATGCCGTTTTTGTAAAACTTTCAAATTTGCCACAACCGTTTTGTTCAATTGAGCCATTCGCAACTAGATTTTCATTATAATTCCCGAAAAGTCGGAGCAAGACCTGATATATTATTATTTTCGACATGATTTTTATTTTTACAGATTTGTTCTATTTCCAACGTTTAAGTTCATTGTAAAGTCGTTGAATTGGCAATCCCATAACATTAAAGTAAGAACCATTGATATGCTCAACGCCTATATAACCTATCCATTCCTGAACTCCATAAGCTCCGGCTTTGTCATAAGGTCGGAAATTTTCAAGATAAAATTCAATTTCGGCAGAAGTAAGGCGGGCAAATCTAACATCGGAAATTACATGAAAAACTTTTCTTCGCGCAAGAGTTGAAATACAAACTCCGGTAATAACCTGATGCGTTTTCCCTGATAGAAATTGTAAAAACTTATATGCTTCTGCTTTGTCAGTTGGCTTTCCAAGAACTTTACCTTCGTGCCACACAATGGTATCGGCAGTTATCAGTAAAGTATTTTCTTCCATTTTGTTTTTAAAAGCGTTCGCCTTTTTTTCGGCCAGATACATTGGAATATCTACACCTACCATCGATGCTGGATATGTTTCATCAACATCAATATTCACGATTTCAAAAGGAATTTTTATTCCGGCAAGCAACTCGTGCCTCCGTGCCGACTGTGAACCAAGTATTATTTTGTATTGATTAATATTACTAAGAATTTCCATGTTCATTAAAGAGTTAACTATTTTACCATGAATAAATTAAATAAAACCAAACCGTAAATTTTTGCCATGAAGTAATAAAATACCAGAGCGTACAAAATACCCGTTAGCATAATAAATTTTACTAAGGAAGATGCGTTATGATAATCGTTTCGGTTTTTAGCTGTAAGTAAAAGAAATATTACTGCCAGAGATGGAATTGTAATGCCAAAAAGTATATATCGAAATGTAAAAGTGCCTTCAAAGGGAATATAAAATACATTTGTGAGATATAGCGCCATGTTAGCGATAACAAACAAAATATAGATAACAATTTTCGAACGAGTTATTCCCCAAACTATAGGCATTGTTCTACATTCAAATTCACGATCGCCTTTTTCATCTTCAATATCTTTAATAATCTCCCGAATCCATGTAAATAAAAATGAGAAAATCGCAAATCCACCTGTCCATGAGTATATCTCGGCAGGAATTGTAGTGTCGTAAACAAACACGCCGTATATTTTTTTAAGATAAGCAATTGCTGTAATTCCAATTACAAGCAATGTAAGTCCGGATAATAATGAAACAATAAGATTTCCGGTGATAAACTGGCGCTTATAACTTGCTGAATAAAACCATAATAATCCCGGTACGGCAATAAAAATAAAACCCAGTGTGAAATTTCGGAGGTAAAAAGCCAGAATTAGTCCCGCTAATGTGCCAATCCCGGTTAAAACCTGATGTATTATTGCAGCTGCATTTCGCGAAATACGTTTACCAACTATTTGTTTATCAGGTTTGTTTATCGCATCAATTTTCACATCGAAATAATCGTTCAACACATAACCTCCCGCAGCTGTGAAAACTGTAGCTATTACGAGCAAACCTATAATAAAAAAAGGATGATCTGACGCGAAACCATATTTTTGCAATATGGGAATGATGATTGCATAATATACAATAAACTGTATAAAAGCGATGAATATGATATTCTTATAACGGATTAACTGCAAATAATGCATCTTTCGAATGTTATTAATAAAATGAATAGAAAAAATGAGTTTATGTTTGATTTTTGTTCTTCAAAAAAATCACACGAAGTTACAAAATAATATGCATCAATTTATAACGCAATTATTTCAATTAAGCTTTGTTAATAAACCTGTGGTACGATAAACTAATTCTATATTTAAAACAGGTTTTAAAAAACATGAATAAAATATGTTGAAACTAAGTATAACTTATAGATGTTGAATTTTTTTAGTAATTTTGCATAATAAGTAATAGGAACAAAATAATGTTGTAATTTTTGATAGCTATTTTGAAATGGATTTTGGACTTGAGTGAGGGCGTTTAGCGGGCTAAACAACCGAATGAAAGTACAAAAGACGTTCAAAAGAGCATCAATAATATATTTGTGTTATTTGAAATTCTTATAAAATGCGACATTATTTTGTTCCTATTACTTTCATTCAACCAATTTCATTAAAATATGATAGAAATAATACCTGCGATTGATATTATCGGAGGAAAATGTGTCAGACTTTCGCAGGGCGATTATGATCAAAAAACGGTTTATAACGAAAATCCGCTCGAAGTTGCAAAAATGTTTGAAGATGCCGGTATTCGCAGGTTGCATTTAGTGGATTTGGATGGAGCTAAAGCACATCATATTATCAATTTTAAAACGCTCGAAACCATTACTTCAAAAACTTCTCTTGTGGTTGATTTTGGTGGAGGAATAAAATCGGACGATGACCTGAAAATTGCTTTTGAATGTGGCGCTTCGATGATAACGGGTGGGAGCATAGCAGTACAAAAACCTGAAACTTTCAGTGAATGGTTAACACGCTATGGTGGTGAAAAAATTATTCTTGGCGCTGACGCAAAAAAAGGAAAAATTGCGGTTGGAGGCTGGCTCGAAACAACTGAAATTGAGCTGATTCCATTTGTTGACAAGTATATGCAACAAGGAATTTCAAAAGTAATTTGCACAGATATTGATAAAGATGGAATGTTGCAGGGACCATCTATTGCACTTTATAAACAAATGCTCGAAAAATTACCCGGATTGTACTTAATTGCTTCGGGAGGTGTGAGTTGTATGAACGATGTAGAACAGTTAGAGGCGGAAGGAATCCCTGCCGTGATATTTGGCAAAGCAATTTACGAAGGAAAAATTCGTTTAAAAGATTTGTCGAAATTTTTAATTTAATTTGTCTGATATATTAATATAATATTTTCATTAAAAAATCATTAATTAATTCATTATTAAATATTTATGTTGAAGAAAATTTTATCGATAAGCGGAAAGCCCGGACTTTACAAACTTGTTTCGCAAGGAAAAAATATGTTGATTGTTGAATCGCTGGCAGATGGAAAGAGAATTCCATCGTTTTCGAAAGATAAAGTGGTATCGCTCGCTGATATTGCAATTTTTACCGATGCCGGCGAAGTAAAACTTGCCGAAGTACTCGAAAAAATTAAAATCCACGAAAACGGAGCAACTTCACAGGTTGATTCAAAAGCTGATAACAATGCTTTACGCAAATATATGGGCGAAGTTTTGCCCGATTACGATCGCGACCGTGTTTATCCGAGCGACATACGTAAACTTATAAGTTGGTATAATATTCTTGTTTCAAACGATATAACTGATTTTTCGGATGAAACAGGCGAGGAGGGAAGCACACCCGAAAAACCTGAAAAAACTCAAGAGTAATTCGAACTGAAAATGGTAACAGTAAAAGATATAGCACATCTGATTGAACAATATGCTCCGCTTGGTTTACAGGAAAATTACGATAATGCTGGATTGCTTATCGGAAATTTCGATGCAGAAGTTAAAGGTGTGCTTATTTGTATAGATGTTATTGAAGATGTAATTTCTGAAGCAGTAAATTCAGGGTGTAATTTAATAGTGTCTCATCACCCGTTAATTTTCGGTAGTATTAAACGCGTAATCGGACAAAACTTAGTGCAACGTTGCATTGTTTTAGCGTTGAAAAACGATATTGCGATTTACGCAGCCCACACAAACCTGGATAACGCTCCAAATGGAGTAAGTTTCAGAATGGGCTCTTTACTAGGTCTTGGCAATATGAAAGTACTTCAACCCATATCAGGCGGTTTATGCAAACTGGTTACTTTTGTACCCAAATTAAATGCCTATAAAGTGCGCGAAGCGCTTTTCGAAGCCGGCGCCGGACATATAGGAAATTACGACTCGTGTAGTTTTAATTGCGATGGATTCGGAACTTTCCGTGCGTTACATGATGCAAATCCCTTTGTTGGAAGTGCAAACGATTTACACACCGAACCAGAAACCAGAATAGAAGTTATTTTACCGATGCATCTTAAATCAAAAGTTATCAGAGCTTTACTTGCTACTCATCCCTACGAGGAAGTGGCTTACGATATAATTCCTCTGCAAAACGATTGGAAAGAAGCAGGTGCGGGAGTAACCGGAGAACTTGAAACTGAAATTAGTGAATCGGAATTTCTCTCGAAAGTAAAATCAGTATTTAACTGCGGAATAATTCGCCACACTAATTTTACTGGAAGAAAAGTGAAAAAAATTGCAATTTGTGGTGGTTCAGGAATTTCATTACTCAAAAACGCTATGCATGAAAATGCTGATTTGTTTATTACTGCTGATGTAAAATATCACGATTTTTTTGAAGCTGAAAATCGAATAATTATTGCGGATATTGGTCATTTTGAGAGCGAACAGTTCACAAAACAGATATTTTATGAAATAATTTCAAAAAAAATGCCTACATTTGCAGTCCGAATTTCACAAACAAATACAAACCCCGTAAAATACTTGTAATCAGTATGGCTACAGAACCAAAAGCAGAAAAAGAAATTACTGTTGAAGAAAAATTAAAAGCATTGTACGAACTTCAAAAAGTGGTTTCTAAAATCGACGAAATAAAAATACTTCGTGGAGAATTACCCCTCGAAGTTCAGGATCTTGAAGACGAAATTATTGGTTTGAATACTCGTTTAAGTCATTTCGAAACCGAAATAGCCGAAATCATGACTTCTATTTCCGGCAAAAAAAACGAAATTGAAGAAGCAAAAATTAAAATAAATCATTACAAAGAACAACAGGAAAATGTTAGAAATAATCGAGAATTTGATTTCTTGTCAAAAGAAATCGAATTTCTAACACTTGAAATTGAACTTTGCGAAAAAAGAATACGTGAGTTCAATACTGCTAAGGAAACTAAAAGTACAGAGCTTAAAAATGCTACAGAAACTTTGCGTGAACGTCAACTCGACCTTGATCAGAAAAAAAGCGAATTGAATGAGATTATTGCTGAAACTCGTCAGGAAGAAGACAAGCTTCGTGAACACGCTAAAGAGATTGAAGTAAAAATTGAATCGCGACTACTTGCCGCATTTAAACGCATCAGAAAAAATGCACGTAACGGTTTGGCTGTTGTTTATGTTCAGCGCGATTCGTGCGGTGGTTGCTTCAATAAAATTCCCGCTCAACGTCAGCTCGATATTCGTCAACGTAAAAAAATTATTGTATGCGAATATTGTGGTAGAATTCTTGTTGACTCTGATTTAGCTGGTATTGAATTATAATAAGTAAAAGATATTTCTTTTTACAATATATTTTCAAGATTATATTACTCCGGAACTCTTTGTAGTTTCCGGAGTTTTTTTTCATAATATGTCTTCCATATTCCTGTACAACTATTGATTTAAAATCATATATTCAACTCTCAGTAAATGATTTTTGAACTATATTATTGAAAATGAATATGTTTATGACTGTTTTTTTGTTTAATGAAATCCTAAATCTAAATAAAGCAGGTGAGTTTACTTATTTTCACTGAAATTTATCAAGCATTTTATCATTTAATCGAATAAGGAACATAAATATACTTTTCCATATTTCTAATCTTCATTTTTCTTAAATTCTTTCCTTCTCATATTTCGATTATTTTCCGACCTATTAATTCATTAATAAATTGTTAAAAAATTCAATTTAATAAATAATTGATAAATTACATTTGTGTAAATTCAATCAATATACAAATATTATTGTGAAATTTACAAATATATTACACCTTTACAAATATGTATATCACAAATATAAAATCAGATATTTTACAAATAGTAATATATATACAAATATAAAACTGATAATTTCAACAGGTAATTAATACAAATTTATTATAATCTATATATCATAAAACCAGCATATTATAATGAATATTTAAATATATAATATAAATAATGTTGTTACAATAGTAAAATAATGCTTATATATCAATAATTATTTATTTATAATCCTGATATTCAGTATATATAACTACTATTATTTATAGTTATTATTTAAACTATCGATAATTTATTTGTACAGATTTAATATGCAGTATAATAGAACTATATCGTCAAAGAATTTAGAATTATATAATTTTCTAAACATTCACATTAGTAAAAGTGTGATTGTAAAAATGTACATCTGTAATACATTTGCATTTGTGAAGTATTTCACATATATTTGTAAACATATTTCAATTGTATATATTCACAAAAATGTATTGTAATTATGGATACACGTGAAAAAATTATTAAAATAATGCAGGCAGAAGAAATGAACGCTTTGCAGTTTGCTTCTGAAATCGGGATTCAAAGTTCAACCCTATCCCACATTTTGAATGGTAGGAACAAACCAAGTCTTGATGTTGTAATAAAAATCCTGAATAGATTCAGAACAGTTAATGCAGACTGGCTTATTTTAGATTCAGGTACAATTTATCGTCAGGAAAAGCATTCTCAGCCGCCTTCATTATTCCCTATAGATGATGATAGTAATTCATTATCTGATACTTATATTCCAAAAAAAGTACAAAATTTTCGTAATGAAAACTCAACAGAAAAATCTGAAACAGTATTTAATGCTAGCAGAAATATAGAAAAGGAAATCAAAACTCAAGATGCGTTAATCGTAGAAAAAATTTCAGAAAAAAAAGTAAATAAAATTATTGTTTACTATACTGATAATACTTTTCAGGAATTTCATCCCTGATTTTTATTTTAGCCAAAAATCATTTTTATAAATACAGAAATATTGGTTTGTATTATTAAACCTTAAGTTGTAAATTTGTAAAAATTCTGATTAGCTCTCATAAATACATACAGCGCTAATCAATAAGTAATTACGATATTTATGTCGCAAAAATACATGCTCGATTTGATTGTTGTAGAAAAAGCATTTCTCAATAATCAGCATTTTCTTCTCAAATTATCTTCTAAGAGCGATTTACCTGAGTTAATTCCTGGTCAATTTGCTGAACTTCGCATTGACAATTCAGCAAAAGCGTTTTTAAGGCGTCCTGTTTCAATCAATTTTGTTGATAGGGAATTGAATCAAATCTGGTTTTTAATTCAAATAAAGGGTGAAGGAACGCTGCAATTAAGCAAAATTCAAATTGGTGATCAGCTTAATGTTTTATTTCCATTGGGAAATACATTCAGTTTACCCGATGCTACTTCTCCAAAAGTACTTTTAATAGGCGGTGGTGTTGGTGCAGCGCCCTTACTCTATTGGAGTTTCTGGCTTAAATCTCAGAATGTAAATTGTACAATTCTAATTGGAGCTCGCTCAAAAGAGCATTTATTACAGGTTTGTGAATTTGAGCGTTTCGGAAATGTAATTACAACTACCGAAGATGGTTCTAATGGTGAAAAAGGTTTTGTTACCGATCATTCCATATTAAAATCAACCGATTTTGATGCGATTTACACCTGTGGACCTACACCAATGATGAAAGCAGTGGCTCGATATGCGGCTGCTAAAAACATTTTTTGTGAAGTATCGCTCGAAAATACTATGGCGTGTGGAATTGGCGCTTGTCTTTGCTGCGTTACAGATAGTATCGATGGAAATATTTGTGTTTGTACCGAAGGTCCTGTTTTTAATATTACAAAGCTGAAATGGTAGATTTAAAAGTAAAACTAAACAAATTACAACTGAAAAATCCGGTGATGACTGCATCGGGTACTTTTGGCTATGGCACAGAGTATTCTGATTTTATTGATCTATCGCGAATTGGTGGTATAATTGTAAAAGGAACTACTATTCGCGAACGTCAGGGAAATCCGTATCCGCGTATGGCAGAAACTCCTTCTGGCATGTTAAACGCTGTAGGACTGCAAAATAAGGGTACTTCATATTTTGTCGATAGCATTTATCCAACCATAAAAGATATTGATACAAGTATATTTGTGAATGTTTCCGGTTCAACTGTAAATGACTATGTTGAAACAGCCGAAATGCTTAATGACCTCGACAAAATTCCCGGAATCGAATTAAATATATCTTGTCCTAATGTAAAAGAAGGTGGTATGGCTTTCGGAACGAGCTGTGTGTCTGCTGCTCAGGTTGTTAAAGAAGTGCGAAGAGTGTATAAAAATGAACTTATGGTTAAGCTTTCGCCAAATGTTACTGATATAACTGAAATAGCAAAAGTGGCTGAAACCGAAGGTGCAGATTCTATATCTTTGATTAATACACTTTTAGGAATGGCAATTGATGCTCGCACAAGAAAACCAATACTTTCGACCATTACAGGCGGACTTTCGGGTCCGGCGGTAAAACCTGTGGCATTACGGATGGTTTGGCAGGTAGCAAATGCGGTAAAAATTCCTGTTATTGGGATGGGTGGAATTATGAATGCTACCGATGCAATTGAATTTTTGCTTGCGGGCGCAAGCGCCATTCAGGTTGGTACGGCAAATTTCATCGATCCCACCGTAACTATTAAAATTCTTGAGGGTATTGAACAATATCTGATTGATAATAATTTTACTTCGGTTAGCGACATAACCGGAGCGCTGGAAGTCTGAATTTTATTCTGTTAACCTTCAAAATCAGTGATTTGAAAAGATTAATTACTGTAATATTAATTTTGGTTGCGTTTTCGTTTTCGGTTATCGATACGGGAACTGCATCGTTAAATTATTTTTCTTTTTGTAATGAGAAAGATGACGGAGTGATTACGCTTGTATTTGCCGGCGATATTATGGGACATTCGCCTCAGTTTCAGGCTGCCTACGATGTTGAAACTAAAACTTATGACTATAGAATTTGTTTTGAGCATGTAAAACCTTATATCGAAAATGCTGATATTGCCATTGCAAACCTTGAAGTAACATTAGCCGGACCACCATACAGCGGATATCCAAATTTTTCAAGTCCTGATGCTTTACTTGATGCGCTAAAATATGCGGGTTATGATGTAATGCTCACGGCAAATAATCATGTACTCGATCGTGGAAAGAAAGGATTAGAGAGAACTCTTAAAGTATTGACAGAAAAGGAAATAAAATTCTCGGGAAGTTATGTAGATAAACAACAACGCGATACATTATATCCTTTAATGCTTGAGAAAAATGGAGTAAAAATTGCATTGCTCAATTATACTTATGGTACAAATGGTTATAAGCAGGTTTTACCAAATATAGTTAATGTAATTGATACAAATCAAATAAAAAAAGACATTAATAAGGCAAAACAACAAAATGCTGATTTAATAGTAATGACAGTACATTGGGGACTTGAATATCAAACAAAGGCAGGTGCTGAGCAGCAAAAACTGGCAAAAATATTTGTACGCGAAGGAGTAGATTTGATAATCGGATCCCACCCACATGTAGTTCAAAACGCTGAAATTATTGAAATTGACTCGATACGAAAAGTGCCGGTTTTTTATTCTTTAGGTAATTCTATTTCTAATCAGAGGAATATAAATACCGATGGAGGAATAATGGTGAAAGTTGAGATAGGAGCGCATTCAAAACAAATACTCAAAACAACGTATATGCCTGTATATGTGCATAAAGGCATTTTAAACAATAAATTTCAGTATCATTTAATACCCACACCCGATTTTGTTTCTGATACTACTGCAAAATTTGTAATAAGCAAACCTGATAGCGTTTCACTAAAATTATTCGATAAAAATACGCGCGAAAGATTATCAAATTTTGAAATTTTCTCTAATTATTGATACTGAATTACACCAATTCAGTGTAAGTAGGTAATTTTTCCAGAAAAATATATTTTCCTTCCTCATTATTAACCTTACAGAAATAATGGCTAATTCCGTTGCTGATAAACAAATAGGGAGCATTCAAAACGTAATTATAGACCGATGCCTGATCAAAAGTACTTTGTGTAATTTCAACTTCCGGAGCTTTAAACTCAATTATTACTACAGGTTTCGCATTTTTATCAAAAACCAGCGCATCAAATCTTTTGTAAGTACCGTTTACATTCAATTTGCGTTCAATTGCAATTAAAGATGCCGGATACTGCATTTTATTGGTTAAAAATCGGATAAAGTTTTGTCGTACCCATTCTTCAGGTGTAAGAACTATCCATTTTTTTCGAAAATCATCGAAAATCAATGTGTTTTTTTCTGTTTTTTTGATTCTGAAATTATATTGGGGCAAATTTAATTGTAACATTTTTCGTACTTTTGTTATATTAAAAATTTGTACAAAAAATTTATTTGATGTACAGAAATGCGAAATTACTAATTTAATTGCTTTCAAACATGAAAACCAAAAGAGAAATTGTAGAAAACTGGTTACCCCGATACACAAAACGTCCCCTGAAAGACTTTACCGATCACATTTTACTCACCAATTTTAGTAATTATGTAGAATTATTTGCTGAATGGAATAATGTACCTGTATTAGGAAGGGATGGAAACATGATTAATGCATCGGCAAATGGTATTACAATAATAAATTTTGGGATGGGAAGTCCTAATGCAGCGATTATAATGGATATTTTATCGGCAATTGAACCCAATGCAGTTTTATTTTTAGGCAAATGCGGAGGTTTACGCGATAAGAATAAATTAGGCGATTATATTTTGCCGAGCGCCGCCATACGTGGCGAAGGTACTTCAAACGATTATTTTCCCCCAGAAATACCGGCATTACCTGCATTTAGTTTACAACGTGCAGTTTCATCGAATATTCGCGACTTTGGTAAAGATTACTGGACCGGGACGGTTTATACAACTAACCGCAGAGTTTGGGAGCACGATATGAAATTCAGAGATTATTTACGCACAACCAGAGCTATGGCAATTGATATGGAAACTGCCACGCTATTCAGCGCAGGTTTTTATAACGGAATTCCTACCGGTGCTCTTTTACTTGTTTCCGATATGCCACTTCAGGAAGATGGCGTGAAAACTGCCGAAAGCGATAAAATTGTTACTTCAACGTTTGTGGAAGAACATATAAAAATTGGTGTAAAAGCGCTTTCGTCTTTAATCCATAACAGCCGAACTATCAAGCATTTAAGATTTGAATAGAAATGTAAATAATTAAATTCGTGATAATTTATCTGTACTTTTTTATGTCATAACTAAATTACTAATGGCGAAACAAAATCTTTCTTACAATCAATTAATGAGTGATTTACGCGATGGTAAATATAAAAATATTTACTTACTCGCAGGTGAAGAAGCTTTTTATATTGACAAATTAACCGATTATTTTCAGGATAATGTACTTGATGAGAGTCAGCGTGAGTTTGATTTAACTTTGGTTTATGGCAAAGATACCAATATGGTTAATGTTGTGAATCTTGCAAAGCGGTATCCTATGATGTCGCCTTATCAGGTAGTTATTGTAAAGGAAGCGCAACAAATAAAGGATTGGGATAATTTACAATTTTACCTTAAAAATCCGCTTAAATCGACCATTTTAGTGTTTGCATACAAATATGGAGTACCTGATAAAAGACGAAAGTGGTTTTTAGAGCTTGAAAATCAGGGTGTTTTTTTTGCATCAAATAAGTTACGCGATTATGAATTAGGCAAATGGATTAGTGAATACACCAAGTCGAAAAATGTAAATGTTGATGAAAAAGCTGTAGCAATGCTTGCCGATTTTCTAGGTACTGATTTGAGTAAAATTGTAAATGAGCTTGATAAATTACTCATTACTTTGCCCAAAGATCAGCGTAAAATAACTCCCGAACATATTGAAAAGAATATTGGAATCAGCAAAGATTTCAATGTTTTTGAATTGCAGGCTGCACTAATTAACCGTGATACCTTGAAAGCGAATAGGATAATTAATTATTTTTCCGCCAACAAAAAGAATAACCCCATGGTTGTTGTACTCACACAACTGTTTAATTTCTTTTCAAATGTAATGTTGTATCATTATCTGGCCGATAAAAGTGATAGCGCAGTGGCATCCGAACTAAAAATAAATCCATATTTTGTAAAAGATTACAGCCGAGCTGCTAAAACTTTTGGCGCACGTAAAACCATGGATATTATCGGATTTATCAGAGAAACCGATGCTCGCGGAAAGGGAATTGACAGTAATGGCGTGGAAGATGGTGAGTTAATGAAAGAACTTGTTTACAGAATTTTGCATTAAAACGAAATTGCTTATCAATTCAAATCTTTTTTCTGCATCAAATACATTGAACAAACACCGAAAGTAAACTTTTTATAAGTTATAGTTTCGAAACCGCATTGGTGTAGCACTTCAATTAAATTATCACCACATGCGAATGCATTCATCGAAGCCGTAAGATAATCATAAGCTTTAGCATCAGTAGAGAGTAATTTAGATGTAAGCTTTACAAATACGTTGGTATAAAGTTTATAACCTTTCAAGAGCCATTTTTTATCAGGTTCATTCATTTCCAGAATGAGCAATTGTCCTTTTTTCTTTAATACTCTGTGTATTTGCTCCAAACTCTCGGTAAGTTTCTCAAAATTTCTGATTCCAAATGCAATAGTTACCGCATCGAAACTTTCTGATTGATATGGAAGTGAAGCAACATCCTGTAATTCATAAGAAATTTTCTTGCTTAAATGCACCTTTTCTGTTTTAACACGGGCAATATCAAGCATTTTTTCAGATATGTCAATTCCGGTTACTTTTTCAGCACCTGCTTTCCATACTGCGTTCAGGCTCATGTCGCCCGTGCCGGCAGCAACATCGAGTACCGTTTTTGGTTTAAATTCAGAAAGTTGTTGTAATGATTTATTGCGCCATACACGTGCAAATCCCCAGGACATTATATCGTTGAATTTATCGTATTGTCCTGAAATTGTATCGAACATACGAGATAATTGCCGGGTTTTGGGCTCGGATTGATTATATGGTTTAATGCGTGTGAAGTTGTCAATTTGTTTTTCGTTCATTTTCAATTATTTTGAATTAGAAAAAACTCTAATATCCGATTGTTTGACCAGTATTTTCAAAGTATTTTTGTAACACCATGAGTGAAATCAGATCTTCTCTTTTTTTATCTTTAAACTGATAGACGTATTTATGAGCGTTATCAATAATTTTTTGAGCTTCATCGGGATGTGTAATGTAAAAGTTCATTCTTTCTTCCAAATTCGAATAATCGTCATTGATAAGGACATAATGGAAATCAGGAATAAGAGTTCCTTCCATAAACCATGTTTCGAATTTAGGTAATGGCATAACAGCTAATGAGTTTGACGACATTACCCATTTTAAATTACTGGCTACATCATTTCCTTCCAAACACATAATGAATTTGAAATCAAGATGTTCTTGAAGTGTTTTACGTTTAGCAGGAAATATTGGATTTTCAACTCTATCCACTTGTCCAACATCACACATTGGATGGTTATAGTATTTTTCTAAAAATCTTAAGCGATGAGGTTTATTTATGGCTTTCCCTCGACTAATAATCATATTTTTCTTAGAAATAAATTTTTTTTGATCTCTCAGAAAAAGAAAATGACGAATTTTTTCCAACTTAAGAATCACAGAGTTTGTGTTATCACCATAAATAGGGCGACTTTTTACAAAAGAAGGATATTCAGGAACGTATGTAACATCGCCAAAAACAAAAAAAGCACAAAGTTTTGTGGGGAAATATCTTACAAATTCAAAAGCATCGAAAAAATAGACTTTATATTTTTTGCTTAATTTTAAATTGGAAATTTGAGGAGATTTGTCAGGTAAATTATGGTTATTTAGATTATTATAATAATTTACCCTATTCAAAATATATTCCTTTTCAGTATCATCCAGGCATTCAAATATCTTCAGTTTCCTTTTTAATTTCAACCGATAGATAAAAACTGGTATTAACTGACGTATATAATTCCTGACATAGTACAATGGTTTGTTGTTTTTATGTCTGAAAGATATACGTTTAAATTCATTGAGAAATTCCATCAAGTCTTCGAAACTGATTTTTTTGAAGCATTTATCAGAAGCCAAATTCCCCAAACAATAAAAGGCAAACTTAAAATTTGTCCCATATTCAGTAACATTCCTGCCTCAAAATGTTCCTGATTGAGTTTTATAAATTCAAGTAGAAAACGGGTACCAAAAATTCCGAGAAGAAAAACACCGTAAATCAATCCTGTTTTTTTGTAAGCATCTTTTTTGTAGTAAAGCCAGTAAAGCACAGCAAAAGTTACTATACAGTAGAGCATTTCGTAAATCTGTGTAGGATGCATAGGTTGAGTTTCACCTGCCCGGACGAAAATGAATCCCCATGGCATATCAGTCGCATTACCATAAATTTCGGAGTTCATTAAATTTCCAAAACGAATTAAAGCTCCTGTTACGGCAGCTCCAATAACTAATCTGTCAAGTACCCAAATCATTCCTTTTTTGGATACTTTTTTATCATAAAAATATGTAGATATCAGAATTCCGATAGCACCACCATGACTTGCAAGGCCGCCCTGCCAAATAGCTATAAGCTCCCAAGGGTGAGTCAGGTATTTATTTGTATATTTAAAAGTGATTCCCAAAAAAGTAAAGGGTTGGTCAAGTAAAGTCCATTCGTAGAAAAAACAATGACCTAAACGCGCGCCAATAACAGTACCGACTACGGTATAAATAAACAATTTATCAACCCATTGTTCCGGATGCTTTTCTTTCTGAAATATTTTCTGAACTATTATTAAGCAAAGCCAAATGCCAAGCGCCCACATCAATCCATACCACCTTACTGTGAGTGGACCAATACTGAACAACTCAGGATTTACATTCCATGTAATTGCGTTAAGTATCATTTTTTCTTTTTTTTAGAAATTAGGAAAATAAGTAATCAGAAATTAGGAAAATAAGAAAATTTGTAACTAATCAGCCCCCCAACCCCTAAAGGGGGAGTTTTAGAGCAATATTCAACTTTTGTGTGTTTAAATTTGTTTTTTTTAATTTGAAAAATACATTTTTTTTGCGCTGTAATTTTCCTGAAAACATCGAATTAAGCACTTCATGAAGTGCTGAGTAGTTACAAAATTATTTATAGTAGATTTTAGAAATAAATAATTTACACATTTTTTTTTACACGTTCCGCATACGGAATCTTCATTTTTCTACGATTGGCTTATTGGCACATTAATTACCATGACAGTTTTTAAATTTCTTTCCACTTCCGCAAGGACAAGGATCATTTCTTCCAACTTTTTTCTCAACTCTGATTGGTTCTACGCGCTGAACTTCACGCGTTTCTTGTTTTGTTGGATCATTTTGGTCTCCGCTTGATTTTCCGGCTTCATCTTTTTGAGTTTTATATCTGCTAAGATCCATTCGTTGTACGGGGCGAGCTTCGCGAAGTTGTTCTGGCTCACGTACAGGAATTTGTCCACGCATCAGAATTGATAAAACTTTGCGGTTCATCGATTCTATCATTTCCTTGAATAAACCAAAAGATTCAAGCTTATAGATAAGCAGAGGGTCTTTTTGTTCGTAACTTGCATTCTGAACCGAGTTGCGAAGTTCGTCTAACTGACGAAGATGTTCCTTCCATTCGTCATCAATCACATATAAAAGTGTTTGTTTTTCGAATGATTTAATAACTTCACGTGCCTGAGTATTATAAGCTGTTTCTAAATGCGTTGATACATTGAAAACTCTTTTTCCATCAGTTACCGGAACAAGAATATTTTCATATTGATGTCCTTGTTTCTCAAAAACCTGTTTAATAACCGGATAAGCAACTGTTGCTAATTTATCTGTTTTACGTTTAAATGCTGCAACTGCGGCTTCAGCTACAAGATGTGAAAGTTCACTATTGCGCGTCGTCATAAATTTATCTTCGGCAAAAGGTGCGTCCATTGCAAAAATTTTAAGCAATTCTTCGTTCAATAATTCGAAGTCGTTACTATTTTTGGCATTTTCAACAATATTTTCAGCTACATCATGAATCATATTAATAATATCGACTCCAATTCGTTCACCCATTAATGCATGACGACGTTTGCTGTAAACCACTTCACGCTGCGAGTTCATAACATCATCATATTCGAGCAAGCGTTTACGGATACCGAAGTTGTTTTCTTCCACTTTTTTCTGCGCGCGTTCAATCGATTTAGAAATCATCGAATGTTCAATCATTTCACCTTCCTTAAATCCCAGTCGATCCATGATACCTGAAATACGTTCAGAACCAAAAATACGCATTAAATCATCTTCGAGCGAAATATAAAATACAGATGAACCCGGATCTCCCTGACGACCGGCACGTCCGCGTAACTGACGGTCAACACGACGGCTTTCGTGTCTCTCGGTTCCTACAATAGCCAAACCGCCCGCGGCTTTCACTTCAGGCGTAAGTTTTATGTCGGTACCACGCCCCGCCATGTTAGTAGCAATAGTAACAGTGCCTTTTCGGCCCGCTTCTGCCACAATATCGGCTTCACGTTGGTGTAATTTGGCATTTAGTACGTTATGTTTAATTTTTTTGCCGGTTAACATACGGCTTAATAATTCCGAAATTTCAACCGATGTTGTACCTACTAATACTGGTCTTCCGGCTTCAACCAAACTTGCGATTTCATCAATTACAGCCATATATTTCTCGCGTTTGGTTTTATAAACGCGGTCTTCCATATCGTTACGGGCTATTGGGCGGTTTGTAGGAATTACTACAACATCCAATTTGTAAATATCCCATAGCTCACCAGCTTCTGTTTCGGCTGTACCGGTCATACCTGCAAGTTTGTGATACATTCTGAAGTAATTCTGTAATGTAATAGTTGCAAATGTTTGTGTAGCAGCTTCTACTGTTACTCGTTCTTTAGCTTCAATAGCCTGATGCAAACCATCGGAATATCTCCGACCTTCCATAATACGGCCGGTTTGCTCATCCACAATTTTTACTTTATTTTCAATCACCACATATTCC
>CAYONE010000024.1:33290-47862 GCA_964405245.1 uncultured Paludibacter sp.
AGTAACTGATTAATAGTGTGAACTCGTTCCGATTTTATGGCATAATTCTGATTAATTTCGTCTTTACGGTTTTGACGTTCTTCAGGTGAAAGAGTTTTATCTTTTTCCAGTTCGGCAATTTCGCTGCCAACATCCGGTAAAACAAAGAAATGTGCATCTTCGCTACTATCAGTAATCAGGTCGATACCTTTATCAGTAAGTTCGATGGAGCGGTTTTTTTCATCAATTACAAAGAAAAGTGGATCAGTGGCAATATGCATATTGCGGTTGTTTTCTGCCATATAAAACTCTTCGGTTTTCAGCAATTGTGCTTTGATGCCCTGTTCACTTAAAAATTTAATAAGTGGTTTATTATTCGGCAAGCCTTTATAAGAACGGAAAAGTGCTAATCCGCCTTCTTCCTGTACTTTTTTATCATCCGATTTAAGCAAGTTACGCGCATCGGCAAGATATTTTGTTGCAAGATTTCTTTGAGCATTAACTAATCGTTCCACTTTGGGGCGCAATTCTTCGAAAAGCTGATCATCACCTTTCGGAACAGGACCTGAGATGATAAGAGGAGTACGGGCATCATCAATAAGTACGGAGTCAACCTCATCCACAATTGCGAAATTATGTTTGCGCTGCACTAAATCATTCGGGCTGATTGCCATATTATCGCGCAGATAGTCGAAACCAAATTCGTTGTTTGTTCCGAAAGTAATGTCTGCTTCGTAGGCTTTACGGCGTGCATCCGAATTTGGCTGATGTTTATCAATACAATCTACGCTTAAACCATGAAACATATACAATGGTCCCATCCATTCGGAGTCACGTTTTGAGAGGTAATCGTTAACTGTAACTATATGTACTCCGTTGTGAGTGAGTGCATTAAGGAAAACAGGTAAAGTTGCTACCAGGGTTTTACCTTCACCGGTAGCCATTTCCGAGATTTTTCCCTTGTGCAGTACCACACCACCAAAAAGCTGAACATCATAGTGCACCATTTCCCATTTTATAAGGTTTCCACCAGCAACCCACTCATTTTTGTAATATGCTTTATCGTCCTTTATGGTAACAAAATCGTGTATGGCAGCCAAATCGCGGTCGAAATCAGTAGCAGTAACCACAACTTCACTGTTTTCGTTGAAACGGAAGGCTGTATTTTTCATGATTGCAAATGCTTCGGGAAGAATTTCGTCGAGCATTTCATCGTATTTACGGGTAATTTCCTTTTCGAGTTTATCTATTTCGGTGTAGATTTTTTCCCTTTGGTCAATTTCTGTAGCTTCAATCGAATTTCTTAATTCAGTAATTCGATTTTTCTGCTCAGCTACATTATCTTTCAGTTTAGTTTTCAGCTGTTCGGAGCGAAATCTGAGTTCATCATTACTCAGATTTCTAATTTCTTCGTAAACCTTTTTAATATTTAAAACATAAGGTTCAATTTCTCTTAAATCGCGTTGTGCTTTGTTTCCGAAAAACTTCTTCAGAATATCGTTAAATCCCATTATATTATATTTTGTTTGATTTTTAATATTTTATACAATTATTTCTGCCTAATTGTCATGTTTTATAAATTCACAGTTTCTGATTTTTACTTTTAGTAAAAAGGACTGACAAAGATAGTACATTTTAACTGAAATGTTGAATAAGAATGTGTTTAAATTAATGTGTTTATACAATTACAAACGATATTCCAAAAGTTTTGTGCGGTTAGTGTCTCACTGATGTACGGTCTGCAGCGTTGGTTATGTAGCATCTGACGCATTAGTCTTTTTTGTGTTTATCCGTCAGACCGCTTAAAGCGGTCTGACGGTCTTTATGCCTCTTACGCGTTTTTATGGGTTAATTTCAACCACCAGTCCGTTTAAAGCTAAAATCTCATTTTAGAAATCTCAATATGGCCGTATGCCCCGAATTATCAAGCAAATAAACAATATATATCCCATTCGCAAGATTAATGGTAGAGAAATAATTATTCGATGTTGATAAAATTAATTCACCAAAAAGATTAAATATTTTCAGTTGGTTTACTTCATTGCAGTTAATTTCTATGCGTTTATATGTTTGTTTTAACGTGTATGTCTGTTTTTGCACTGTAACATTATCTGTAGTTATTTTACCAATTCCTGCATAATTCTTTACTACGTTTTTCACATCCGAAGCATTTGTTAAAACATGATTGTAGGAGTAGGGGAGTACAAAACTATCGCACGAAGAAATTACCGGCGTTTTAGAGTTAATAAACACATTATCAGATAGAATTGCGTAACCTGGCAATAAACTTCCAGTATCGAAAACAGACTTTGAACTTACGTTTTCAAAATAATTTTTTTCAACCATCAAACATGATTCCATGCGGGAGTTAATGGCAGAAGGACAGTTGTAATAATAATTGTTGAAAACATGACCCTTTCCAAATCGGTAAAAAGGCAACCGGCTTTTCAGGTTAAAAAAATAATTATGATGAAAAGTTATCCTTCGGTCAAAATTATCAGTATCGGACGAGCCAACTAAGTGCGATTTATGATGATCGTGCATATAATTCCACGATACTGTTACATTATAACTCGTTCCGGTAATATCAATCAAACCATCGTATAAATCAATATTTGTTTGAATGGCAGGATCTTCGCTGAAAAACTCACAATGATCAATCCAAACATTGTAACAATTACCGGTTAATCTGATGCAATCGCCGCCGTTGGTCAGAATTTGCGGACGACCTTCGTCGCCGGTGGAGCTGTAAACATTGGGTTTATCGGTTCTTGTGGTAACACCGGTCATTGAAAAGCGGATATTACTGATAATAATGTTATTATAACCATTTATAGTGAAACCAACTCCGTACATAAATGCAGTAGTGCCAACACCGATAATACTTTTGTTGCTTCTCACCCGTATTGAACCACCATCAGCGCCATTTTCTATCGTTCCGTTTACATATATGGTATATGGAGTAGAATTTTCCGCAAAAAGTTTCAATTCGTTGTAGTTCGAAACATAAACTACAGGCTCACCAGCACCGCCGGTAGTTTCGTGGGCGTAGCCTGTGAGCGAAAAATCTGGAGTTTGTGCTTCAATAGTTATCTTATTCAGCAAAAGAAATAAAACTATTGACAAAAACCAGAAAGGATTATGCTTATTTTTGGTATCAGAAATAATCATGGTGTTAAAATTAAAAAGCGAACCTGCATTCACAAATTCGCTTTTCATTTTAATTGTAGGTTGGTAGAAAAGAATATTCTTTCGAGTATCTTAAATGTTGATCGACATAATTTTCGTCATACGAAATTTTTATATCGGTAATTTTGCCATTTTTATCGGTTACAGGCTTGTAAACCGGATTTACAAAACCACGATAAGGCGCGAGATTTAATTTTTTAAATCTATCGAGCACTTCGGTGTGAATAGCCTGATTGACTTTTACAGCATAAGTCTCAATCAGATATTTACCTGCTTCAAAATCACCGGTTGATTTAATGCGTTGAATTTCCGTAAGCAATTGTCCAAATAAACCGCGTAGTTTTTCATAATCGTTTACAACCACATAAGTTTTTCCATCGCGTACACGCAGTTCAACCACATTTTCAGGTTTACCTTTTTCGTACACCCACGATGCGATGAGCTGGCGATTGCGCATGTGCGCCTGTTCAATGTTTTTACCCGGCTGGATACGTGTGAGTTGTGTCATTAATCCATTCATCAGATAACGGTAATATGCAGCTTTATAAGCTTCTTTATCGGGTAGCAAGCCAAGTTCAATCATCTTACTGTCGGCCATATAATACAATCCGAATAAATCTGCACGGGTTTCTTCGATAGGCGAACCATATGCTTTTAACGCATCGGGGTCAACACCTGGCAGTAACTTTCCGGAACCATGTCCTAAACATTCATGTAAATCAGTATGTATATTATCGGTTAAAAATCCCCATTTTTTAGCACGCTCACGCTCGGTATCGCTCCACATAAATTCTTCGAGAAATCCGTTACCAATTGATGCCTGATCATAAGCTTCGGTAATATTATCTATTGTTACAGATTTTGAACCATGTTCAGCACGAATCCAGTTAGCATTTGGTAAATTAATGCCGATAGGAGTAGAGGGATAACAATCTCCGGCAAGAATTGCAGCAGTTATTACTTTTGCGGAAACACCCTTCACATTTTCTTTTTTAAATTGTGGGTCGATAGGCGAATTAGTTTCGAACCATTGTGCATTAGAGCTGATAATTTCTGTACGTTTGGTTGCTTCTTCATTTTTAAAATTCACAATCGATTCCCAACTTGCTTTCATGCCGAGTGGATCACCGTAATTTTCTGTAAAACCGTTCACAAAATCGATGCGGGAATCCAAATCCTGCACCCATTTTACGGCATAGTCATCAAATTTTTTCAAATCACCCGAACGATTAAACTCTATCAATGTATTAATTACATCTTTTTGTTTTTCGTTTTCGGCAACTTCGGCAGCTTTTTCGAGCCAGTAAACAACTCTTTCAAGCGCAGCTGAATACATTCCACCAACTTTCCACACTTTCTCTACAATTTTTCCATTTTCTTTCACCAACTTGCTGTTCAGTCCGTACGAAATTGGATGTGGATCGGCAGTATTTTTCATTGCATTGTAAAAATTCTCAACTTCTGTTTGCGTTAAGTTTTCGCCATAGTAGTTGACCGCCGAAGTTTGAATTAAATCAGCACCATCAGCCTGATTAGAGCGCTTTGGCATTACTGTTGGGTCGAATAAAACCGGAGTGAGTTTGTCTATCAGGATTTCAGCAGTTTCATCCGATTTGATTGCAATTTTAAGTTTTTCCGCATCTATTGATTTTATAGCTTCGGCAAAAAACTCTTTAGAAAAACCGGGTACAAATTTATCTTCGGAATAATGATGATGAATTCCATTTCCCATCCAAACTTGTTTGAGATAGATAGTTAAAGCCTGAAAATCTTCAGAGTTTTTATCGCCTGAATAATTTTCGTAAATAGCTTCGAGTGTACGGCGCACTAAAAGATTGTAGCGGTTATTTTGGTCGAAAAGTATATCGCGACCTTCGAGTGCTGCTTGTGTTAGATAATAAATCAATTCTTTCTGTTTCAGCGATAAAGATTCAAAATCGGGAACACGATAGCGGAGAATTTCAACGTCGGCAAATCGTTCCACTTTAAAATCGAAATCTTCAATTTTTGGCGTGGAAGTCTTTTCATTACCACATGCAATAAATAATAATGACATAAATGCTAATGTTATTTTTTTCATATTAAATAATAATTGTTTTATTAAATATCATAAATTTGGAAAATGTTTTTTCCATATACAAAGATATACAATAAAATTTGAAAATGATTTTATTGGGCTGAATTGTATCAAACAGATGATTATTTAAAAATATACTATAACGAATAATTTATTATCTTACAACGATTTTAGTCGTGTAATTTAAACCATTACATGAACTAATGGTAACAAAATAAATGCCATTTTCGGAGGGTGAATTAAGATTAACAAGTGATAATTTTGAAGTAGTTTTTTCAATTATCTGTCCAATTGAATTTCGAATGATAACTTCGAAATTATTGCTATACTGAATTCCTGATATAAGATAAAGACTGTTTTTCTCAACCGGATTTGGATAGATATTTACAGGATTAATTTCTGTTTTATTTAAACCTGTATATCCAGATTGAACAAGATTAATTTCGGCAGGAGTAAGAGCAATATTATACAGGAAAAAATCATCGATTGTGCCTTTAAAATCCACATTGTTAGCTGATTCAGAAGTATCCCACCATTGAGCACGACCGATATAATTTCGTTTATCTTCACCAATTCCAATCAATTGATAAGGTTCGTAAGCAAATGTAGATGCCGATGCAGTTTCATTGCCATTAAGATATACTTTGGTAATCTTTGTTTTTGCATCGAAAACCATGGCTACCTTAGCTTCCTGATTTAGAGTGAGCGCCGCGGAGGAATTAATTAGCGTGGTTGTGCCACCGTTATATTTAAAACCTACTGTGAAAGCTGCTGCACGCAGAAAAATACTGTTGCTGCTTGCCGAACCGAAATCGAAAATGCGGGGTTGTGAAGTTAGACTTGCGGGTTTTATTTTTGCAAGAAAAGTATAACTCCTTAAATTATTGAGCATGCCGGACGGAATTAGCGCGTAACCATTGGCGCTGAATGTAGTAGCTGTATTCGCACTCAAATCAAGTGTTCCGTTAATAAGAGCATTTCCCATAATGGCAGCGTCGTTATTTTTTCCGGATTTATCACGCACATATTTGGTTGAACCGAAAGTGTAAATATCATCGGATTCAAAGTTATATATCAGCATTTTATTATTCCAGATATTGCGTGGAAAAACAGTTGTTTCAAAAGTTTTTGATAAACTCCCGATAGTTGCTGTTAGTATCACTGGTGTTTCAGTATCGGGTAAAGTTACCAAGCCTGTTGTTTTTACAAGCGTGGTATTATCTGTTGTCCAGCTGATATTATTTCCCGATACAGATTTGGTAGGCAAGACAATATCGGTATAAATATTTTGAGGTACATAAATAGTTTCGAGTTCGATGGCTGCAATTAAACCGGTTTTTAAAGTATAGGAGAGGCTTGTTTCTGTAAGTTTTTTCACTTCGGCATTGTTCAGTTCGCGATTATAAATCAGGCAATCTTCTACCCAGCCATTAAACCCACCAAAAATCACATCACCTGGAACAAATTTATCAGTTATAATTGTCTGATCAATCAAACCATTGCGATAAATCCGCAGAATATTATCAGCATAAGTAAGTGTGAGATTGAAATATTTGAGTTTTGTAGGTGTGTACCATGCACCGCTTGTGCCACGAGCCTGTGTAGCCCAAACATCCGAAGTACCAAGCAGATTTGAACTATTGAATACAACTTCGCCTATTTTTACAGTTGGCTTTAAACTGTTTTTATCAATACTGTAAGTTAGATTTCCGGCTTTAAAAATTGTTCCATAATAAGCACCTTCAAAAATATAAGGCGAAAGAGAAATAGAAAACGCATTCGTAGTGTTGTAAGATATTGTTGCCGAAGTTTCCTGTGTTGAAATCAATGCGCCTTCCGAAGTTTTTGCTGTTCCGTTAATTGTTCCGTTAAACTGTTCATTTACAATTAATCCGTTGTTTAAATCTATACTTTCAGCCGGAAAATTGAAATCAGCATTTATTCCTGTATTGTAACCCAACGGACGTGTAGAACTTACAATCCAGTCGTAATAATTTCCGTGCATCCAAATAAGGCGGTAAGGACTTTTCCCTGAGCCGGTTATCACATAAGGTCTTACATTGTTGAGCGGTGAGTTAGATGTTATATTTTCGGTTGAAATTATTGAACCGGTTTCACCAATAACAAATTTTTTAATTTCAAAAACAGTCCCAGAAGTTCCCGTAACGGGTAATGAACAAAAAACAATATCAGGATTATCTTCATCCAAAGCCATTCCACCGCTGTAACAAAGCTCCAGACCGGCAGTCTGGTGAAATTTACCACCACCGTTTGCCAGGAATGTTTTCCGCCATTCAGTGCCAGTCCATTTGGCGAAGTAATAATTGTGTGTATTTTTATCGTTGCTTATTTGCACCATGGCAATCACCGGATTTCCATCTTTTGCAAGTGCAGTTTGCCAAACCCAGTCGCGCTGGTTGGTTGGCATATCTACCATTGCAAAGGGATAACTCGCAGGATAGGTGGTTTTATTCACATTATGCACACCGCTGCCAACCGTTCCAAGAAAATTTCCTTTTATATCTTTCAATTGAAATGAATTTATATCGATATAATTAAAATAAACATAATTCGGATATTCATTATCGGGATGTCCGGTACTGTAAGTCAGATAGATACGGTCCTTGCCGTTCGATACATATTTAGCATAAGGACGTGCACCAGTGGATTGAACAATCTGATACGGACCTTTAGTAAATTGTACATCATCGTTTGCATCAGGCATTGAAAGTTGCGCTATGGTAGGATGCCAGTTGATTCCTCGCCAAGCCAGATAAATATGGTTCGGGTCATCAGAAAGAATATAAGGATTCGGGTAAGTAGTATTGTTGGCAGTAACAAGTTTTTTTTCTTCACCAAGTGTGGTAATATCTCCCGGAAGTTTCGAAATGCGATAATAAAAACAAGCCTCATCGGTATGTCGCGAGTAAAAAATCATTACATGTTCATCAGGAAGTATCAGAAACGATGGATTATTATGATCATCGGGTTGAAAATAAGAGCGAATCAACACTTCGTGGGTTTTGCCGGTAAGCGCATTGTGCTGTGTGGCTTTTATATTTCCGTGAATATCGATATAACCGATATAGGTGTTCTTTATAGAGCCCGAAGCATTTTCGTAATACATGGCTCTGGGATCGGCAAACCAGCACCATGCGCCTTCAGTAGTTATTACATTACCGGAGTAAGATGTAACACTACTCGTTTTTAATGCTTCAAAATTCCCTGAATTTTTTGCTGATAAACTGATAATAAATGAATTGATAATTGAAATAATTATCAATATCAGAAATTTTATTTTGTAAAAATTTGTTTGCTGTTTCATCATACATATCATTTTATTGAGAATTTAGGAATTATTTTCTACAAAAATATACAATTACTTTCGATTTCAAGTAGAAAATAAAGTCAAAAGAGGCAAAGTAATCCCGTTGTAAAATTGTACTTTTGCAATCATGTTACACAAATTTATTGCTGATAAAATACGGAGCCAACTACCTTTTGTGCCAACAATAGGGCAGGAAACGTTGATTGAAAAACTGGGTGAGTTCGTAACCGATACCCACCCTGAAAAGGTTTTTCTGCTCTGTGGATATGCTGGAACAGGGAAAACAAGTGTTATCAGCGCATTGGTCAGGGCTTTACATCAACTCGAACAAAAAACAGTACTGCTTGCACCAACAGGCAGAGCTGCGAAGGTTCTTTCAGGATATTCAGGTTATCCGGCATTCACAATTCATAAGTGCATTTACCGTCAGAAAGCCATGGGCGATTTTCGTTTTCAATTGGCTGATAATTTGCACCGTAATACGCTTTTTATAGTTGATGAAGCATCCATGATTTCGAATACTGGCGGAGATACAGAGTTTGGCTCAGGCCGGTTGCTTGACGATTTGGTTGATTACGTGTATCAGGGCGATGAATGCAGTTTATTGCTTCTGGGCGATACTGCGCAGTTGCCACCTGTAATGCAACCTCACAGTCCCGCGCTAGAACCTGACAAACTTGCTGGTTACGGACTTGCAGTTCATAAGTTTACATTAACCGAAGTTGTACGTCAGGCATTGGAAAGCGGGATTCTTTATAATGCTACAAATTTGCGTTTAAAATTGCTTAATGATAACACAAATACTTTTCCTGAATTTGAAACTGCTGATTTTTCGGATGTGAAATATTTGAACGGCAGCGATTTAATTGATGAAATTCAGCGCGCTTACAGTGGAGTGGGAGTGGAGGATACAATTGTGGTAACACGCACCAACAAACGCGCCAATATGTATAACAACGGTATCAGAAACCGGGTTATTCTTAGTGAAGAAGAACTTGCCAATGGCGATTTGCTCATGGTTACCAAAAATAATTATTTCTGGAACAAACCTTACAAGGAAATTGATTTTATTGCCAATGGCGATATTCTTGAAGTCGTTCGGGTGCGGAAATACCGCGAAATGTATGGTTTCCGTTTTGCCGACCTTACACTTCGCTCACTCGATTATGAATGGGAAATTGATGCGCGGATTTGGCTCGATATTTTGCAGAGTGAATCGCCTGCACATGCTAACGAACTGCATCAGAAGCTTTTCGAAGCAGTAATAGAAGATTATCCTGAAATTACCAACCGCAAATTAATGATTAAAAAAGTATATGAAAACGAGTTTTTCAACGCCTTGCAGGTAAAATTTGCTTATGCAGTAACCTGCCATAAGGCTCAGGGCGGGCAATGGAAAAAAGTTTTTGTGGATCCCGGACAAATTGCTGATGAACAATTAAATTCCGATTTTTACCGTTGGTTATATACAGCAGTTACACGTGCAACCGAAACATTATTTCTGGTTAATTTTCCGGATAAAAAGTAAATGAAATTGTGCGAATAAGCCAATCGTTGTGAAACGAAGATTCCGCTTACGGAATGTGCCAATTAAATAGTTAATATATAATTGATTACATATTTAATCGATAAAGATTGATTAATCATACCGACTTATTATTTTGTTTGTTTTTCAAAAAATATGGAAAGAATTTTATTTCAAGCGTTTTTTTGATAATTTTGCAGGCGTTTTTTTGATAAAGCTTTATTTTATACTGAAGGCGTTTTTTAGCAGTTTCTAAGTTAGAAAACAAAAAAACTAATTAGCATACAATTAAGATAAATATAAATAATTTCTATCTCTTACTCCCCTTTAGGGGCTGGGGGTAATAAAATTCTACATTACATGGGAAGAGCATTTGAATACCGCAAGGCAACTAAAATGAAACGCTGGGGCAATATGGCTCGCGTTTTTACCAAATTAGGAAAACAAATAACAATAGCAGTTCGCGAAGGCGGGGCAGACCCTGAAACCAATCCGCGACTGAGAGTTTTGGTACAGCAATCGAAAAAAGAAAATATGCCCAAAGAAAACGTGGAGAGGGCAATTAAGAAGGCAACTTCGAAAGATGAAGCAGATTACAAAGAAATGGTGTATGAAGGTTATGGACCTAATGGAATTGCAATCGTTGTTGAAACTGCTACTGATAATCCCACACGCACTGTTGCGAACATCCGCAGTTATTTTAATCGCTATGGTGGTTCGCTGGGTACTACGGGCTCGCTACAGTTTCTATTCGACCACAAATGTGTGTTTAAAATCAGTGCGAAAGAAGGTGTTTCCATAGATGACCTTGAACTGGAACTAATTGACTTTGGAGTTGATGAACTGGTTGAAGATGAAGATTCAATAATTCTTTACGGCGAATTTCAATCTTATTCAACCATTCAGAAATATCTCGAAGAAAACGGATTTGAGATTTTCAGCGCCGAGTTTGAACGTATTCCGAATGACTTAAAAGAATTAAATGAAGAACAAAAAGCACAGGTGATGAAATTACTCGAAAAAATTGAAGACGATGAAGATGTGCAGAATGTTTTTCATAATATGGTGGAATAAGTGTTATTCAACAAAAAATGCCTCTTAAAAAAATAAGGGGCATTTTTTATTTTTCTAAGAATAATCAAATTTTCTTTCGTGATTTTTTTTCCATTTTTCGTTCTGCTTTTTCCTTTTTACGGACAGTTTTCTGAACTTTAAAAGCATTTTTCAAATAATCGATATAGGGCTGAATATATCTCATTCGTTTCACTTCAAGCAAATCATCCATTGTTACCATTATTCCGGTTTCGTAGGTTGAACTAAAATCGTGGTCAATCATACTACCAAACATACGCATGGTATTTGATAAGCCTATATAGGCGCTAAAAAGCGGAGGAACAAGCTCTTCCTCAGCCCGAACTGCTTTTTGTAAAATTTTAAAATCACCCGAAGCATCGTTTCCTTCAAAAAGCTGCTCTGCTTTAAATGTAGATTCTTCACTAATTAATACTGGCACTTTGGGTTCTATCAATCTATCGTAATCGGGAAAATATCGAAACATATACTCATAAATAAGTTCACGCGCAACAGTATTGAAAGAATTATAAATGGTTACTTTTCCGATAAAATATTTTGCCTGTTCGGTGGAATGAATCAGCGCTCCCAATCCATCCCACAAATTATCGAGAGCAAACAGACTTTTAAACCCCATTTTTGTTGTCTGATAATCGGGCTGAACAAAAGCTCTGCCCAATTCAATACTGTGAGGCAGGTATTCCTTAATAAATTTGTCGCTGAACCTGAAAAGATGGGACATTACCAAATCGGGCTGACCATTTTCCAGAATTTCAGCATCCCAACCGTTCAAAAACCGGTAACCGCCAATAATATCTTCATCCTTAGGATTCCATACAATTAACTGTTTGAATGGTTTTTCCAAAAAATCGAAACGGTCGGTATCAATTTCCTCACCTGTACCTCCGCCTCCCCATCGAAAAGAAAGTTCACGCAACCTACCTATTTCACGCATTATATTTGGCGAGTCCTTTGCTGTAATAATATAAATTTCGTTATCAGCTTTGTTGGTAGGTCGTAAAAACTTTTCGCGTGTAAGTTCCTTTTTTATTAATTCCCTGTCAACCGCGGGTATAATTGGTTTCATTAAAAAAGCTTGTTTGGAATAATTTTGAACAAAAGTAATATTTTTATTTTTTCTATGTACAATCAAAAGTAAAATTAATAGCTTTGAAATAAATCTTTTGTTCAATTATCAAAATCAAAAAATTTGTTCCGGATTTAATCATTTTTTTTACTTATTAAAACAATATCTATACTTGGATAATAAAAAAAATGGCGAAATTTGTAAACTGAATTAACAGATAAACTAAAAATACATAAACATGAAAAGGTTTTATTTAATCTGCTTTCTGATTTTTTCGTACGGTTTTATAATAAATGCGAAAGTAAAAACGGATTACAAGGGATGGGCGACAAAAATTGCTGCTACGCAAATGAAACATAATCCCGAACTTTGGATGTCCGATTTTGTTAAAGCTCCGAAATGGGATTATACACAGGGATTAATTGCAAAATCGCTGACTGAACTGTTTCTTTTTACCGGCGATTCACTTTATTTCAATTATGCCAGACAATTTGCGGATTTTTTTATTAATAACGAAGGTGATATAAAAACATACAAACTTCAGGATTATAATATTGATAGATTGAACGGTGGTAACTTTTTGTTCGAAATGTATAATCAAACCCGTGATGTGAAATATCTGAAAGCAATCGAATTACTTCGCAGTCAACTTAAAACGCACCCGAGAGTTGCCGAAGGGGCGTTTTGGCACAAAAAAGTTTATCCGCATCAGGTTTGGCTCGACGGTTTGTATATGGGCTCACCTTTTTACTGCCGTTATGCCGCTATTTTCGATAAACCCGCACTTTTCGACGATGTTTATCGCCAGTTTAAAATTGCCGATAAATATACTCTCGATCCGAAAACAGGATTAAATTATCATGGATGGGACGAAAGCAAAACGCAAAAATGGGCAAACCCCGAAACCGGACAATCGCCACACTTTTGGGGACGTAGCATAGGTTGGTATATGATGGCTATTGTAGATGTGCTGGATTTTTTTCCTATCAATCACCCGAATCGACCTGATTTAATTATGATTTTAAACCGTCTATCAAATAGTTTATTAAAATTCCAGGATAAAAAAACCGGAATGTGGTATCAGGTTACAAATATGCCAAAGAAACAGGGTAATTACCTTGAATCAACAGGAAGTATAATGTATTGTTATGCCATGGCAAAAGGTGTTAACAAAGGATATTTACCGAAAAAATTCAGAAAAGTAGCCGAAAAAATATTCGATGGTGTGATAAAACACAGTACTCAGTTGAACGAAGATGGAACTACTTCCATCACTCGTTGTTGTAGTGTAGCTGGTTTAGGCGGCACTCCTTATCGCGATGGCTCGTATGAGTATTATATAAGTGAGCCCGTTCGCAACGATGATCCAAAAGCAGTTGGCCCCTTTATTCTTGCTGCTATTGAATTGGCGAAGTAAAAAGCCCCCTAACCCAAAAAGGCCAATATAGTTTGCAAATTTAATGATTTGTCCAAGCACATTGGGATTGAAAATGTTAAGATTATTGAGAATAATGATTATTCATTCGATGAACCATTATGTATAAAAAATTGTATCTCTTATTGTTAGTTGTTTTTATAACTATATGTCAGCATGTTAAGTCAGTAAATATTATTGAAGTTAATTTCACAGCCGAATCTGCTAATTTTGTGGTTGCTAAAGATGGAACGGGTCATTTTAGTTCTGTACAGGCTGCAATAAATGCAGTACCGGATTATCGTCGTAAACGAACGGTTATTTTTATCAAAAAAGGAACTTATAACGAAAAACTCGTATTACCGGCTTCAAAACAATTGGTAACTTTTGTGGGTGAAGATGTTCATAAAACCATTATTGCTTACGGCGACTGGGCGCAGAAGAAAAATATTTTTGGTGAAGAAATCGGCACTTCGGGTTCTTCTACATTTTTTATTTATGGCAATGATTTTCATGCTATTAATATCACATTTCAAAATACTGCAGGACCAGTTGGGCAAGCAGTTGCAGCACATGTAAGTTCAGATCGTTCCATATTTTATAATTGCCGTTTTCTTGGTTTTCAGGATACACTTTACACATACTCTCAAAACAGCCGTCAGTATTACAAAAATTGCTATATCGAAGGAACTACCGATTTTATTTTTGGTTCGTCAACAGCAGTTTTCTACGAATGTCAGATTCATTGGGGAAGAGATTCGTACATTACAGCAGCTTCTACAAATGAAAATACGCGTTTTGGCTATCTCTTTTACAAATGCAGCATAACTGCCGAGCCGGAAGTTAGCAAAATGTATCTTGGTCGCCCATGGCGAAATTATGCGAAAACAGTTTTCATGGAA
>CAYONE010000025.1:0-42181 GCA_964405245.1 uncultured Paludibacter sp.
ATTCCTTATTGGCTTCCCGTTCTTCTTTGGTGGGGCGGTCGGATAGTACGGTGTAAATTTTCAGGTATTCATAATGGCGTTTCCCATTCTGAAACCAATCCAGATAATAACTTCCGTTTCCGTCGGCGAGCTTCTTAACTCGCAGTTTGACTGTTGTTTTCATATCCGTTTCTTTGAAACAAAGATACAAAAAAGAAACGGTTTGAGAAACGGTTTTATGCAAAAAAGAACAAATATAAGCAAAAAAGAAGAGTATTTCGGGAGGTAGTCAAATTTATAATTATCTAATATATAGACTATTATTCGTTTTTGTTTGTTCTTGTTTTCTGTGAAAATGCGGGGTGTGATTTTGAAAGCAAATCACAACAAAGCTGAAATTGCAACGGCAGGGGTAACGGCTGTTTCTTCGGCGCTAAATTACAATTTTTGAAAGCAAATCACAACGAGCTTCTCAGGGAAAAGAAATACGTTCATGTTTCGTAAATTCCTGATATTATAAAAGGAGAGATTGACGGACATCAGTGCAAAATATACGAACGTACCGGATTGCCTCACGGAATGATTGAAGGTACTACTCCCGAAAACTTTCAGGTAAATAACGGAGGGTGGAACTGTGGGCACAAACTTACACCGGTTAGCGAGGTGGTGGTACCGCAAGAAATAAAGAACAAATTCTTGAGGAACATAAAATCAATAGATGAAATTGATTATAAAATAAACAAGATTAAAGAAATAGAAAACCTGACTATAAAGCAGCAAGGACATTTAGGTCTTCAATTTACTCCGCAATCCGATATCATTACACGGAAACTACTTGAAATACCTACCGGAATATTAAAACAAAAATTCCTGAAAGAAATTATTAAAGACAAAGAATTTGTACAATATAATCATAAAATAAGCGGAATACAAGAAATTGGTAAAACCCTTATACACCCAATGCATAAAAAAGGTATTGGATTTGAAAAAGAAATTGAAATTGCCAAAGATCTTAATCTTAATAAAAGGGATGTTGCCATGTTAGCAGAAAGCAACGCTGTAAGCAATTCAGATGTAATTACAAGTTATAAAGGTAAGTACGTAATATCCGAATTAAAATATAGTACTACAACAAAAGTAAATACACTTAAAAAGGATGTAAAAAAAGGGTTTGAGCAATCAAAACATTTAGTTTTAAAATCAACGAAAGCTGATTTAGACTTGTTGATTAACATGTTTGACGAGATGAAGCGTAAAAAATGGAAATTAGGCAATATTACAATTATTAATGAATATGGTAAGCTTAAAGATATCGATGAAACCGAAATTAGAAATGGAAGATATGTAAAGTTGTTAAGGGGTTTTCTATAAAAAAAGTGGAACTAATGCTCCACTTAATTTTATTGAGGTTTTTGCTTTACATTCAGCCATTGCGTCTGACTTCGCATCATCCTCGGGCGGTCAATGACCAATTATTACTGCAAAGATAATACATTTACATTCAAAAGTCAAGTATCGCTGCAATTTTGTTTCAAAATAATATAAATAACCTGTTCGAGCGAATGAAATCTGCCTTTTTCCTCATTCAGCTGCTTTTGTTTTTTCTTCAAAAGTTTGTGAATTGACTCGGGCATGTTGCGAAGTTTGTGCTGTTTCTTCGGCGCTAAATTACAATTTTTGAAAGCAAATCACAACTTGTAATTTTGAATTTAAAATTGTAAATCAAGTGTTGTCAACCAAAATCAAAACAAATAATTTTAAATCTAAATTTGCAGGATTCGTCTTTCGTTGAAATGAAAATCAGTATTCAATTGAAAAAGAAAAAATAATTGTAATTTCATTAACAAGTTTATAGTGTCAAGTAGTTTTTTGTGATTTTTTATAAGCATTAATTAACGAACAACTTCTTTTTTGCCAAAACATGTTAATGAAAATTCCCATTTTTATACACAAAGCTCATAATTATGTTAATGTATATTTGCATTATGGCGATGAAATAGTTAAATATGTTTACGAAATTGTATGTTGAATACGCTGTTTGTTAAAATAAATTTACCAAAAAACAAGAAAATCATCTTTTAAATATAATATGAATATCAATATTGGTTGTTTGTAATTATCCTTAAATCAATCACATAATATTAAATAGTTATTAAAAAAACCTTTATTCTACTGTAAAATAAAGGTTGCAACATTCAGGTATTTTGAAAAAGGCGAGACATTAATCCTTGTTTGAAAAAAATTTCATCTTGCCTGAAACTGTATTGAATCCGTATCCATTTTCAGAATATAAAATCCTTGGGATAAAGATTTTTTCAATTTATTCCAGCCATTGTTCAGTAGTAATTTTTCGTGGAGTTTTCCTGAAATGTCGTAAATTTCGGCAATGGTGTTTTCTGCAATACCAAGAATATGCAAGCGGTTTTTGATGGAATAAACACAGAGTTTTTCCTGAATGTTGTTGTTTGTATTTTGTGTAATGTTCTGAAAAAGCCATAGATAAGCAGCAGCAAATTCGCCTTTCCAGTAGTTCTCGTTGTGCTGTCCGTAAGTGTCGAGTTTTACCAGCGTATTAGTAGCAGTTAGTCCTTTGCTTTGTAAATTATTTTTTGCTGAATTAATTTCAGTTGTAATTGTTGTACTTTCATTTGTACCAGCCACAAAATAAATTCGCATTCCGGCAAGATTTTCGGTGGTAGAGTTGATATAATTATTGAATTGTGCCGAAACAATCCAGTAAGCAGGACTGAATGAACCTATTTTGGAAAAAACTCCGGAATATTTTATGCCGCCATAAGTGGAAATAAGCGCGCCAAGTGAACTTCCGATGAGCGCAGTAAATTCTGCATCGGGTTTTGTACGGTAGTTTGCATCGATGTAAGGTTTCAGTGTTTCAGCCACAAACTGCATGTATTTTTCGCCACCGCCACCGCCATACTGTGAATTGTTCCATGGTGTGTATTCATTTATTCTTTCGGTGCCACCGTTGTCAATGCCAACCACGATAGCGCCATAGTCGCCCTGCTCAAAAAGCCGGTTGAGTGTTTCGTCCACCTGCCATTCGCCCGCAAAAGCTGTTGCATTGTCGAAAAGATTTTGACCATCGTGCATATAAATTACCGGATAAGTTTTTGTGCTTGTCTGATAATCGGGTGGGAGGTATAGCCAAATTCTCCGACTTCGATTAAGTTGTGGCATAAAGAATGCATTATTCATTATTTGTACATTAACAGCTGCTGTTCCCGTACTTCCTGTGCCTGTGTCTTCCCATGTGAGAATAGTAATATCTATAGTCTGGGGGCTTCCTGTGAAAGAAAATTTTCTGTTGGGCAGATATTTTCCCTCCGCGTTTCCTTCAACTGTAGCCCAACTTCCTCGCGTAAACTTATATTCTACAGAGCCACTTCCTTCGGGAAAGGTGTATGTGTAGTTGCCGTTTCCATCTGCTAACAGGGGTGTTGCAGCGGGATTCCAGCTGTTGAAACTTCCGGCTACATAAATTACTGCATCATTTGGTGTGTTGGCAGGAATGGAAGTAATTTTTAGAGTAACCTGCGCCTGTGTGAATGTGCTGTAAGTAAACAGAATGAGAAAGAATAGTTGTGTTTTCATTTTTTTATGTATTTTAGTTAACGGACGACCGACGACGGATTCACCAATTCATAATCCCAATTTACGTATCACTAATTCACCAATCACAAAATCCTATACGTATCTCTCCATGATGCCGGGTAATATTCTCTCGGCAACTTATTTCTGATGCGTTTTTTTGCCTGCGAGTGACTAAGTGTATAAAAAATTGTCAGAATAAAGCTTATGATAAAGAACACAAATAAGCCATAATATACTTTGTGCATGGTAACCAACTCTTGCGATTTGAAAAGCCAGTTTAAAATTGTTCCATCAGTAATCTGAATTATAATAGGCTTACCTATTATAATACCATAATTTGTAAAGCCGTAAATGAGCCACGAATATCCAACCAATAAACCTAAACCAACCAAATGTTGCCACCAGTAACGTAAAGAAAATCGTCGGACATTTACTGTCAATAACATTCCGGCAAAGTACAGGAGATGATGATTTAGAATTGCCATGGTAAACAAATAGGGAGTTTCCATATCGTTTACGTAGCTGTCGGGCGAAATCCAGAAAAACATTGAGTAAATAGTACCTGTTAAAACCGCTGCAAAAATTGGGAAGGTATCTGCCTTACGCCAACGGAATGTTACGAAAATGCCAAAAGCATAGTAACTCACGGCTGAAAATTCTACTGGAAATTTATAATGATGTCCTAAAATTTGCCAGAAAATAAGTTCGCCGACTTTGTAAACGAATATATACACAGCTATTGTCCACGCAATAGCGAAGGAAAGTGCCGGTTTATTACGGAGTAGGTAAATAATAAGATTTAAAGCTGCAAAAAATGCGAACATCAACCATCCAGCCCACCAATAGGTATTGTTGCCAAACATGAGAATACAGTTTTTGATTTTTTCGGTGCTAAGATAATGTATTTTTTTTTGTGAGGAAATATCATTTTAAGTTTTGTAGCCGGTATTATTCTGAAGTTTTTTTTTTCTATCAATTGTCCTTAATACTCCGGCAGCGGTCGGAGACCCTGCCGGCAGTTAAATAAATTATTGACAATTAACAAAAAAGGGAAATTAACAATATGTTTTGCTACTTCTAAAAGATATCTTGCATAAAACCGCACTCACACTTAATCCATACCATTTATCAACAATAACAATGATTGCTTATGTTATAATGGCCTATCTATGTAAGTTTCCAGAAAAGGGCTTTCATATTATTATTTTTATTACCATCAGGTATAGTTCGAATATATTTTCCTCCAACTTGCTGGAAATGCTCCATAGAAATCCATCCATCCTGCATTAGTTTAGCAAGGTCTGAAATCTGGAAATTGCGTCCGGTTGTGGTTTTGCATAAAATAAACTTTCTGAACATTTTTGAATAGGAAGCATGTGCAATATCTTCTCTTTTAGGAAGAATGAAAAGCTGTATAAGAAAAGACATTGCATTATTATCGTGAATTTTAAAGGTGTCAGGATAAGCCATAACCGGAAATCCTTTTTCAATAAAACCTTTAACTACATTAAGTGCTTCGCCCAATTCAAACATAGCTGTTTGCATGCCTTCCTTCAGAGCATCCTCAATGTATTTTTTTATTTGTTGTTCCATTTCTTTTTCTGTGTCAGAAGAAATTACCCAGGGTGTATCAAGATCAACAGTTAAATGAAGCGTATCAGGAAATATCATATGTGCTCCCGGTGAATGTCTCAGTGGCACTTCTGTGTTAAGTTTTACTTCATCAAACGGTAAAATACCACCTGTAAGCCAGTGGCTGTTCGTTATTTTACCCGAAAGTTTGAAAACTGATTTTTCGAGTGCAAGACTCAAGGAGCATTTTACGTCAAGTAAAGAAGATTCATTGGCTGTGGCTATATATTCACTGATATAACTCATTGCCTTAATCCTTATTTGCTCAATTAACACAGGGACTATTTCTGGATTTACATAAACGAACAATTCGGCAGACATTGGTAAAATCGATTCGTATAATTCCGGCTCTTCGGTATCAATTGGATAATTAATAATTATAGCAATCATGTTTCTTGAACCGGGATTTTCGCCGAATAAAAGTTTAAGAAATACCGGATAATAACCAGGAGGCGGTGGTGTGAGTTCAGGATTATTCATAAAATACACATCTTCTATCACTTTTAAAAGTGGAGAAATAATATCGAGGCGAAAACCATCGAGCATTTTAGCCACTTTATCCAGTTCTGATTCGAGCTCCTCAACGGCAGTTTCAACCAGATAACCAAAACCTACTATTTCAAGTGATTTTTTCATTCCAAAATCAAATTCGTGCAATCCTGAATATTTTAATCCAAGAGAAGGTGCTTCCTCCGGATTATTTCTCAATAAAGCAATTTCAAGATTGAATGATGCATTGAAGGTGTTTGCAGGTTCTTTGATTAAAAATTTGGGATTCCCGTTGTTATCCATTTCAGGATTCATTTCAGCATCGAGTAGCGCAACATTATATGTTCCTTTGAGAAAAAGTCTGGTAGAAGGTTCTTTACCTTCCTGAATCATCCAGAAGTCCGGCGGTGAAATAGTAAGATAAAACCTGACATAAAAATCAGGATTTTCGGGGATTTTTACAATCTGATTCCATTCATAATTAGTTCTGAAATGATTGTTTAACTGGAGGGCTTTTACGGCATCGTCAAGGACATCGACGGCTAAACCTGCTACAATTCTTGAATTTTTAATTTCCATGGTGGTGTGATTTAAATGTTAATAGATTGGTAATAATTAATTGCTTCAAAGATAATGTTATTATGAAAATAAAACAATATCAATTCAGTTGATAATTGGAAAAAAAATTCGGTGTTAAATTGATAAATATCAGTTAATTATGAACTGCTGACAGAGGTCGAAGAACCTATCAGAGTTATTGGCTAAAACGGAACTTTATCATTCACATTTATCACAATAATATCATTCAAATTAGTGGTATAGCAGGGCGAAAGTTTTTCGTTTTTCAGTTTCCATTTACGTCCGAAACCCTGTGTGGCAATTCTAATTTTACGGTTGCCATAGGTTGCATTAAGTTTATCCATCACCATCATGACTTTACCGAATTTTTCACGGTTTCGCTCATCAAAAAGCGTTATTTGCAGCGGACGTTCCGGAACAATTTCAGTAATAATTACTCCAGCTTTTTTATATCGGTAACCGGAGGCAAAAATTTTCCTTAAACCTTTTACTGCATAATTAATAAGTTCGGTTGAATCGTTTGTGGGTGCAGGTAATTGCATTAAAGTTTGATTATAATACTGTGGTTGATTTTCGGCAAAAGGATTGGTGTGTAAAAAAACCATTACCGAAGCAGCCAGCGAGTGTTCACTGCGTAGTTTTTCCCCACACGATGCTGCAAAATTTGCCACAGCTTCTGTAATTGGTTCAATGGTTGTGAGTCGCTCGCCAAAACTACGCGAAGTGCATATTGTTTTTCGGGCAGCTTTCACTTCAAGTTCAAAGCAGGGTACGCCACGCAATTCGCTCCATGTGCGTTCGCCCACCACGCCCATAAGCTTCCGTATCCAGGTTCGCGGTTTCTGAGTAAAATCCCACGCTGTATTCACAGAGTAATAACGGAGTTTTTTTGAATATCGCCGCCCGATTCCCCAGACATCTTCAATATCGAAAAGTTGAAGCGCTTTTTCGCGTTTTTCGTCTGTATCAATAACGCAGGCTCCATTGTAGCCCGGGTATTTTTTAGCAAATTTATTCGCCACTTTCGCCAGTGTTTTGGTAGGAGCAATACCCAAACTTACAGGAATTCCGGTTCCACGTGTGGTTTTTTGTACAATTTTTTCGCCAAGAGCTTTTAGATCAATTTTTTCAAAACCATCAAAATGCAGAAAAGCCTCATCGATGGAATAAATCTCCATATCGGGTACAAAACCTGCTATTGTGGTCATCACGCGGTGCGACATATCGCCGTAGAGTACATAATTCGATGAAAAAACAGCCACATCGTATTGCTCAATTATCTCTTTGAGTTTATATGCAGGTTCGCCCATGGGTATGCCCAGTTTTTTTGCTTCGTTGGAGCGCGCAATAACACATCCATCGTTGTTCGACAGCACCACTATTGGCTTCCCGACAAGCGAGGGATTGAAAACCCTTTCGCACGATGCGTAAAAATTGTTGCAGTCTATAAGGCCGTACATGAGGTATTATTTATCTTGCAAAGATAAAAACATCAATACTAAAAACATCAGTTTTGAAACAATAATTACCGGCAATTTTGACTAAAACTATTTGTAACAATGTATGCGCTTTTATACCGGATATTTTGCGTGTTTTGCTTTGAAACCGCTATATTTGCGTTTCAATCAATCATTCGAAAACCATGAAAATAAATATTCTTGTAAATTCAATGCTATTGTTGCTTCTGTTGCTTTTTTCTTCGTGCGAAAATTCTATTAAAAATCCTTCATTGGACGATTTTTGCACTTTAGCGCCTTCAGGTTGGACTTGCGAAATTGTGTTTTCGGACTTTAATCCCAACGATATTCCGAAAAATGCCAATCAACCGCTTGCCATAATTAAATACGTTAATACCGAAAGAACTTATGAATGGGCGGGGCATACCCAAATTCATCCTTCGTTAACGCTCGATTTTTATCCCATCGAACAAAAGCAGGAATTGGTGGAGTTTATAAAATCGCAACAAATGTATTCATGGTGCATTCCTGAGTACTTTGGCGAAACAAATAGATATTTCATTTTAACTTCGCCCTGTTTTAAAAATAACGGTGTTTTTACTGATGACGCCAATAAAAGCGTTGAAGATTTACATCGTGCGCTTGAAAAAGTTATTACCCGAAAAAACTATAGCTTGATTGGTGAATGATTTTTTTGATAATAATTGTATGATAAATCCGCAAATCATTGATTGGTTGTTGGATAGCGATGTGTCGCTACAATATCAGGTTTATCGCGATTTACTCGATTTGGAACGACCTGATTTGCAAATGCTGATTGCAGAAACAGGCTGGGGTGCTAAATTTTTATCGTTCAGAAACGCCAACAATCATTGGGGACGTGCATTTTATGCACCTAAATGGACATCATCGCACTATACTTTACTCGATTTAAGGCAACTGTGTATTTCTCCTGAAAATGAATTAATAAGTGAAACAATCCGGATGATTGCAAACGAAGAAAAAGGGAATGATGGTGGCATTAATCCATCGGTAGCAATTGCCCAAAGCGATGTTTGTATAAATGGTATGTTTCTGAATTACGCATCATATTTTCGTGTAGGAGAAGAGCTTTTAAAGTCTGTTGTTGATTTTATAATTTCGCAGCAGTTGCCCGATGGAGGTTTCAATTGCCGGTTTAACCGAAGTGGCGCGCATCACAGTTCATTACATTCTACCTTATGTGTTATCGAAGGAATAAATGAGTACGTACAAAATGGTTATAGCTACCGTGTAAATGAACTAAAAAAAATGGAGCTTGCTTCCCGCGAGTTTATTCTTATCCACCGACTGTTTAAATCTGATAAAACGGGTTGCATTATCGACCGAAAAATGCTTATGTTATCCTATCCTTCACGTTGGCGTTACGATATTTTGCGGGCGTTGGATTATTTCCGATTATCTAACACTCCTTTAGATGACAGAATGACTGATGCCATTGATGTTCTGAAAATCAAACAACGAACCGATGAAAAATGGCCTTTACAAGCCCGTCATACAGGCGAAGTTCATTTCGATATGGAACAACACGGCAAGGCAAGTAAATGGAACACTTTGCGAGCGTTGAGGGTTTTGAGGTATTTTAATAGATTTAATTCCTAATCGATCTGAAAAAATCAAATTTGATGATAAATCAGTGTACTTTTTGAGGAAAAAATGAAGATTTTTTTCAATAAAAACTGACTATTTCCTTTCTCACCCTCTTCTCTTATGGTTTTTTATGGAGTAAGTAACAATACCCCAAATACAGAAATTATTATCTTCGGTAACTTTTATGGGTTGAAAGTTTGGATTTGCGGGTACCAGATAAACTGCATCTGCTTCAATGCGGATATACTTTAGCGTAAAATCACCATCAATATAACAAACCGCGGTATCACCATCCTGAGGTTCAAGCGATTTATCAACCACCAGTATATCGCCATCCGAAATACCGGCATCAATCATCGAAGAACCTTTAACCCGCGCGTAAAATGTTGAAGAAGGATTATTGATAAGTTCTTTGTTTAAATCGATGGATAAATCGATATAATCCTGCGCAGGACTTGGAAAGCCTGCTGCTATGCCACCTTCGGCAAGAGGAAGCTCAAGTACCGAACTGGTATTTGCCGAATAAAAATCAAGCGTTGCTGAGCTGTTTATTTTGTTTATTTTTAATCCTTTACTCATTATTAGGTTTTGAAATTCATTCCGCAAAATTAACTCAATTACTTGAATAGTGTATTAAGCTATTCTCAAATATTATGAAGCAAATGCAAAGTTATTTTTCATTTTTTTTTAGCAACGAATGTTTTTTAGTACTTTTGCAGTTTAATTAAGGTAAAACTATCCGTATGGAATCTATTCAAATTCACGATAAACATTTCCGTTTGTCTATTCCCGAAAGTGATATTCAAGAAGCTGTTAGAAAAGTAGGTGAGAAAATCAGTGCTGATTTGGAAGGTCAAAATCCACTTTTAATTGGAGTGCTCAATGGTGCATTTATGTTTGCCGCCGATCTTATGAAAAATATTTCCATACCCTGCGAAATAACTTTTGTAAAACTTGCCTCCTACGAAGGTATTTATTCAACCGGAAGCGTAAAAGAAATTCTCGGTCTGAACGAAAGTGTTGTCGGACGGAATGTAGTTGTTGTTGAAGACATTGTGGACACAGGCATTACTATGGAGCGAATTCTCAATTCACTTGCTGCAAAAGGGGCTGCAAGCATACGCGTTGCAACTTTTTTGCAAAAACCCGATGCTTTGCAACGCGATATTAGAATTGACTACATAGCAATGAAAATTCCAAACGAATTTATTGTAGGCTACGGACTCGATTATGATGGTTTCGGACGAAATCTCCGCGATATTTATACCGTAGTTGGTGAATAAGTTAAAGAGTTGGTGAATTAGTGAATTAGTGATTGGTGAATTAGTGATTGGTTAATTAGTGAATTAGTGATTGGTTAATTATTGGTGAATAGATATCTGTCGTCCATCGTCTCTGTGGTTCGTTATCTGTCGTCTTTATTCTTTGTTCTAAAAAAATATGCTAAACATTATTCTTTGCGGTGCCCCTGGTTGTGGAAAAGGTACACAGAGTGATCTTCTCAAAAAAAAATACAATCTTGTGCATTTCTCAACCGGCGATATTTTGCGGGCTGAAATTAAAGCAGGTACTGAAATTGGTCGTCAGGCCGATGAACTTATTTCGAAAGGAATGCTTGTACCCGATGATATGATAACCGGAATGCTGATAAAGCAAATCGATAAAATGCATCCGGATTCGTCAGGTATGATTCTCGATGGTTATCCGCGTACGGTGGAGCAATCGCGTCAACTCGAAATTTTACTCGGCGAAAGAAATCAGAAAACCACAATGCTTATCGATATTCAGGTTGAAGAGCAGGAGTTGATAAATCGCTTGTTGCTTCGGGGTAAAATTTCAGGTCGCTCCGATGATAATGCTGAAACCATAAAAAAACGATTGGTAATTTTCCACGAAAAAACCGCTCCCGTTCATAATTTCTATAAAGCATTAAATAAATATGCTGCTGTTGATGGTTTAGGAACTATTGACGAAATTTTTGAACGAATTTGTGGTGTTATAGAGGAAGTTTATAGATGATAGTTTATAGTTTATAGTCAGTAGTTTGCCGGAAATTTTAAAATATTCAAATTGCTATATAAACAAATAACACACGAAGCGTAATTTCAGCGAAGCTAATTTCACACGAAGTGTAATAACACGCGAAGCGTAAAATAAAATAAAAATGGCCGGATCAAACTTTGTAGATTACGTAAAAATATACTGTCGTTCGGGAAAGGGTGGAGCTGGTTCTACGCACTTTCACCGCGAAAAATTTATCCCCAAAGGAGGTCCTGATGGTGGCGATGGTGGTCGCGGAGGTCATATTATCCTTCGTGGTAATAAAAATTTGTGGACTTTGCTGCATTTAAAATATGCCCGACATATTTACGCCGGCGATGGAGGTTCGGGAAGCGGTAGCCGTAGTTTTGGCAAGGATGGCGAAGATAAATCTATTGATGTGCCACTCGGAACAGTAATACACGATGCTGAAACGGGAGCATTCCTTGCTGATATAAAAGAAGATGGACAGGAAATTATTCTGCTCAAAGGCGGAAGAGGCGGACTTGGCAACTGGCATTTTCGCACCGCAACCAATCAAACGCCCCGATATGCACAGCCTGGCGAACCTCGCATTGAAAAAACCGTAATTCTGCAATTAAAAGTTCTTGCCGATGTAGGTTTGGTTGGTTTTCCGAATGCCGGAAAATCAACATTACTCTCGGTGGTTTCTGCCGCTAAACCCGAAATTGCCGATTATCCTTTTACCACACTCGTGCCAAATCTCGGAATTGTTTCCTACCGCGATAATAAATCCTTCGTAATGGCAGATATTCCCGGTATAATCGAAGGAGCATCGGAAGGAAAAGGGCTTGGTTTGCGCTTTTTAAGACATATCGAACGCAATCCAGTATTGCTTTTTATGGTTCCGGTTGATGCGGTTGACGTCCGCAAAGAATACGAAATCCTGCTCAGCGAGCTTGCAAACTACAATGAAGGGTTGATGCGGAAACGTCGTGTGCTTGCCATTACAAAATGTGATATGCTCGACGATGAATTGCTTCAGGAATTGAAAAAGGAATTGCCATCTGATTTGCCAACGGTTTTTATTTCATCGGTTTCAGGATTTGGAATTGTGCAACTGAAAGATTTGCTCTGGATAGAAATGAACAAAGAACCCGATGATGACACCGAAATTACACATGCACCGATAGCGGTTGATTCATCAGCATTTGACGACTTCGAAACTGAGGTGGAGGATGATGATAATTTGTACGAAGAAAATGAAGATGACGATAATTTCAGCAATTATGGTGGAATTGGCTGGGACGATTAAATTCAGGAATCGGGATTCCGATGCTTCGGAACCAACTCACGAATTATTATATTTAGATATTGAATACCGGATATTCCAACACTTATCTATTTAACCAAAATTCACTCACAACTTTTGAAAAAGTTACGCACATTCGACATATTTAAACCGTTTAATGAAATTGCTCATTTTTGCACAACCCGCAATGGGGGTGTGAGTAAGGGTAATTTTTCTTCATTTAATATCACTCCCTATTCGGGCGATGATAATGATAATTATTTGCAAAACCTGCAGATTCTTTCCGCTGAAACTAATATCCCTACCGAGAATTTCATTTTTCCCTGTCAAACCCACGAAGATAATGTGCTGATAATTGACAAGGATTTTCTTCATAAAAACATCGAGCAAAAGTTTCAGGCACTGCAAGCTATTGATGCGCTTATAACAAGCGAAAAAGGTTATTGCATTGGAGTTACCACAGCCGATTGTGTTCCGGTTTTGCTGTTTGATGCTAAAGAAAAAATCGTTGCGGCAGTTCATGCTGGTTGGCGCGGCACGCAAGCACGACTTGTTCAAAAAACAATTGCCGAGATGCATAAACACTTCGGTTCACTTCCTCAAAATATTTTTGCTCTGATAGGACCTTCAATTTCTGCTCAGGTTTATGAAGTGGGACCAGAACTAATTGCTCTATTCGAACAAACAGGTTTTGATATTCACTCTATTTTTGAAGAACGTAATGGAAAACTTTTTCTCGATCTTTGGGAAGCTAATCGTCAAATGTTAGTTGATAGCGGAGTTTCAGCCACACAAATTCAAATTTCGGGTATTTGCTCTTATACGCAATATCAAAATTTCTTCTCAGCACGAAGACTTGGGATAAATTCAGGCAGAATGTATAGCGGGATAATGTTGAGGTGAGTTTGGTTAATTGGTTTATTGAGTTAATTGGTTTATTGAGTAAAAAATGGATTTAAAAATTTCTACCAAAATTCAAGAACTTTGTCCACAACTGAATGTGGCTGTGCTCAGGTGTAGTGTTGTTAATTCTTCAACTTCTGATGAAATTAAAATGCTGTTGGATAGAGAAATTGAAGATATAAAACGCTGTTACAAGCTCGATGAAATTAACAAGCGCCCAACCATTGAGGCAACCCGTGCAGCCTACAAAGCCTTAGGGAAAGATCCACATCGCTATCGTCCTTCGGCGGAAGCTTTGTGCAGAAGAATTGCACGAGGCATTGCTGTTTACTCTATCAATACTTTGGTCGATATTATCAATATAGTTTCAATCAGAAGCGGATTTTCCATTGGCGGGTTTGATGCTGCTAAAATTCAGGGCACGGAACTAACCCTTACTGTTGGTTCAAGCACTGATGAATTTGAAGCAATTGGCAGGGGAATTTTGAATGTGGAAGGATTACCACTTTATAAAGATGCATTTGGTGGAATTGGCACACCCACCAGCGATAATGAACGCACAAAAATAACTGAAGAAACTACAGATTTACTGATAATTATTAATAGTTATAGCGGTAACGAAGGTTTGCAGGAAGCAGTAAATCATTCGCTTGAGTTACTCGAGAAATATGCTGCATTAGAAAAGTATAATTTAAAGTACTATTGAAAATATCGATAATTTTTTTCCAACGCTTTCTTTCGTTTGAAGAGAAACAAATTCATTGTTTAATGAAAAAGATTCTTCATTTCAAAAGATACAGGAACTAAATTGTAAAATTGATATTTTATTGGCACAATGGCACATTGGCTTATCCCACAAAGCGGAATCTTCGTTTCACTACGATTGGCACATTCTTTAGCTTTCCAATTCATCCATCATTTTCTGAATATCACTGTCTAATTCGTGTAGCTGTTTTTTGCAAAAATCAAGAAGTACCGCTGCTCGTTTTACCTTAGCAGCAATATTATCCATATTTATTTCTTCGTTGCTTTCCAATTCTTTTAAAATCAGTTCAAGTTCAGCAACCGCTTCGGTATATGTGAGTTTTTGTTTTGTCATTTTGAAAAAAATAATAAAAATGAAGTCTGAAACAATAAAAAGAAATTTGATAGCTAATATCAATTATTTCAGATTAATAAAAATATATAGATCTTAATACTTGAAAATTATTTCAGGTAAAAAATTCGATTGCAACACTATAGCTCTCCCTTCAGGGGGTTGGGGGCTTTTTCATTCATCAGAAAAATGTACAAGCACATGTCTGTACGAACTGAAAATTTTCGATTTCGATACATAGCCAACATATTTTTTATTAATATCCACAACGGGCAAATTCCATGCGGCAGTATCTTCAAAGACTTCCATAACTTTTTCCATCGGCAAATTATTGGTGAGAATTGCCGGTGGAGCTATCATAAGTTTTTTAACAGTAAACCTGTCGTACAATTCAGGTCTGAACATTATATTACGAACTTCATCGAGCAATAGTACGCCCATAAAAACTCCGGTTTCGGGATGCACGACCGGAAAAAGATTGCGTTTCGATTTGGAAATTACCTTTACCAATTCGCCCAAAGTCATGTAAGGCGATAAAATCGACAGGTCGGTTTCAATTACATTTTCCATTTTCAGCAAAGTAAGCACCGCTTTGTCTTTGTGATGCGTGAGCAATTCGCCCTTTTTTGCCAATCGCATGGCGTACAGGCTATGTTTTTCAAACAGTTTTATTGTGAGGTACGAAACTGTTGAAACTATCATCAAGGTCATAAACATAGAATATCCGCCTGTAAGTTCGGCAATAAGAAAAATTCCGGTAAGCGGTGCGTGCATTACTCCCGACATTACTCCCGACATGCCTGCAAGTGCAAAATTCTCCTGTGGAACATTCATTCCCACATTTATTAAAATCTGCGAAAATACAAAACCGGTAATTGCGCCCACAAAGAGCGAAGGTGCAAAAATTCCTCCAACGCCACCCGCGCCATTTGTGGCTGCCGAAGCAAAAATCTTGAAAAATATTATCAGCGATAAATAAGTTACAACAATCCACGGATTGGCTGCAAAATCCTGAAAAAAGCTGCGATCAAGCGTTGTAACAGCATCGCCTTTAAGCAGTAAATTAATAGTATCGTAGCCTTCGCCATAAAGCGGCGGAAAAAGGAAAATAAGAATGCTGAGCATTAATCCGCCAATGGCAAGTTTTGTGTATGGATTTTTATACTTGCCAAAAAAACTTTCAATTTTCATTATTCCGCGGGTAAAGTAAAGCGAAACCAATCCGCAGGCTATTCCCAAAAATATTAATTGAGGTATGCGTACCACATCAAATTCTTCGGCAATAGAAAATTTAAACATAAACTGACTGCCCGAGAAAATATACGACATGGCGGTAGCGGAAACCGACGAAATAAGTAATGGAGCAATCGAAGTGAGTGTCATGTCGAGCATTAATACCTCGAGCGTGAATACAAGTCCGGCAATTGGTGCTTTGAAAATTCCACCAATAGCGCCCGCAGCTCCACATCCCACCAAAAGCATAAGTGTTTTCTGATCGAGCTTGAAAAAATTACCAAGATTGGAACCGATGGCTGACCCGGTAAGTACAATGGGTGCTTCGGCTCCAACCGAACCACCAAAACCAATGGTCAGCGAACTTCCCACAAGCGATGTCCAAACATTGTGAAGTTTTAAAATGCTTTTACGCTGCGAAATGGCATACAAAATACGGGTTATACCATGGCTGATATTATCCTTTACAACGTGCCTAACGAAAAGCGATGCCAGCAACATTCCCACCACGGGAAAAACCAGATACCAGTAATTCACATCAGTACGACTGAAGTTTTCTGTAAGTAAATGCTGAATGAGATGAATTGCTCCTTTTAGCAAATGGGCAGCAATTGCAGATAATATACCAACCATTAGGCTAAGTATTAGAATAAACTGCTGATGCTTAATGTGCTGTTCGCGCCAGTCTAAAATTTTCAGGTACAAATCATTTTTATTCATTTCGGTAAATTATAAGTTAAATGCCTTTTCCCTTAAAAATTATCTCAATTGTAAATATCAAAATTTTCAAGTCGTTAATAAGCGACATATTTTCAATATAAATAATGTCGTAATTTAACCGTTCAATCATTTTTTCAATGGTATCAGAGTAACCGATTTTTATGGGACCCCATGAAGTAAGTCCGGGTCTGATTTTGTAGAGTAAACAATAATAAGGCGCATATTCAATAATCTGATTGATATAGAATTTGCGTTCAGGTCGAGGTCCTACAAGACTCATTTCGCCTTTCAGAATGTTGAAAAATTGGGGTAACTCATCAATACGGTATTTACGCAAAATTCGTCCCACTCGGGTTATTCGGTCATCGTCAGGACTGCTTAAGCGCGGTTGACCTGATTCAGCATCTTCGTACATTGTTCTGAATTTGATAATATTAAAGGGTTTACCGTGTATGCCAATTCTTTCCTGTAAATAAAAGGCTGATCCTTTTGAGTCTGCTTTTATCCTGATTATGAAAAAAATAAATGCAGGCAGGAGAAGAATAATCATGATAGAAGAAACCACCAAATCAGAAAAACGTTTTACGCATAATTCCCAGTCCGACATTGGTACATCGGTTATACTTACCAACGGACTTGCTGATAAATTACCAATACGCGCGCTTCCTGTAAGTATTTCGTATAAGCGGGGAGTAAATCTTATATCAATATTGTACTTGTAAAGTGCATTGATATATTTAAACAGTTTTTGTTCATCGGCATTGTCGAGCGCAATTATTGCTTCATCAATTTTATGTTGTGCAAAAATCTGTTCAAGTTGAGCGAAATTACCAATTATCTTATCAGTAGGCACATTGCTTTTTGCATCAACCGCTACAAAGCCTAATATGGTGTTTTTTTTCGATACTTTGCTAAGTTCATCCGCCATTTTCAAAGCATTAGAACCGTTCCCGATAATAATGGTATTAATTGTCCATTTTCGGGTTTGGTAATTTTTTTTCACCTGAGCCATTACAATGCTGCGGAACAAAAACGTAACACCGGTCAATAAACAGAAAAGCACCAAAAGTGAATAGTAAAAATATTCGTACGAAATGGTTACATCTCTTAACTTGAGAATGAAAAATACCGGAACTGATATAACAAGCGAAGATATAATAGTGGGAACAAGTACGCTGAGAGTGTTTTTTTTGTGAATATTTAGATATACACCGGTTAAGTAATGAATAAAAACACATAAAACCGGAAATATTATCAGGCTGGTAAAATAATCGTAATTTCTGATAAGTATGCCAAAATTTTCTATAACAGAAATGTCATTTATAGTTTTACGATATACAAAAAATGTGATCCACACAAGTAAAGCTGCACCAACATCTGCTAAAATAATATTTCTAATAATATGATACTTGTTCATTTATCGTTTGTTTATTCTTTACCAAAATAAAGCCGAATAATCACAAAATTAATGCACTTATCTTGTGTAATAAAGTCAGTTCGATTGTTTTTTTGATTGAAGCAGTAAATGTATAAAAATTATTTTTTAAAAATAGCTTTAAATAACTTCGAAGAATATTTTGTACGCTTTGAGTACTGATTAAAAGTTTCGTTTCTCCACTTAAAATCAGACTCCCATATAGATTTTGGCGATATGTAGCAATATGATGCATTTTCAGAATCAATATTTTCTTCATCTTCGGCTAAAAACTTGTCAGGTTCAAGGAAAGTAATTTTTCTGATTTTACATTCAGCTTTCAATGTTGACATTGCCCGATTGAATGCAAGTAAAAAATCTTTGTTGGTGTCCACGCTTCGTATCTCGCCACTTATATTGCGGAGCGCTCTCATCTGTAGTATGTCAATATTGTATTTGCCAAATACTTCAAAGAAATTTTTTAATTCATCAACGTTCTGATTATTAATAGTGAAATTTAATCTTAGTTTGAAGTGTGGAAATTCTGGTTTGAATTCACTGAGTATTTGCAAAACATTAAGTAACTTGTCGTAAGATGCATTTGTCATCAGATTTTCATACGTTTCTTTTTTTACACCGTGTATAGAAATAGTTAATTCATTTAATCCTGCTTCTAAAAGATTTTTTGTTGATTCACGGGTTAATAAATTGACATTCGAAGTCATTGAAATGTATTTTATTCCGTATTTTTTGCCTAATTGTATTAATTCGGGATTGTGCTTAAACAGTGTAGGCTCAGCACCACATCCAATCTGAAGCCTGAATGCTCTGGAAAATATTGCGGATGCTATCAAATTCACTTCTTCTAATTTAAACACACCTTTTAACTCCTTGCGCTTTTCGTCATTACTGAAATAGCACGATTTACAACGTAAATTACAAGCCAAAACCGGATCGAAATAAATTGAAAGATAACGTCTGTTAAGTATGTGCAACAACCAAAAAACAAAATTTTTCAAAAATCTGATTTTGAGTATTTTGTTTAATTTTTGCAGAAAGTATATTCTCATTTTTATTAGCGTTAAAAAAACAATAGAGTCTTGTTTTAAATTTTGTATATTTGATATTCACTTAAATTTTTCAATTGAAGTTGTTTTACTTTTTTTAAGCTTTAAACTACAAAATCATTTTTAAGGAATTCAGATTATAGCTGAAAGTTACAAAGATAGTAATTTTATGTATGTCAAATTCATTTTTAACTTCAAAAAATTAATAGGCAGAAAATGAAAAATTAGTCATTTTGATAAATTTTTCTCATTTTTACTTGCTAATTGAACATTTGAATCGAGTGCAAAAATCATAAAAAATTTCAACTCCTTCAAAAAACATAAAATTTTTTCGTACTTTTACGTTTGGAAAATAAAAAGTGTTTTTATGCTGTGATGTGTGTATATTGTGTTGATGTGTAGATGATTGTTTTCCGGTTCGATTAGAAAAAATATAAAACAATGATAAATAAATGGATTTACAAATCCCTTGATGAACAACAAATTGAGACAAGAAACAAATTAGCTGAAGAACTGAGTATAAATCCGATTTTAGCCCAACTTCTGGTTCAAAGAGGGATAAACACTTTTGAAGATGCGCGAAATTTTTTTCGCCCCGATTTTGCCAATTTGCATGACCCGTTTTTGATGACCGATATGGATAATGCGGTGAATCGTCTCACACGTGCCATGCGTCATAATGAGAAAATTCTGATTTACGGCGATTATGATGTAGATGGAACAACTTCGGTGTCGTTAGTTTATAAGTTTCTGAAACGTTATTATTCCAATGTCGGTTTCTATATTCCCGATCGTTATAACGAGGGTTACGGGATTTCTTATCAGGGAATTGACTATGCCGCTGAAAATAATTTCAAGCTTGTTATTGCGCTCGACTGCGGTATAAAAGCAGTTGAAAAGGTAAAATATGCCAAAACCATCGGCGTAGATTTTGTTATTTGCGACCACCATACTCCCGACGATGAACTTCCGCCTGCCATAGCAGTGCTCGACCCTAAGCGCCCTGATTGTACTTATCCCTACAAACATCTTTCAGGTTGCGGTGTGGGTTTTAAACTTTTGCAAGCGTTTGCTCTTCGCAATAATATTGATTTTAACGAACTTATTCCCTTACTCGATTTGTTGGCCTTGAGTATTGCTTCTGATATTGTACCCATCACCGGAGAAAATCGTATTCTGGCTTTTTATGGTTTAAAACAGCTTAATTCCAACCCAAGTACGGGTGTAAAAAGTATTCTCGATGTGTGTGGATTAACCGACAGAGAAGTAACCATTAGCGATATAGTTTTCAAAATCGGTCCGCGTATCAATGCATCGGGACGCATGAAACTTGCTTCGGAAGCGGTGGAATTGCTTATAACCAGTAATCCGACTTTTGCGCGTGAAAAAAGTGATACAATCAATGAGTATAACAACGACCGTAAAGACCTCGATAAAAATATAACAGATGAAGCAATTATGCTTATCGGCGCTGACAACAGATTTAAAACACGAAAATCTATTGTTGTACATAAACCTGATTGGCATAAAGGTGTGATTGGTATAGTGGCTTCACGCTTGTCCGAAGAGTTTTACAAACCTTCAATTGTACTGACAAATTCCAATGGTTTGGCTTCAGGTTCTGCCCGTTCGGTTTCAGGCTTCGATATTTACAAAGCCATTGACTCCTGCCGGGATTTACTTGAGAATTTTGGTGGACACATGTATGCTGCCGGTTTATCCATGAAGGAAGAAAATGTTCCGATATTTTCTGAAAGATTCGAAAAGTATGTTGCTGAAAATATCCTCGAAGAACAAACTTACCCGCAAATCGATATAGATTCAGTACTACGGTTTGCCGATATCACACCAAAATTTTATCGTGTACTAAAACAATTCGGTCCTTTTGGTCCCGGAAATATGAAGCCGGTTTTTGTTTCGAATAAAGTTTTTGACTACGGAACTAGTCGCCTTGTAGGGAAAGAACAGGAACATCTTAAATTAGAACTTACCGATGCAAGTTGCGAAAATGTAATCAACGGCATCGCTTTTGGAATGTATGCCTACAACGACCATTTAAAAGCGCTTAATCCTTTGGATATTTGTTATACTATTGAAGAAAATACATTTAATGGAAATACAAATATACAGTTGATGATTCGTGATATAAAGATTGATGGGGAAGTTTAAGCGTTGATTTCTTTGCATTACGCGTTATTTGCTATGCGTAATTTTTGCTTTGTACATTATTTACCTTGCCTGCCGACAGGTAGGTTACTGTTTTTTGGTTTAGCTATTTTTATTGTCAACTTTTTTTGTTGAATAAAAATAACATTGCAACAAAATAATCTCCAAAAATAGCACGTTAAATTTCTACAAATCAGCATTTAAATCAGGACTTTCAATTTCCACAGTTTCATTAAATTCGGCAATATCTTCCTTTTCACGAAGTACAAAACGTTTGTAGTACGAAATAATTAAAGTTGTAAACGGCAGCGCTACAATTAGACCAATCATACCCATTAGCGAGCCCCAAATTGAAAGTGAAAGCAGGATTATCGCAGGATGCATCCCTGTAACTTTTCCCATAATTCGAGGTACAAGTATCATATCCTGAGTGCCTTGCACGATAAGAAAAACAATTAACAGTCCTAAAAATGCTGAAATGAAACTTTGTCCGGTTTGAGCAGACTGAAGTAATACCAAAAGTAGTGCAGGTGCCACTGCAATAGTTTGAAGGTAAGGAACTAAATTTAAAATGCCCACGAAAATTCCGAAAACAATGGCCATAGGTAAGCCTATAATGCTGAAACCGATAGAAAACATGATACCAACTATAAGAGCAATGAGTGCCTGTCCGCGGAAATAGCGGTTCATTCCCGACTGAATATCATCGTAGATTTCGCTTCCAAGAATTCGGTATTTTGGAGGAATTATAGTTTTCAGTCCATCTGAAATTTTCTGATAGTCCATTAAAATAAATATCAGATAAAGGAAAATGATAATTACCACTGTAATACCCAGCAAAAAAGTAAGTGAACCATTCAGTACATTCCACAACTGCGGAGTTATTTTTTTTATTGCAGCCATAAGGCTTTCATTTGCCATTATCGACTGAATATCAAGGTTTGATAAATAATCGCGAATTTCGTTTTGCCACGCCACAGGCAAAATATTATCAACATTTATACCTTGCGAATAATTTGTGATAATTTGCGCCGCATTTGAAAGCTCATGTCCTATGCGCGGAATGATTAAATAAAGAATTAATCCGATAACGCCAAAAAGTAGCATCAGAGTGGTTGCTACAGCCAAAAATCTGAATTTGAATTTCAGTTTAAATTGAAAAAAGCTTACAACGGGATCGAGCATATAAGCCAGTAGCATGGCAATGAAAAATGGAAGTAAAACGCTGCTTAAACGTCTGATAAGCAGAAATATAATTATCAAAACCGAAATTCCGATAACAAGTCGGACAACCCTGTCGAATGTGTAAGGTCTGATTTTTTCTTCCATTTTTGTTTTAAATAATTATGTGAAAAAACTAATTAGTATTCAGCCCCCCAGCCCCCTAAAGGGGGAGCATTTGGAGCAATGATTAACATCTGCTCGCTTAAATTTGGCGGTTATACTTTAAATATTGCATTTTATTCTCTGTAATTTTCCTGAAACGCTAAATGAAATAAATAGCGTAGCGCTGAGTAGTTACAAAAAATTATTAAATCTGTTTATTTATTTCTTTACCTTATTATAACAACTTCTGCAAATTGGCTCGTATTCAGCCATTTCTCCTAGCAGAACGCGCTTATCGCTATCCACCAATCTGTGTGAAACATAAGCAAGAGCACCACAGCGTACGCAAATTGCATGTACTTTGTAAACATCTTCGGCTATGGCGCACAATGCAGGCATAGGTCCGAATGGAACACCACGGAAATCCATGTCGAGACCTGCTACTATTACTCTGATACCTTGATTGGCAAGTTGAGTACAAACATCAACCAAACCTTCGTCAAAAAACTGAGCTTCATCAATGCCAATTACATCCACATCGCCCGACATCAACATAATGCTTCCGGAGGAGTCAACAGGAGTGGAACGTATTGAGTTTTTGTCGTGCGAAACTACTTCATCCTCAGAGTAGCGGGTATCAATTTTTGGCTTGAAAATTTCAACTGTTTGTTTGGCAAACTGCGCACGTTTAAGTCTGCGTATCAACTCTTCGGTTTTGCCCGAAAACATCGAACCGCAAATCACCTCAATACTTCCCCGTCGGGTTTGACATGGTTGGTTCATTTCTGAATAAATCATTTCTATTAAATTGTTTTTTGTTTTTTATATTTCGTAATTCTTTCTAAAATTGTAACTTTACGGCGAAATAATTAACTTTGTTGAGATTACACTTCGTGTGAAATCGACTTTATTGAAATTATGCATTGCGTGAAATACTATATGCAAAAATAAAAAAATAGTTACGTAAAAAAAGATTTAATCTGAAAAAGATATGAACAGAAAATTATTGGTAAGCCTTTTGCGGAAAAGCATCGAGGAACTTGAGATGATAACCGACGGATTTATGGAAATGGATGAATATCCAAAAGTAATATTACAATTAGCAAAACGTAAAACAGAAGACATACAATCAATTATTGAACAACTTCAGGAAATTAAAATTCCAGTTGTGAATATTGAACCTTCAGCAGACGAGAAGGCAACTACAGTTCTAAAAGAAGATATACAACCGGCACCACAAACCGATTCTGTTCCAGAGCCTCACCCTATTACAGAGCCAGAACCAGAGCCTGTTTCCGAGCCAGAGCCTGTTCCTGTTTCCAAGCCTGAAATAATTATTGAGACCCAAGCAGAAACCGAAAAAACCGAAACACCCGAAATCATTGAACTGGAAGAAACCATTGAATTATTGAATGAAATTGAGTTTTCGGATTTGGTTACGGATGAAGAAGATGGTATGAAAGTTATCGAACTGGATGATTTAGAGGACGTATTGAAAATTGAAAAAACAGAAGAACCAATCATAATTAAAATACCTGATCCTGATACTGAACCTCTAATAAAGCAAGTAAAAAAAGAATCGCGGGTGGAGGAATTGCTGATTAAAACAACTTCGGAAGAAACTAAAGTTGTAACATTGGCAGATAAAATTGCTCCTTCAAAAATATCGCGCAGCGAAAAACTTTCACAAGCCGATAATTCATTGAGCGCATCTATTGCAAATAAAAAAATTGACGATATTAAACAAGCCATCAGCATAGGCGATCGTTTCAGATTTCAACGCGAACTTTTCAACGGAAATGGCGAGGATATGAATAAAACCCTCAATTATATCAATCAGCTGGCGTCACTTGAAGAAGTGTTGTCTTTTCTTCAGAATAAATATAAATGGGTTGAAGAAGATAATGATGTGGTTGATTTTATGCAGATAGTAAAACGTCGGTTTAGTTGATTTTTCACCTGAAATGTTCAAAATTAGAAATTTTTGATAGTTTTGTTTCTTTTCAAACATTTTTAAAATAGTGGTATAAATAATTTTCAAATGAAACTTTTTGTAGTTCCCACACCGGTTGGAAATCTAGAAGATATGACGCTACGTGCAGTGAAAATTCTGAAGGAAGCCGATTTGATTCTTGCCGAAGACACACGGACAAGCGCATTTTTATTGCGGCATTTCGATGTGAAAACTCCGATGCACTCGCACCATAAATTCAATGAGCATAAAACTGTAGATGCTGTGGTGCAACGCATCAAAGGCGGTCAGAAAGTTGCATTGATTTCCGATGCCGGCACTCCCGGTATTTCCGATCCGGGTTATCTTGTAGTAAGTAAATGCATCGAAAGCGATATTGAAGTAGAATGTTTGCCCGGCGCTACTGCATTTGTGCCTGCACTTGTTAATTCCGGTTTGCCTTCGGACAGGTTTTGTTTCGAAGGTTTTTTACCGCAGAAAAAAGGACGGCAAACCCGTATTAACAGTTTGATGGAAGAGAAAAGAACAATGATTTTTTACGAATCACCGTTCAGATTGGTTAAAACGCTTACTCAATTAGCCGAAGTTTTTGGTGGAGAAAGAAAAGCATCTGTTTCGCGAGAAATTTCAAAACTTCACGAGGAAACAAAACGCGGTTTTTTATTTGAACTTTCGGAATATTTTACCGCTCATCCACCTAAAGGAGAAATAGTTATTATTGTTGCAGGTTCAGAATAATAACATTAACTTTGCACTTCAGCATTACAGGTATTTAAAGCTAAAAAACAGTAAAATATATGCCTGTAAAACAACATTATACGCATTTTTTTGTTGTTTATTTAGAACATAAATATAATATTTCCCTAATGAAACCATTTTTTTTATTTTTTCTGTTCATTCCTCTGTTTTTTCTGAATACTTCTTGTGTTAGGCAAACAGCAGAATATCAAGCTCTTAAAGAACAAAATGATTCTTTAATACGAGCTAAGCACCAAATGCAGGCTGAACTTGATGAGTTTATGTCGGCGATAAATCTTATTGAGCAGAATATTGAGAAGATTAAAAGCGCCGAAAATATTGTTACGCTCCAATCATCTAACGAGGAACTTGATGATGATACACGACAAAAAATCAATCAGGATTTAACATACCTTAATGAGATGCTTAAATCGAATCGTGAAGAATTGGATAAACTTAAAAAAAATCTAAGAAAAAGTAATCTGAAAACTACCGAACTTGAACGTTCTGTTACTCGACTTTCTAAAGCGCTCGAAGCCGAAACTCAGAAAGTAAAAGTGCTTTATGAGCAACTTGCCCAAAAAGATTCACTTATAGCTCAGCTTGGAAATACTGTAGAGGAGTTGGGATCTGACATTGAAGAACTTAAATCAGAAAATGAAAATAAGCAGGAAGTCATAAAAGAACAGGATGAGACTATTCATACTGCATGGTATGTTTTTGGTACCCGTAAAGAGCTGAAAGAGCAGAATATCGTAACTTCCGATGGATTATTCCGTCCTCAAAGAATTCTCGAAAGCGATTTCAACAAAAATTATTTTGTAAGAATTGATGCACGTAAAATAAAGTCGATACCGTTGTTCTCGACACGGGCAAAAATACTTACTAATCATCCTAGATCATCATATACACTTGAAAAGCAAAATAATTATTTTGTTTTGATCATTGTTGATTATAACGAGTTTTGGAGTGTAAGCAAGTATCTTGTTGTGGAGGTTGAATAAATGGTTGAAACATAAAACCAAAATCATTCTACATTTTTCTTTTCATAAATAAAGTTTTTAGTAGTTCACTTCCATTCCTTTTTAATCTGAAAAATTCAGCAAATAAATATAAAACGGTTTTTATCGATCTTGATGATACGGTATGGGATTTTCATACCAACGCGCGTCTTTCGCTTGAAGAAATGTATGTTGATCGTAGTCTTGCTAATTATTTTTCAGGTTTCGATGAGTTTTTCAGTATATATGCCAAGCGCAATATCGAACTTTGGGAAGCATACGGAAAAGGTGAAATTACGCAGGATTTTCTGAAAGCCGAACGTTTCAGATATCCGCTTGCCAAAATGGGAGTTGACGATCAGCAATTAGCAGAGGAAATAGGTAAACAATATCTCGAAATTTTACCGACCAAAACTGTTTTGATGCCCCATGCCCTTGAAATTTTAGATTATTTATCAGCTAAATATCCGCTTACATTACTTTCGAACGGTTTTACCGAGGTACAATACAAAAAACTACGCAGTAGCAAAATTGAGCATTATTTCGCTCATGTAGTACTGTCGGAATCTGCTGGAGCGCTTAAACCCGATAAGCAGATTTTTGATTATGCGCTGCAACTGAATAAAGCTAAAGCATCTGAAACTATTATGATTGGCGATAGCTATGTTGCTGATATTGAAGGAGCACGAAATGCAGGTATTGACCAAATATATTATCCGCTGAATAAAGAAGAAAGTACAGAAAGCAAACCTGCAACTTATCGGATAGGTTCACTTAAGGAAATTTTTGATATTTTGTGATTGGTGAATTAGTTAATGGTTTATCAGTTTATAAAGTTCATAAAGTCCGTTGTCTAAAAAAAATAAAAATGAAAAAACACATTATTTCTACTTTTGTATTCGTACTTATATCATTTGTTGCTTATTCTCAGCAATATAACGAGTATTTCACTTCATCTGCCTGCCGAATTGACTTTATGTTTTGTGGCGATGCTTTTAAAACCGATGCTCACCTTGTGAAAATAAAAAAAGAACCGCAATGGGGTGGAAGAAGGCTTCATTTGTCCGAAAATCTTAATCTCGGTCAGTATCGTATTCAGGTGTTCGACAGCCTTTCAAATCGTATGATTTACACCGAGGGATTCAGTACGCTTTATTTTGAATGGCAAACTACCGCCGAAGCAAAAAAAGTCAGCAAATGTTTCGAGCAATCGGTGCAATTCCCATTTCCAAAACAGTCAGTAAAAGTTACTATTGATAGAAGACTTGAGCTTCAGAAATGGGAAAATTTATTGCAATTCAGTTTTTCGCCTGCCGATAAAATGATTTCGGATAAACCTGCTGTAAAAGCTCAGGTTAAGGAAATTTTCAAAAACACTTCACCGGATCGTGCTGTTGACATTGCAGTAATTGCCGAGGGTTATACTGAAAATGAAACTGACAAATTTTATGAGGATGCCCGTAAACTTGCCGAAAGTCTTTTTACCCACGAACCGTTTAAAAGTTATCGCCATCGCATAAATATTTATGCCATTGCTGCAGTTTCGCTCGATAAAGGAATTTCGATGCCACATAAAGATGAATGGAAGAAAACGGCAATAGGATCGCATTATTTCACTTTTTACGAACCACGATATCTGACAACACCCAATGTGTTTGTTTTGCGCGATTATGCTTCGCTTGTACCTTATGATGCCATTTACATACTTGCCAACACACCCGAATATGGTGGCGGCGGTATTTATAATTTTTATGCGCTTGCATCGGCAGGAAGCAAAAGAGCAAAAGATGAAGTTATTGTGCATGAGTTCGGACATTCGTTTGCCGGACTGGCTGACGAATATTTCCGTGAAGATGCTGATGTGCTTGATGCCATGTATGATATTAAACTGGAACCCTGGGAGCCAAATATTACATCGCTTGTGAATTTCGATATTAAATGGAAAGCTGATTTAGACCCTTCCACGCCAATTCCTACGCCCGTTAATGAAGAAAATAAATCAAAATTAGGAGTTTTCGAGGGCGGAGGTTATCTTACCAAAGGAATGTATCGACCTGCTTACGATTGTCGTATGCGAACCAACGAAGCTAAAGCGTTTTGTCCGGTTTGCGCCAAATCAGTAGAAAAGGTTATTCTTTTTCTCACTGAATAAAAAAAATGGAAATATTCTTAAAGCTATGAAACCAATATTACCTTTATCACCATATTAATTCACCTTCAGTCAACGTTTTTTTTTGTATTTTTGCAATATAAATTTCTAAAATTGATGAATAAGATAATTTCAAAAGAGTATTTTTCGGATAAAGTAGTAAAGTTCGAAGTTGAAGCTCCACTTGTAGCAAAATCGCGAAAAGCCGGACATTTTGTAATGGTAAAGGTAGGCGAAAAAGGTGAACGTATTCCGCTAACCATTGCCGATGCTGACTTAAAACGCGGAACGATAACGCTTGTTGTACAAAAAATGGGTGTGTCTTCCACTAAACTTTGCGATTTGAACGAAGGTGATTATATTACCGACCTTGTTGGTCCGCTCGGAAAAGCTACGCACATTCAAAATTACGGAACTGTGATTTGTGCTTGTGGAGGTGTGGGGACAGCGCCAATGATGCCTATAGCAGCCGCGCTCAAACAAGCAGGGAATCGTGTTATTACTGTTTTGGCGGCACGTACAAAAGACCTGATTATTCTCGAAGAGCAGATGCAGGAATATTCTGATGAAGTAATTGTCATGACTGATGATGGTTCTTATCGCAATAAAGGACTTGTTACAAATGGTATTGAGATGGTTGTCAATCGTGAGAAAGTGGATTTATGTGTTACAATTGGTCCTGCCATAATGATGAAGTTTGTAAGTCTGCTTACAAAAAAATATGAAATTCCAACCATGGCATCGTTGAATACGATAATGGTTGACGGAACCGGAATGTGTGGTGCTTGCAGGGTTTCAGTAGGCGGGAAAACAAAATTTGTTTGCGTTGATGGCCCCGAGTTCGATGCGCATCAGGTAGATTTCGACGAAATGCTTATGCGCCTCGGCGGTTACAGAGATATTGAACGTGAGGAAATGGAAAAAATGGAATGTAAAAGCGGAGCGAGATAATATCAGATACGAGGAAACGAGGAAACCCGAAACAAAAAACCCGAAACACAAATAATGGATATTAACGAAGAAAGAGCGCAACCATGGCGCGATGAATTACGCAAAAGTATTAAAGCAAAGGACAGAACTGCTTTGCCACGCGTTCACATGCCGGAACTTGACCCGGTTTATCGCAGTAAAAGCCGTAAAGAAGAAGTAAACCTCGGATTAACACCTGAGTTAGCAATGCAGGAAGCGCAACGCTGTATCGATTGTGCCGATCCTTCGTGTATGCAGGGTTGTCCGGTGGGAATTTATATCCCAAAATTTATAAAGCAAATTGAAATTGGCGATTTTGCCGGCGCTGCCCGAACGTTGAAAGAAACTTCGGCTTTGCCTGCTGTGTGCGGGCGTGTTTGTCCTCAGGAAAAGCAATGCGAAGAGGTTTGTATTCATGTGAAAATGAAAAAAGAACCTGTGGCTATTGGTCACCTTGAACGTTTTGCAGCCGATTACGAGCGCGAAAGCGGAAATATTTCTGTACCCAAAATTGCCGAACCAAACGGAATAAAAGTGGCTGTGGTTGGTTCCGGTCCCGCAGGATTGTCTTTTGCAGGCGATATGGTCAAAATGGGTTACGATGTTACGGTTTTTGAAGCATTGCACGAAATTGGCGGTGTGCTAAAATACGGAATTCCCGAATTTCGCTTGCCTAACAAAATTGTTGATGTGGAAATTGATAACCTGAGGAGCATGGGCGTGAAGTTTATAAATAATTGCATTGTAGGGAAAACTATCTCAATTGAAGATCTAAAAGAAGATGGCTTTCTGGGCGTATTTGCCGGTAGTGGCGCCGGACTTCCGCGCTTTATGAATATTAAAGGCGAAAATCTTGTGGGTGTAATGTCGTCCAACGAATACCTGACACGCGTAAATTTAATGGATGCCGCGAGCGATGATTCCGATACTCCCGTTTTGAAAGGCAAAAAAGTAGCTATTATTGGTGGTGGAAACACCGCTATGGACTCGGTGCGTACGGCAAAACGCCTTGGCGCCGACAGGTCGATGATTGTTTATCGACGTTCGGAAGAAGAAATGCCCGCACGTCTGGAAGAAGTGAAACATGCCAAGGAAGAAGGTATTGAGTTTATGACTTTGCGTAACCCGATTGAATATATTGGCAACGAGCAGGGACGAGTAACCCACATGGTATTGCAAGTTATGACGCTAGGCGAACCTGACGAATCGGGACGCCGCTCGCCTGTAGAAGTGCCCGGACAAACTGAAACTATCGAAGTTGATGAGGTAATTGTAAGCGTAGGCGTTTCACCAAATCCGCTTATACCGCAGTCGGTAAGCGGACTCGATGTTACAAAATGGGGAACATTGGTTGTTGATAAAGAAACCATGCAAACCTCCATACCAATGATTTTTGCCGGTGGCGATATTGTACGCGGTGGCGCTACGGTTATTTTAGCCATGGGCGATGGTCGCAGAGCCGCGAAAGCAATGGACGAGTGGATAAAATCACAGAAATCCGAATAAATTTGTATAATTTGGTGTTTATAAAAGCGAAAAAAGAAATCTTCATTTGAAGATTTCTTTTTTATTATGTATTTGTAGATACTTGAAACTTGTAAATCCCTCTCACCATTCCCATTTCACTTTCGCATAGATATTTCTGCCGGGTTCAAGGCGGTTAATTCCACGTACGGTATTCAGGAAATTGTAATATGCCTGATTCAAAATATTATCGGCTCCGGCAAAAAATGTAAAGGCTGATTTTCTCAATTTTACAGGTGTTGATTTAATTTGGGTGTTGAAAATTACATAAGCATCGGTTGCAGTTTCATTTGCGGCTAAATCGGTTTTGGCATTGGCTGAAAGCGCTGAAAATGAAAAATCTAACAAATTATCGAGATGATAATTCAGTGTGATTTCGCCATGCATTGGCGGAATTTGAGGTAAAAATGAGCCATCGCTCATGTCGCGTGCATTAACGTAAGAGAAGTTGGAATTCAGACTTAAATTCCGGCTGATAAACCACATTAGTTCTGCTTCGGCACCTGTAAATAATGCCTTGTTTACATTTGTATTGATTAGCGCAGGAATTTGTGTTCCGCCTTTATTGTAAGTTCCGCTTTTTTCGGTAATAAGGTCGAAAAGATAATTGGCAAACACATCCAATTTAAGCAGTATTTTACTTCCTTTCAGCAGGTATTCAAAGTTTGTGAAAAGTCCTTTTTCTGGTTTGAGGTCGGGATTTCCCACTCGGAGCGTACCCGCCTGATCGATGTATTTAAACCTTTCTTCGATGGATGCTACCCGATAAGCATTTCCGAGTGAAAGCACAAAACGGTTACGTGCCGAAGGTGTATATTCAAAGTCGGCATGTGCAGCATACGAAATTTCATTACTAACTTCAGGATAAAACAGCACTGTTGAATTATGTGCAAGTTCAGTACGTTTTCCATCTTTAATTTTGTAACGGAAAACTTCAGTGAAAGCTGTGTCATTTGCAGTTCGGATATAATCGAGCCTTAAACCTGTATTGATGGTAAAATATTTGGGAGAAATAACCCACTTGTATTGTGCAAAAACTCCTGCATCTAGTACTTTAGCATTTGGCGTTGGTTGCTCGCCAATAAAAGTAGTGTCCGATGGGAAAACCATACGGATACGACGGGTTTTGGCATCGCGTGTCCATATTTCTGCGCCGATTTTCATGGTGTTGTAGTCGTTGTAATACAAGTCGGCTACTGCTTTTGCTCCGGACGTTGTGTTTATGCTCGAAGGTAAAATGCGCGTAGTAGCGTTAACTCGGTTTTCAACCTCGCGTGAAATGTTCTGCGTATATGCTTTTATGCTTAACTGTTTAACAACATCCGTCAAATCAGAAAAAATATATTCGCCATTTAACTGATTGCGTTTTACTCCCAAATAGCGCACCACAGCAGTCGATGGGAAAGCGCTTCCGCCCGGTAAACCGGCATCCCATGCTTCAAAATGATTGTAATTAACATGTAATTGTTGATTTTCAGCATATTTTACGCCGCCTTTTATTCCCAACGAAGCATCGTTAAACTGGCTATTTGGGATTTTTCCGTTGGCAGTTAAAGTATTTTGAGCAGTTCGATAACTTCCGTTCAGCATCAAATACCATTCGGAATTGGTGAGTTGTACCTGTGCATTGTTTGCCCAAAGATTATTTACAGTATTGAATCCTGTACTTATTTTTCCATTGGTTTTCGGTTTGGCAGAAAATTCAGGGCGATACGAAACGAAATTTACTACTCCACCCATTGCTCCTGTCCCGTATAGGACTGATGCCGCGCCTTTAATCACTTCAATTCTTTCGAGCGAGTTTACGTCAACAGTTGAAAGTGCAGCTGCAATATCTGTAGCTGTGAGCAAGCGGTCGTTATCGGAAAGAATGAGTAAACGTTGTTCGGAAATACCTCTGATATTTACTGAAGTCGCCCAAATGCCATCGCGCGAAAGTGAAACCCCGGGAGCATGTTGTAGCGCATCGGCAGGAGTAAAAGGTTGTAAACGTTCAATTTTACTGTTGGTAACTTCAGTGTAAGGAAGCGAAAGGCTGTTTGCGTTCAGTCCATAAACAGTAATTTCGTCAATTTGTTGATTCCTTATGGTATCGGAAACCGATGATTTGGCATTAATCGGATTCCCGATAATCAACACAAAGGCGAAAAATGCAAGCAGAATATAAGTTTTCTTCATTTTAAATATTTTAAAGACGACGAACGACAGACATCGGACGACATATAATGACTGAGTATCGAGTTGCATGAAACTTGAAACCCTGAAACCCCGAACCCCTGAAACTTTATAAACCTCTCTAAAGTGAGGCAGGCTTTACAAACTTTATAATCAATCAAACTATCACATACAAAAGTACACAAAAAAATCATCGGCTTTCAGCCTGTGAATTTCTAAAAGTTTATATAATGTTAAAATACAGGATTTTGGGTTTAAAAATCGTTTATAATGATTTTTCGATAAAAATGTAACTACTCAGCACTTCAAAATGTTTAATTAAGCGTTTTTAAGAGAATTGTAAGGTAAATATTTAGTATTTTATATCATAATAACAACTAAACTTAGACGCATAAATGTTGATAATCGGAACAAAACTCCCCCTTTAGGCTTCGACGTGAGCTCAGCCGAACGGGGTTGGGGAGCTGAGTAGTTACAAAAAAATTGTCTAATTATTGTTTGGCTGGAAACAATTTGTATTCTGATTTCGTTTGCTTACTACTGTTAAACAATAGCAAATGAATTGTTTTTCAATCATTTTTTTGCTAATTAGCGTTAAATTCATATTTTTGTATAAATTCTAAATTTAAATTACTTCCGATGATAAAAAAGTTCGTATTCATATCACTGTTCACCATTAGTTGGACTTACGCAATTTCGTGTACCAATTTTTTGGCAGGAAAAGGAGCTACAGTCGATGGCTCAACCTTAATTAGTTATTCTGCCGATTCATATTTCCTTTTCGGTGCGTTATATCAGTATCCTGCAAAAAATTATCCTGCCGGTACAATGCTCGATATTCATGAGTGGGATACGGGAAAATATCTTGGAAAGATTAAACAGGTGGAAAAAACATATTCCGTAATCGGCAATATGAACGAATATCAGGTAGCAATTGGAGAAACCACCTTTGGTGGCCGTGAGGAATTGGTTGATACAACTGCCATAATGGATTATGGAAGTCTGATTTATATTGCATTGCAACGTTCGAAAACTGCTCGCGAAGCCATTAAAGTTATGACTGACCTTGTGGCTGAATATGGATATTACAGTTCAGGTGAATCATTCTCAATTGCAGATCCTAACGAAGTATGGATTATGGAAATGATAGGTAAAGGTACTAATAATAAAGGCGCTGTTTGGGTAGCTCTACGCTTGCCCGATGATTGTATTTCGGCACACGCCAATCAGGCTCGCATCACTACTTTTCCACTCGATGATAAAGCAAACTGCATGTATTCGGACGATGTGATTGCTTTTGCACGCGAAAAGGGCTATTTTAAAGGAAAAAACAAGGATTTCAGTTTCTCAGATGTTTACGCTCCGCTAGATTACAGCGCATTGCGTATTTGTGAAGCTCGTGTGTGGAGTTTCTTCAATCGTATTGACTCCACTATGAATAAATATAAAAGTTATGTGAAGGGAGAAACTGCCGAACGAATGCCACTCTGGATAAAACCGGCAAAAAAAGTAAGCGCTCAGGATTTTAAAAACATTATGCGCGACCAGTACGAAGGTACCGAATTTGATATGACAAAAGGCGTGGCTGCCGGACCTTTCGGTTCCAAATTGCGCCACAGTCCGCTTAGTTTTAAAGTGGATACCATATTATATTACCACGAAAGACCAATTGCAACGCAGCAAACCGGATTTACTTTTGTGGCACAAATGCGCAGTTGGTTGCCCGATCATATTGGAGGAATTCTCTGGTTTGGTGTGGACGATGCTGCGAGCAGCTTGTATGTGCCAATGTATAGTAGCATTACCGAAATTCCTTGGTGCTATAACGAACGGAATGGGCATTTACTGGAATATTCACCCACATCGGCATTTTGGATTTACAATCAGGTAGCGAATTTTGCTTATGGTAAATATTCATATATGATGACCGATATCCGCAAAGTGCAAAAACATTGGGAAGACGATTTCAATAGTTTAGTGCCGGCTATTGATAAGGTTGCGTTAAGCATGAATGTTGAAGATGCCCGCAGATTTTTAACTACTTTTAGTAATTCTCAGGCTGAAAATTCTACCTTGGCATGGAAAAAATTGGGCGAATACCTGTTGGTAAAATATATGGATGGAAACATAAAGAAAGAACAGAATGGAAAATTTGTTCAGAACGAATTTCATATTCCCCCCGCGATAATCAGGGCAGGTTATCCTGAAGAATTTCTGCGAAAAATTGCGACAGAAAATCCGATACTTAAAGCAAAAACCGAAGAAGAATTGAAAAATAGAAATTAGGGAAGGTTGAAAGTTTAGAAAGGTTGAAAGTTTAGAAAGGTTGAAAGTTTAGAAAGGTTGAAAGTTTGAAAGTAAGAATATTATCTTATGAAAATATCCCGTGAAGAAAAAATCATTTCACGGGATATTTTTTTGTGGCAATTTTGAGCAAAAAACATTATATCAGTACGTTGTATTAAATGTCAACTCTTATTCGTCCAACACCCTCGTCAACTACAACTTTCTGAGGTGGAGTGAGTAGTGTTGCAGGATCATCGAGTATTTTGTTAAGTAATCGCATGGAAGAGGCATAATAAAATCCATCGCAAATGCGTTCGTCCATCACAAATTTCAGTAATATACTTTTCTGTGCTACTAACTCACCTTTTTTGTTAAAGCTGTGTTGACGCGATTTTCGACCCATTGCTACAAAAATACTGCATGTACCAAATTCGTACAAATGATGATAGATAGATTCCACGCCAATTGAACCTATATTTGTGAGAAAAACACCGCAATGCCACGGACTAGCCCGTTCAATTAGTTTCGGCATTAAACCAACCTTATCAAGCCAAAGCAATAAAAAAACAACGAAGCGCATTGCAAAATCGGGCAACAGACCAAGTACTTTCGAAATTATGTCAGAATCGTTTTGTTGTCCGACTTTTTGGTTGCTTTCCTGCTCGGTTTTAACTTTTCGAACAATGTCCTGCAATGTATCGGTAGGGAGAAAAAATGGTTTTATAAGGGTTTCTTCACCATCGTCGGAAAGTGAACGTTTCACTACAATAGAGAAGTTTATATGGTTTCGTGCAAAAATCTTATTCCACATCACAAATCGGTTCAGATGAGGGCGTTGCGAAATAATTCGTACTAGCGCAGCCATAACTACATGCATTAGCGATAATCCGGGAATTTCTTCTTTGTGTTCCTTGACAAATTCTTCGATGTGGTCAATTTTAACTCGTTCTTCAAAATAATTTTGCGCATCCATACGTGTGCGTAAAAAATAAGGAATCACCGAAAAAACTGCATCAACTTTACGTACCCGCCAACCATCGTAACGGTCGCCAAAACGCCATTTGTAATAAGGGAGTTTGTCTTCTTTCTTCATGGAATTAAATAATATTAGTTACGAGTTACAAGTTACGAGTTACAAGTTACGAGTTACAAGTTACGTGTTAATATACAAAATAAATGTGCCTATAACTTCTGTAACTTCAATAACTTCTTTATCTTCTTTATCTTCTTTCTTAAAAAATTTCAATGTCAAAGATAAAATTTTAATTTTAAAATTCAGTTAAATGAGAATTATCAAGTTTGATGTTTTTTTTGAGTTTAGGTTTGATTTTGTTGTTGTGTATTAATAAAAACAGCCTGAATTTTGCATTTCAGGCTGTTTTTGTTAAGATTTATAAATTCTTCTCAGATTGATTAATTTCACTTATTTGTTTCAAAACAATATTATTCTACCACAAGTTTACGATAATAAACGCCTGTTTCCGTAGTTATTTCGATAAAATAAATACCGCTATTTACGTCTTTAACTTGTACAGGAATTTTGTTACTTCCAATAGGTAGAAATTCGTTATGGATTTCAGCGAGTTTCATTCCTGTTGCATTCATTAGCGTTATTCTGAAATTTTGTGCAAAATCAGTGTTATCCAAACTTATTATAAATCTACCATTTGTTACAGGATTCGGATAAATATGAATATTGTTAACGTTTTTGTTAATTTCCAATCCGGAAGCATTTTGCATTTTTATTGAATGAGGACTTTCGGGTAATCCACTGAAACTGCTAACGCCAAAATCGTCTGTGGCTTTAATATAATATTCAATATCTTCCAATGTTGAGTAACGGCCTGAAATGTTGGTTTCGTAATTATTATTACCTGTATGTGTCAGGGTGTGTTTGTTGAATACCAGCTGACCTGATTTTCTGTAATATAATTCAACAGAAGAAACAAAATTAGTGTTATCAGTAACTAAAGCATGAATTAAAATGTCATTTCTGAAATAACCTTCAGTAACCGGAGTATGTTCAATAACCGGAGCAGTATTTGGAAGTACCGCAATCTGATACGGATTGTTTATAGCATCGATAGATGGAGCATCACTCGAAGTTACACCATCGGTAGCAGTAATATAATATTCTACGCCCGGTTCTAAAACAAGTGATGCGGGTATTGTTCCGCGATATAAAACATTGTCAGTTGAAGTCATCTGAATGGCAGTATAAGTTGATGTTTTTGTCGTCCGGCAATACAGCGTAACACTGTTTACAAACGGTTCAATATCATCCTTCACTTCTACTTCGATAGTAAGCTGAGTTCCGGGTTCCCACGCTTTATTGTGTAATTGCAGCGTTGGGCTTGTTCTTGTAATTTTTGGTATTGCACCGGGTACATACGAAGTAGTATCAGAAGCTTCAATGTTTTTATATTTGACTTTTACTTCAACATTGCGTCTTACACCGTTCAGTACAGGTTCCGATGAAGTATATTGAATTACATAATTGTTCGTTACCATATTTGAAATATAATCCAGAATAAGATCGAACGAAGATGTTATATTAAATACTCTACCATTGGTTACATTTGTAATTGGCGTAAATAAATGGAATAAATCAGTCATTGTAAACGCGTATAATGTGATTTTTTGATTTATACATGCTTCAATAGCCAATTGTAATTTTCCTATACTACCCTGTTGAGGGGTTTCATCGGTAATAATTATAAATATTTTTTGCGAACCCGATCGGAATTTGAAGTTAGAAGCCGATTGCATAATTGCATAATAACCCGGTTCTGTGCCTCCCGAAACTACATTCCGATTCCATACAACATCTCTGAAGTACTGATAATCGAGCGATAATGCTCCATTATCTTCAATAATCGGATTTCCTGCATTTACAGATGCACCATATCGGCATAAGCCGATTGCATAATCAATACCTTTGTTACTCAGATTTGATACAAAATTGCTAACATTATTTCTGACTTGAGCTTGTTCATCAGACATACTTCCACTATTATCCATCATAAACACTATATCTGTTAATCGGGTATTACTGCCCTGGCCGGGAGGAATGACTTTAAAGCCTTCTGTTTGCAAAACGCCGTTTTCATAAACTTCAATGTCCTTTTCGGTTAAACCATTATGACTTACTGCAAAGGTGTCAACTTGTACATTCATATAAATATTCGGGAACTGACGCGCATCCAAACTGATTACTTTTGTTGATAATTCATCTGCATAAGTACTGGATTTTACTTTGATTTTGTGTAAAGCACCAGCATTGTAATATATGCTGATTTCATCTTCATCGTTTAACGATTGATATGGCAAGTACTGTACGGCAATATATGCCGGAGTAGTTTTAGATACCGAAAAACCATTTGTAATAATTCTTGTTTCTGTAGCTTCTGCAACTTCAGCAGTTTCTGTTTCTGCTTTAATTTTCGATAAAGCGGGAGTTATAGTTTTATAAATCAGAAATTTATGGTTGGTATTAACAATTGAATCAACCATGATTGAATTTGAACTGCTAACATTCTCTATTTTAATATATTGTATGTGCGTGTTACCATAATATACCGAATCAAAACTGATAGAATCAGGTGTTATTTTAAGAATTGGCAACCCATTTCCTGTCAGGTGTAAGGGAATTTCTGATTCATCAATATTATTCGTTCGTACAAAAGCATTAATGTCGTATTCAATAGGCTCTTGCGGTTTGAATCTTACGGTAAAATTCAGCGAATCATCTTTTTCAATCCATGCTCTTTTGTTTGCAGGTATTTGTATTAAAAAAGATGGATCTGGTGTGAGAATATCTGCAAAAAGCAAATCAATATCGCCAAAACTTTTTAGTGTGATAACTTTATCCTGAAAATTTCCAACCGGAATTGAATCATATGCAAGTGTATTAGTAGAAATACTGTAAACGGTATTTCCGTAAACAGGTTTCTCCGAAAAGTCAGAAAAATCGACCAATCCTTCAATTTTTTCACCTATTCCGTTTGGGTTATTCGGGTGCATCGGTCCGGATTTATGTCCCCAATAATTGTTTTTTGCAGTTATTGTATTTGTACCCGCGTTTTTCAGCGCCAATGTATTATTGTAAAAAATGTTGTTCAAAATTTCCGGATTTGCATTATTTGCGGTATAAAAAGCATTTTGCGATTTGTGAAATTTTGAGCGAGTTATTCTCGGATTCGATGCATCGGTGTGGATTCTTATTCCGATAAAATCACAGCTATCAAGAACGCCTTCTGCTCCATATCTGAAGTATATTATATTATCGGTTGTGCGCAAATTTCTAAAAGAATTGGCTTTAGCATAAAATTTTCCGATTGATGTGGTTGAGCTGCCAACTGCCAGGTTAACACCGTTAAAAAAGATAGTATTGCCGGGTGCACTTGTAAAAGTTGCGCCTGTATTTACTGTTAAAGTTGTCGGCATGTAATATGGATAAGAATAGTTCTGCAATGTCCAATCGGAATTTATCGTACCTGAAATTTTAATGCCAGGGTAAGTAACTGAACCAAATATCAGGTTTGTAATTGTTGGGGTACACTCGTTTACAAATTCAACCGGATAAGTTACATTATCAAAGGTGTTGTCATTAATTTCAGCAGACGATTCGTTCAAACTGATAAAAGCATTGTTGAATGAATTATTTCTGATTTCAGGTGATGAAATTGTGCTTGTAATATCAATAGCTGTAAAAGAACAGTTAGTGATTCTACCTGTGGAACCAAACCTGAATGCCAATTGATCAGAAGTGGTATTTGTAACGCCCTGGAAAATTACACTGTCGGCAAGAATTGTTCCTAATGAAGTAGAAGAAGTGCCCGCAGCGAGTGCATATCCTGCAACAATTTTTATTGTATCGCCCTTAGCTATTGTAAATATTGCACCGGCATTTACAGTTAATGTATTTGTCATAAAATACGGATAACTATAATTCTGTAATGTCCAGTCTTTGTTTACAGTTCCTGTAAGTCTTATTCCATGGTTCGTAACGCCGTTAAGCATGTTCAAATTCGTCAGTACAGGCGAACATTCATCAATAAACAGTACAGGATAAGCTACATTATCGAAAGTATTATCCTGAATTGTTGGTGATGATTCTGTGAGGCTGATAAATGCATTATCGAAATAATTATTGCTTATTTCGGGATTTGAAGCAGAACAGGTTAAATCAATAGCTGTGAATGAGCAGTTGGTAACTTTTCCGGTTGAGCCGAATTTGAAAGCAATCTGGTCGGCTGTACTGTTGGTGACGCCTTTAAAAATAATTTTATTTGCATTGATATTTCCAAGCGAACTTGCCGAAGAACCAATGTTTATTGCATAACCACCCGTAAAATTTATTGTATCATTTTCAGCAATTGTGAATGTAGCACCTGCATTTACAGTTATTGTTGCAGTTACAAAATACGGATACCCATAATTTTGTAAAGTCCAATCGGTGTTTACTGTGCCTGTAAATCTGATTCCGCGGTTCGTAACAGTAGCGTTCATGTTCAAATTTGACAAAACAGGCGAACATTCGTCAATAAACAACACCGGATAAGCCACATTATCGAAAGTGTTATCCTGAATTATTGGTGATGATTCTGTAAGGCTGATAAATGCATTATCAAACGAATTATTTTTAATTTCGGGATTTGATGCGTTTGCACAAGTTACATCAAAACCCGCAAATGAACAGTTGGTAACTTTTCCTCCTGAACCAAATTTGAATGCCAACTGATCTGTTGTGGAAGTAGTAAATCCTTTGAAGATTACTTTATCTGCTACAATACTCCCAAGTGAAGTCGTTGCTGTTCCGGCAGTAATAGAATATGCACCTGTTAAATTAATTGTATCGTTCTGTGCAATTGTAAATTTAGCGCCGGCATTCACTGTAATACTTGCAGTTACAAAATACGGATAACCATAATTCTGTAAAGTCCAGTCAGTATTTACAGTTCCTGTAAGTTTAATTCCGCGGTTTATAACTCCACTCAACATAATCATATTCGAAAGGTTTGGTGAGCATTCGTTTGCAAATTCAACCGGATAAGTTACGTTTTCGAAAGAATTATCCTGAACTAAAGGCGAAGCTTCGTTCAAACTGATAAATGCATTATTGAAAGCATTATTTTTAATTTCGGGAGATGTATTCAGACAGTTTATATCATAGGCTGTAAAATTACAATTTGTTATTTTAGAAGCAGTACTAAATTTTATTGACAGTTGATCGGCTGTGCTGGTAGTTATACCCTGGAATGTTACCAGATTGGCAATAATATTTCCCACGGAAGTAGTTGATGAACCAATATTAAGCGCAAAAGCTCCTGTGGTATTGATTACAGTATTATCCGCAATTGTGAAAGTTGCTCCTGTATTTACCGTTATACTTGCAGTAATAAAATACGGATAACCGTAATTCTGTAAAGTCCAATTGGTGTTTACTGTGCCGGTAAGTCTTATTCCGCGGTTCGTAACGCCGTTAAGCATATTCAAATTTGACAAAACAGGTGAACATTCATCAATAAACAACACCGGATAAGGCACATTATCGAAAGTGTTATCCTGAATTGTAGGAGAAGATTCCGTAAGACTTATAAAAGCGTTATCGAAAGAGTTGTTTTTAATTTCTGGACTTGAAATCGAACAGGTTATATCGTAAGCAGTAAATGTACAATTTGTAATTTTCCCTGTTGAACCGAATTTGAAAGCTATCTGGTCGGTTGTGCCGGATGTAACTCCGTTGAAAG
>CAYONE010000025.1:42281-46225 GCA_964405245.1 uncultured Paludibacter sp.
TACAGTTTGTAATTTTGCCTGTAGAACCGAATTTGAAAGCTATCTGGTCGGTTGTACCTGAAGTAACTCCGTTGAATGTTACCAAATTCGCATTTAATGTACCCAATGAGGTAGTTGCAGTACCAACAGAAAGCGCAAATGCTCCGGTTGTATTAATAATATTGTTGTCGGCAATTGTAAAAGTTCCACCTGCATTTACTGTCAGTGCAGCACTAACAAAGTACGGATAACCGTAATTTTGCAATGTCCAGTTTGTATTTACAGTTCCGGTAAGTCTTATTCCGCGATTTGTAACACCATTCAGCATATTCAAATTAGTTAGCACAGGCGAGCATTCATCAATAAACAGTACCGGATATGCCACATTGTCGAAAGTGTTATCCTGAATTGTAGGAGAAGATTCCGTAAGACTTATAAAAGCGTTATTGAAAGTGTTATTTTTAATTTCAGGAGATGATACCGAACAGGTTATATCGTAAGCAGTAAATGTGCTGTTTGTGATTTTACCTGTTGAGCCGAATTTAAAAGCAATCTGATCGGTTGTGCCGGTTGTTACTCCGTTGAAAGTTACCAAATTCGCATTTAATGTACCCAATGAGGTAGTTGCAGTACCAACAGAAAGCGCAAATGCTCCGGTTGTATTAATAATATTGTTATCGGCAATTGTAAAAGTTGCTCCGGCATTCACAGTCAGAGCTGCTGTAATAATATACGGATAGCCGTAATTATTTAAAGTCCAGTTTGTGTTTACAGTTCCATTTAATTTAATTCCCTTGTTTGTTACTGTGGTCAAAATATTGAGATTTGATATCGCAGGCGTACATTCATTTTGAAATTCTACAGGATAAACACAGTTATCAAAAGTATTGTTTGTTAACGTTGGCGATGACTCATTCATAACTACCGACACATTGTTAAATGTGCAATTGTTCAGAGTTCCTGTGGAATTAAACCTGAAAACAATTAGTTCATCCACATTTACAGGTCCGTAGCCGTTAAAAGTTGCTCCGTTGGCATTCAGTTTTCCTAATGATGATGCAGAACTTCCGACATAAATCTCATAACCCGCATTCATAAAATTAACTATAACACCTGGCTCAAATGTTAGCGTCGCTCCGCTGAGTATAACGACATCTGCAGTAATGTTGCAAGGGCTTTGACTCAGTGTAATGGTTGAATCTTTGCTGATATTTCCTTTTAAATCTAATGCGAAGGAGAGAGTAGGAAGAGTGCAGAGTAACAGAATTACAAAAAGAATTTTTCCGAGACTATTTTTATCAGATTTTGAATTATCTTCAAAATTGTTTGTTTTGCTTTTTTTTAACCAAAGCATTGGGTTGTGTAACGATGTTTTCATAATACTTTATAGATTTTATTATATAATCTTAGATATTCCTGGAAAATTCTACTTAAGCTATTCAGATAATAAAAAAGTTACAGTAAGTATGCTAACTTTATGTATTTAACATTCTACACAAAATTAGGTTCATTATAGGAAGGTTAAAATTTTTTCTTTATAATTCGAATAAAATCCACCATTGATAAAGTTTGAATTTGGCAAATTTATAAAAAATATGTGTTAAAATAGAAAAGAGTTCGAATAAATTTTAGAATCTATATTAAAAATTGTTGCAAATATTTTTGTGAATAAAAAAAATAGAAGTTTGGTCGGTTGATTAATTCAAGTTATTTGGGTTTTTTGAAGAATTTCATTTCATCATTCATCAAAATTGAATTATTGTCAGATAGAAATCGCAGAGCGTTTTTAATTTTTACTTCTTTACTTTGGATAGATGAGATAAGCTCATTCATAGTATAAGGTCGTTGATTGAGCAAATAAAAAATCCGGTTTTTTATCGTTTCAAATTCTTCATCATTCAACGATTTTTCCGAATTTTTCCGACAGATGTCGCATTTTTCGCAGGGTTTACTGTTTTTTTCGCCAAAGTACGAAAGCAGTATCTGACTGCGACATATAGTTTCTTCCTGTGCATAATCGAGCACTGATTTTACGCGCGAAACATAACGGCCTCGACGGTCGTCATAAGCTTCTTTACCAAGCTTTACTCTGCTGACATCTTCCCTTTCGTGGGTAAATGTTAGAAAAGGTGTTTTTTTTCGGGGAATGTACTGAATAATCTGTTCTTTGCTTAAAGCTACCAGACCTTCATAAACCTGATGGTGCGTCCAACCCAAACGTTTTGCTATCTGATCTTCGTTAATGTAAGCAAAATCGGTAAACAAACCTGTGTAGGAGCGAAGTAAAATATGCATAAGTTTTTCCTGTTCGGGCGTTTGTTTAAGTTTGTACAAATCATCTTTGCCTGTAACGAACATCACCCGCGAAGAATTGTCCTGCTCGTCGGTAAGTTCAATGTAACCAGCCTGTTGCATTATTTTCAGACTGTTGTAAGCAATCAGAATAGGCAGCTTGAATTTTCCGCAGAAATCAGCAATATCAAAAGCAAAAACATGGTCAAGTCCGGAGCCTTCGCCAATTTCAAAATAATTACACAACGATTCGTACACCTGCAACACAGTTTCTTTAGGCGGAAAGGTATCGCTTACACGTTTGCGTATTTTTACGGCATCGCTATTGTTGTAAAGCAATACTGCAAAAGCCTTTTTTTCATCGCGGCCCGCGCGTCCGGCTTCCTGAAAATAGGCTTCGAGCGAATCGGGCAAATCCAAATGAATCACTGTGCGTACTTCGGGCTTGTCAATTCCCATTCCGAAAGCATTGGTCGAAACAATTACGCGCGTTTCGTCATTTTTCCAGCGGTTTTGCCGTTCGTCCTTGGTTTCATTTTTCAGCCCTGCATGGAAATGTTCGGCAGAAATGCCGTTTTGCACAAGAAACTCTGCCACTTCTTTGGTTTTCTTGCGGTTACGGACATACACCACCGAAGTTCCGGGAACGCTTTTCAGAATTTTCAGCAGATATTCATCTTTGTTTTCGGTGGTGCGTACAACATAAGCCAGGTTGCTGCGTGCGAAACTTTTACGAAATACATTTTTTTCCCTGAAGCGGAGTTTCTCCTGAATATCGTCCACCACTTCGGGCGTAGCAGTGGCGGTAAGCGCCAAAACAGGCGCATCGGGTATGATTTCCCTGATTTCGGCAATTTTCAGATACGATGGTCGAAAATCGTAACCCCACTGCGAAATACAATGCGATTCGTCAACAGCGATCATGCAAACACGCGCTTGTTTTATTTTTTCGATAAAAATAGGTGAAGCAAGGCGTTCAGGAGAAACGTACAAAAATTTGTAAGCTTCGAAAACTGTATTTTCAAGCGTGGTGAGAATTTCTTCTGCGCTCATTCCCGAATAAATAACCGCTGCTCTTATTCCACGCTTTTTCAGGTTTTCCACCTGATCTTTCATTAAGGCAATAAGCGGCGTAACCACTATGCAAACACCTTCCATAGCCATAGCCGGCACCTGAAAAGTAAGCGATTTTCCTCCACCCGTAGGCATCAACCCGAGTGTATCCTTTCCCGAAGCAATGCTTTGGATAATATCGCCCTGCAATGGGCGAAAAGCATCGTAGCCCCAGTATTGTTTGAGTATGGAAAGAAATTGGTGCATGGGAAATTTGATTAAGAACGCAAATTACGCAAAAAACCAAATTACCCCAAAATAAATGAGAAATTATTTTTCAACAAAAAAAAGGAAACTTTCGTTTCCCTTTTTTCTTTAACCGTTTACTTCTTTCAGAATTTCTTCGAGGTCGTCGTGGCAAGCGCCACAAACCGAGCCGGCTTCAATTGCATCGCCAATATCTTCAATGGTTTTGCAACCATGTGTTTTAATGCCTTCTACAATTTCACTTTTACACATATCAAGGCACGTACAAATTACTGGATCATCAGACATAATATTTTTCTAAGTAAGTGTTCATATTTAGTTTATACAATATTCAATAATAGATTCCGTTCTAT
>CAYONE010000026.1:0-46076 GCA_964405245.1 uncultured Paludibacter sp.
ATATATTACCAAACCTTTCAACAAAGAATATCTTATTGCGCGCATCGAACAGTTGCTCAACGAAAGGAAAGAATTCCGTAAAAAAATTCAGTATAGTCTGGCATTAAACCCTGTGAATGATAATGAGGATGGCGTTTACGAAAAATTTCTTATCGACAAGGATTTGCAACTTCTGAATAAAATTAATCAGGTAATTGAACAAAACATTTCCGACAGTAACTACAATATCGATGCGCTTGCTGAAGATATGGGGTTGAGCCGTTCGGCATTTTTTAAAAAAGTGAAAAGTTTAACCGGATTTGCCCCTGTGGATTTGATTAAGGAAATTAGATTGAACAAATCCGTAGAACTGATAAAAACCACCGACATGTCCATCTCGGAAATTGCTTTCACTGTTGGTTTTAAAGAAGCAGGATATTTCGGTAAATGTTTCAGGAAAAAATATCAATGCACTCCTACTGAGTATATTGCGCAAAACAGAGTTACACTGACACAACAGAATTAAAAACTTTTTTACTGAGAAAATTATGCTGCCACCGACGCTAAAACCCAACGACAAAATCACCATTGTTTCACCTTCGGGAAATATTAATCCTGAATATATTGATGGAGCGGTTAATACACTTCAGTCATGGGGTTATACTGTGAATGAAGGAGAATTTTGTCGCTCTGAATATGGGCGTTTTGCCGGAACTGAGGCACAACGTATTGCCGATTTGCAAAACGCGCTTAACGATATCGATACCAGAGCAATACTTTGCAGCAGAGGCGGATACGGCTTATCGCAGATTATTGATAAACTCGATTTTTCAACATTCAAACATTCGCCAAAATGGCTGATAGGATTCAGCGATATTACCATTTTACATAACGCAATTAACAATACCGGAATAGCAAGTATTCATTCCGTGATGGCAAAACATTTAACCGAGCTCAATGCACAGTCGGATGCTGTGCTGCAACTGAAAAACATCCTTTCAGGAAATTTTCCGGATTACGAAATTCAGAATCACTCGTATAACAGAAAAGGCCAAACCGAAGGCAAACTTGTTGGCGGAAATCTTTCGGTACTTGCAGGTATGCGCGGTACTTCATTTGATATTGATTATCGTAACAAAATCCTTTTTATTGAAGATGTTGAGGAAGAACCCTACCACATTGATCGAATGATTCAGAACCTGAGACTTGGTGGTGTTTTTTCGGCAATTTCCGGACTAATTATCGGGCAGTTCAGCGATTGTAACGAAGATCCCCGCATGATGAAAACCATCTACGGAATTATTAGCGATGCTGTGAGAGATTACAAATATCCCGTTTGTTTCAATTTCCCGGCCGGACATGTTGACAATAATCTTCCCCTTATTTTTGGGAATAATGTTACTCTAAAAATAAATACTGAAGTTTCAAAACTGAATTTTCGCGCAACATTATAACAAAAATCGTATTTTGTTAAAAAGAAAGAATCGTTTCTGAAAATTTATATGTTTTTTTATAACTTTGCAAGTAGTTAATTTTCAGATATTTTTCAAAGTATGTCTTTTTTAGATAGATTCAGATTCAGTTTATTGATAATATTTTCGGTAGTAACGCAGTTATTGGCTCAAACAAATGAAACTGCCATACCCGACAGCATTTCGCATAATTTTCAAAATTCCATTGCGCTTACCCTTAACGATTCAATTATTGACTACGGTAAACTTTTCTTAAAAACTCCCTATCGCTACGGTTCTACCGGCGAAAATTCATTCGATTGTTCAGGTTTTACATCCTATATTTTTAAGAATTTTGGATATAAACTGGACAGAAGTTCATCAGATCAGGCACAACAAGCACCAACAATACATAAAAATGAATTGAAAAAAGGCGATTTGGTTTTTTTTGAAGGAAGGCGTCGTAATGGACGTGTGGGGCATGTTGGCATTGTTACAGAAATTTCGGATAGTGGTTTTTTCAATTTTATTCATGCGGCAGTAAGCAAAGGCGTTACCATTTCAAATTCACTTGAACCATATTACGCGCAACGATTTGTGAAAGCAGGAAGAATAATTAATGCTGACTCTGCAATTCAACGCGAAAAAATGTCGCCCGATTTCGGGTCAAAATATTCTTCGAGAAATGAAATGCCTGCAACACGAACTATTCCGGCAGTATATCACAAGGTACGAAAAGGCGATAATTTAAGCTCATTATCCGAGAAATATGGAGTGGGTGTGGCTCAAATCAAAAAACTTAACAAGTTGAAATCAACAAACCTGCAAATTAATCAGCAGTTAAAAATAAAAGATGCGATTACTGTAAAAGCGCCTGAGAGGCAAATTGCACACAACAAAACCAAACATGAAGATTTGACTGGGGAAACTGTTAAATCTGACAGTGTAAAAATTTCAACTCAAACTACGCAAATAACGCCCGCCATAAATTCTCATCAAAAAGAGTCATCGGCAGAAAAAGTTCAAACAAAATTGCCCGAAACAAAAACTCATAAAGTTGCAAAAGGTGAAACTCTTTACAATATCGCACGCGAAAATGGTATAAGTGTAAACGACCTGAAACGAATGAACAACTTACAATCGGGTAAAATTCATCCGGGACAGAAACTTGTGGTTGCAGAAGTTTCTGCAAAAGAAACGCCTAACAGCACTGTAACAAAAGTGAAACAATCGAAAAAAGAACATAAAGTTTTATCCGGCGAGTCACTTTTTTCCATTGCCCGCAAGTACAACACATCAGTTGAAAAAATAAAAACTGATAATAATTTGCAGGGCACCAAAATACAACCGGGTCAAATTCTGATAATTGAAAGTACAAATTCCGCTTTGTAGAAATTGAGCAGATTAAAAATAGCGTTTTTATCAAATAATTGTCAGTAAATACATTTTTGGTTGATAAAAAAACAAATTTGAATGCAAACTGAACACAAATTCGGAAAAATTGAATTTCAGAAAAGCACGAAAGCCCGTAAAATTAATGTGCGAATACTTTCTGATGGACTGAAAGTAACTCTTCCTTTTGGCGCTACCACCGATGAAGCCATGAAATTTATCCGCACATCTGAAATAAAAATTACATCTGTTCAAGAAAAACTAAAAAAGAATAAGCGCGAAAATAACTATCTGCTTGCCGAAAACATAACCTTAAAAACGCACTCTTTCGATGTAATTTTCAAAAAAACGGAGCGTAAAGACATTTTCTTTACCTTCAGCAACAAGATTCTAACCATCGATTTCCCCGAAAATATTGATTCGGATACAGAAAATTCTCAAAAAAAATGTTGGAAGGGAATTGCATATTTTTTACGTAAAGAAGCTCTCAGATTGTTGCCATATCGCACACAGGAATTGGCTAATGAACATGGATTTGCTTTTTCATCAATAAAAATTCAATCAAGTCGTACGCGTTGGGGAAGTTGCTCGCGCTATAAAAGTATCAATCTTTCTTTGTTTTTAATGTTGCTTCCGGCACATTTAATCGACTATGTGATTTTGCACGAACTTTGCCACACCCGTGAAATGAATCATAGCTCAAAATTTTGGGCTGAAATGGACCGGGTTACCAAAAACAAAAGTAAAATTCTCAGGGCAGAACTCAGAAACTACAAAATTCCCGAACTTTAAAAATCCATCTTTGCCGAAAAGTTTAGCGCATCAGCCTTATAAACAAATAAAATAACTTTAATTATATTCGACGATTTAAAAATTTTCCATCAAAACATTTTGCTGAACTCAAAAATAACCGTATCTTTGCACCGCTTTTTGAGAAAAAAGCACTAATGATTGTCTCATGGTGTAATGGTAGCACTGCAGTTTTTGGTTCTGCCTGTCTAGGTTCGAATCCTGGTGAGACAACAAAGAACAGCGATACAGTAAATGTATTGCTGTTTTTTTATTTGAAAGTGACGAATAAGTGTGTAAATAAATCAACTTATTTCGCTATTTGTATTCTGTTGTAGATTTCATTGCGTTATAACATCTTCTATTGAGTTTAGAAATTGTTTATCCTATTTATAGTGATTATTACTCTGAAATGCGATAAAAATTCTCCAAAGCCTCAAAAAAAGCTTTTATATTCTGAGCCGGAACATGAGGCGGCAAATCGCAACCGGTGGAAAGCACAAAATTCGGGAATCCTGCTGTTTTCAGCAATAAATCTCCAACAAAAGCCTCAATTGCAGCAGGCGATTGCATTTTCATAACACCCACAGGATCTACATTTCCCATTATCAGTTTATCTTTGGGGCAAACTTTAAGTGTTTCAACCATATCGATAGCGTTACCAAAATGAAATGCAGCTGCTCCGGTCGAGAGCATAGCCTGTGTACAATGTCCTGTATTACCGCAATTATGAAGCACAATAATGAAATTATCGTCCTGCAGTTCATCCACTAATCGTTTTACATAAACCGAGGAGAACATTTCGCATTGCTCGTTCGAAAGCAAACCGGCAGCAGGTTCAGCCACTACCACACCCGAACATCCAATTGATTTCAACGCTCGGCAATATTTAATAATAAACTCAGTGCATTTGTCGAGCAAAAGCATTATGGCATCAGGCTCTATGTAACAAGCCATCATAATTTCTGATAAATCATAAAGCCTTCCTGCTAATGAAAAAGGTCCGATTGCCCCAGCCAAAACGGGCTTCTCAAAACCAAATGCAACTGTCAATTTGTTTGCTTTGAGATATTCCTGCATACGTCCCGTGGTCAAATCGGGCACTTTCAGGTTTTCAATTTCCTCTGCATTAGAAACCAACCGTCCTCTTATGTGCGGCATATCGTTTTGCTGAAATTCAATTTCGCAACCAAAAGCTTCAGCTTCGAGGGTTAAATCCATGATAACCGTAGTGGCAGCCGATGGAAAAACTTCTGCTAATTTTTTAATGGCATCAGCATGAACCTGACCACACTGAACTGCTTCCTTTACCGTTTTGCCAATCATTTCGATACCCGGATGGGTCATAATAGGTATAGCAATCCGCTTTTTATTTTCAATTTGTCGGGCAATCCAACCGTTCATATTTATCATAATAATTTGCTTCTAACATTATATTTATCAGTAATATAATCAATTTTTCAAACTCAAGTTCAAGGCAATATAAACCCTGTGCCTAAAAGAAAGGCATTTAAAACTTAATTTTCAAATAAAAAACTATTTGAATCCGGTTTTAAGAGGCAAGTTTGTTCAGATATTCAACTATTCCTTGTGGATCAGATGCATAAGCATTTGCACCGATATTTTTGCAGAATTCGTTGTTTACGGGCGCACCACCCACACAAACTACCGTTTCAGGTGAAACTGCTTTAATTTCAGCAACAATTGCTGCCATATTTACCATAGTAGTTGTTAAAAGCGCTGAAAGAGCAAGTACAGCGCCCGGATTTTCTTTAAGTGCTGCCATATATTTCTCAGCCGACACATCAACTCCCAAATCAATTACCTTCCATCCTGAACCTTCCACCATCCTAGCAACAAGATTTTTTCCAATATCATGCAAGTCACCTTTTACAGTTCCTATTATGAAAGTGCCTTTTGTTTTAATCTCACCTGAACTAAAAAATGGTTTCAATTGTAGCATGGCTGCGCCCATTGCCCGAGCCGACATAAGCATTTGTGGAACAAAAATTTGATTTTCACTAAATTTTTTTCCAACTTTATCCATTGCAGGAATCAATGCAATTTCTAAAATTTCCTGAGGTTTTATACCTGCTTCAAGAGCTTTTACTGTTAGCTCCAACGCACCATCCTGTCCTTTTAAATGTGGCGGAAATGGCATTTTCTGATCGGCTTTACCTAATTCTACTACTTCGAGTAGATGTACTAATAATTCATTCATTGTTTATTAATGGTGTAATTCTAATAAAAATTTTCTACCTTTTTATTCGGGATTAATATATATTTTTTCCATTTTCACCCATTCCAGTTTATGTCCGGGAAGAGCCTGCTGAAATTTACTCATCAACGCAGCCCATTCAGTCTGTCGTTCGTAGGTGCCCATTTTTTGCCATGCCTCGTCAATATCCACTTCCACAGGCATTTCGCAAATCATAAACAAGCGGTTGTCCACATTGTAAATATCCATTACTTCCACACCCGATTTTTTGATTCCTTCGCCTATCACATTCCAAAAATGCTCCGGTGAATGATATTTCAGGTATTCGGCAATAAGTTCAGGATCGTTTTTCAGATCCAACGCCAAACAATAGCGTTTGTACGGTTTTGAATAAGTTCTTACAATTTCAGGTTCCATAATAGTAGATTAGTTTTGTATTCTTGTCTTGGCTCTTTACTCTTGGCTCTTGGCTCTTGGCTCTTGGCTCTAATTATTATACAGCCGGATAATAAACGTACCAACTATAATTATTCCGAGTGAAATAAACATAATCATACGTGTTTTCGAAGGAATGCCTTTCCACTCGCCTTTGAAAAGTCCCCAAAGCATGGCAATAACAATGGTAAAGGCCATCAGAATTCCCCATGCAGCAAAGGTGTACTCGCCCATCATGCTTTTACCGGCACCGAAAAAGATAAACTGTATGTACCAAAGTAGTCCTGCTAATCCGGTCATAGCCAGATTTTTCAGGCTGATAGCTTTGCTGTATTTTTTGAATTCGACAAGCGTTTTGTTTTTAAGCATTAGGTAAGTACACCAAATCAGTGTGGTTACAAATGTACCCAGCAACATAATCAGCATGGTAGGATTTCCGCTGAAAAGCGGGTCGGTACCTGTTTGCACGGCCAACTCACTTACTCCGTTTCCTTTTTCGATGCCCAACGACATGGCAGAAGCCAACACGCCGGTTAACAAAGCGGCAATTACGCCTTTTTTGAAATCAAATTCGTTGCTTTCATCTTTTGCTTTCTAGGAATTGTACTGGTCTTTCTGATAACCTGCAACAGCAATTCCGGCAATGCCCAACAGCGAAATAAAAATGCCAAGCAACACCATATTGCCGTTAAATGTATCGAGCAACATACCAAAACGCCCATCCAAAGCCGGTGGAACCAGGGTGCCAATGGCTGCCATCAATCCGAGCGACAACGCATATCCCAGCGATAAACCCAAATAGCGCATGGACAAACCAAATGTAAGGCTACCAATGCCATAAACGGCACCAAGTACAAAAATGGATATCAAATCGGATGCAGGTACAAGGCTGATAAGTTTCCCGAAATCGTTTACCAAAAGCAGACAAACAATGAGCGGAATAAGAATAAACGAAAACAGGCCGGTCGACAGCCAGTAGTTTTCCCACTTCCAACCTTTGATGCCTCCGAACGGCACTGCAAAACTACCCGACGAAAATGCGCCGATAAATATTAACACTAAACCAAGTATTGTTGTCATATAATAGCCCCTAACCCCTGAAGGGGAATTAAATTAGTATTGAATTCTTGTTGTTTTTGTAATTCTTATTTATGATAAAAATATAGTATACAAACTTGCCTAGTCCCCCTTTAGGGGTTAGGGGTCGTATTATATTCTTTAATCGCATCGAACATGGCCACAATATTTTGTGGTGGTACATCGGGCAAAATATTATGCACCGTATTAAATACAAACCCTCCATCTTTGTTGAAAATGTCTAAACGTTCGAAAATTTGATTTCGAATTTGTTCAGGTGTGCCAATATTCAGTGTGCCAACTGTTTCAATACCGCCACCCCAAAAAGTTGCTTTGTCGCCAAATTCTTTTTTCAGATAATCGGGTTCCATGTGCCAGCAATTAGTCTGCACAGGGTTCAGAATCTCTATTCCAGCTTCCAATAATCCGGGAATTAACATCGATATTGAACCACAGGAATGTATAAATGTGTGCATATTGCTGTGTTCCTTTACATAATCGCAAAGTATTTTGTGACGCGGTTTGAAAAGTGCATCATAAGTGTCGGCATCCATAAACGGACCGTTGCTCATGCCCAAATCGTCGCCAAAACGGATAATATCCACCACATCGCCCAGATAATGGCACACCTTTTCGAGTGTAGCTAAGTGGCGTTTCAGCAATTCGTCGAGCAGGCGTTCCACATTTTCCGGATCGCACATCAGGTCCATCAGGAAATTATCCATGCGACGCAGAAAAGTTCCCCACTCAAACAGATTACAACCGCAAACAACCAACAAGGCTTTATCGGTATTTTCGCGAAGCCACAACGCTTTTTCGCGGAGTTTTGGCCAAAAATCAGGTTCTGAGGCATGATCCCATGGACTGTGAGCATAACGCGCCCAAAGAATTCGTCCCATTTCTTCATCCAGATTATCGTAATTTTCGGGATAACCGTCGAGATACGGGAAATAGGTTTGGTCGAAAAACGTAGCTCCCACAGGCATATGCGCCAGTTTTGTTTTACCATCGGTATCAAAAGTAGCATACGAGCCATCAGGCTGTAATTCTGGTTTAAACCAAACCGGATAATATGCAGTAGCGCCATTTGCCATGGTAATCGGATACCAGTCCTCGTCTTTATCATTAAACATACGACCAATATCGAGCACATCAATACCAAAACGATTGATGATTTCCATGTCAGGTTGTGCCAATTGCTGCACCACATCGTAAATACGGGTAGGCAGGTCGAGCCCTAAATGTTTAACCAGATTACTGTAAGCTATGGCAGAAATGCCTGAACTGGGGGTTGCACCCATATCAACCGGAACCCGGTCGGGTTGCTCATGGCGTATAGCCGCGAGCACTCTTTCGCGTGAAGTCATTTTAAAGGAATTAAATTAAGGAATTTATTTGAAATACATTGATTTACAAAAATACGCAGTTATTATTGTCTGAGATTTAATAAAACAGCCTTTCTGTTTAAAATATCCGACATTTTTCGATTTATTTCAATCTGCCTTCATTTGTTTTTGTAATTTTAAAGCCAGTAATTAATTATAACAAAATTGCTATGCGCAAAACAAAACTTTTAATTCTAATATTTACGTTATTCTTTTTACCCAAATTAATTGCTCAGTATAACACTCCACGTATGATGTTTGGCGATACCACACGTATTGGTGTACCTTTTGCAAAGGATCCACATGTCATTAAATTCAATGGGCGTTACCTGATGTATTATTCCATTCCCGGAAAAAATGATGGAACTTCCTGGACAGGGTGGGGAATTGGCGTAGCCGAAAGCAAAAATTTGCAGGACTGGACTAAAATTGGAGAAATAAATCCGTTGAAAAATGCTGATTATGAGCAAAAAGGAATATGTGCCCCTTCGGCAATAGTGATAAAAGGCAAAGTACATCTATTTTATCAAACCTATGGCAACGGGGCGAAAGATGCTATCTGTCATGCTACTTCTCCCGATGGAATAAATTTTACACGTAATGCTACCAATCCAATTTTTAAAGCTAACGGCAATTGGAATTGTGGACGGGCTATTGATGCCGAAATTTTTAAATTCAAAGGGAAATACCTGCTTTATTTTGCCACACGTGATCCACAATTCCGTCAACAGATACTGGGTGTAGCTATTGCACCCGGAAATACGAATTTTAACCGCGAAGCTTGGACGCAAATCAGCACCAAACGAATGTTGGAGTTAGAATACCCGTGGGAAGGAAACTGTACCGAAGGCGCTTCTATAATCAAACGTAATGGCAAACTGTATATGTTTTATGCCGCAAATTACAACAACGCTCCGCAGCAAATTGGTGTGGCCGAAAGTTCCAATGGCATTGTGTGGAAAAAACTGTCGGACAAACCTTTTTTGGCAAATGGTAAAAAAGGCGAATGGAACAGTAGTGAATCCGGTCATCCGCATATTTTCGATAACGGAAAATCTTCCTTTCTTTTTTATCAGGGGAATAGCGATAACGGTAAAACATGGTTTATTTCAAACTTAGAAGTGGTCTGGGATAAAAGTGGACCGAAACTAAAATAAAAATGCTTAAAAGCTTTTTTTATCAGATTTTATGAGAAGAAACTTCTTTTTACTCTTTCTAAGCATTTTCATCTCTTTAAACGTTCAATCAACTCGTGTCGAACTCAATCTTTCGGGCTCCGGTTGGCGGGTTTGGCTCGATAGTGCTGCTAAATGGAAGGACGATGTGCTACATTTGCCCCGTACATTAAATCTATCGAAAATTACGACCAACAAACCGAACTGCGGTTGGGAACAGTTGTACAAAACAAAAGGCATTCCGGGAAAAGTACCAGCCAGTTTCGAAGAACTTTTTGGTAATGGTAATCCGCTTTGGCGCTATCATGGTGTGGGTTGGTTTAGTCGTGAGTTGGAAGTTCCTGCCGATTGGAGCGGAAAGACCGTACGTCTGAATATCGAAAAAGCCCGATTGCGTGTGGAAGTGTATGTTAATGAGCAATTGGCCGGCTACGACATAGTTGCCGAAACGCCTTACAGCATGGATATTACTCCGTTTGTAAAAGCGGGTACAAAAAATCGCATTGCCATTCGCCTTACAAACCCCGACGGTCAACGGGGCTGGAACGATGCGCCTGCTACCGAATGGGGAACGAAGTACAAACTGATACCCGGTCACGATTTTGGTGCATTGGGAAATGTAAGTCTCACGGCTACTGACCATTGCTATATCGACGATGTGTTTGTAAAAAACCTGCTGCCTGCCAACGGCAGGAATATTCAACTGCAAATAGCGTTGAAAAACAAGGAATCGCAAAATAAAAATCTGAAAATTGAAGCCGAAATTGTTCCATACGCAGGTGGAAATGCGATTTATAAAAACAGCTGGGATATATTTGCAGCAAAAGACACGCTGACCGATTTTAGTAAAAACATTCAGGTTCCCGAAGCTAGACTTTGGGATACCGAAAATCCGAATTTGTATTATTGTCGTGTAAAAATAGCAGGTAATGATGTTTCGGACGAATATCAGGTGCGCTTCGGATTCCGTGTTTTCGAAGTTAAAGCCAATGCCGAAGGACAACATAATTTTTACCTCAATGGCAAACGTGTGCGCATTCGCTCGTCTATTGACTGGGGATTTTATTGGCAAACAGGTTTTTATCCTACCGACGAGCAAGCCCACAAAAATGTGGAAAATGCTAAACGCATTGGTCACAACTGCCTGAGTTTTCACCGCCGCATAGGCGAACCATTAGTCATGAAATATGCAGACGAACTTGGTCTTATGATTTACGAAGAGCCTGGGGGAATGCCGGGTGTTGACGATTTACGTGCTTCGGCCTGGATAGCAGATGCTCCTTATGACAAAGCGTATCACGCGGCCTTTACCATGCCCGAAAAATTTAGCCGTATGGTGAAACGCGACCGCAATCATCCTTCGATAATGATTTGGAATTTGGTTAACGAACAGTGCACCTATGATAATTTGCATAAAATGATATTCGACGAAACCCGGAAACTTGATAATTCACGTTTCGTAGTCAATCAGTCGGGCGGACAGTATGGCGATGCTTCGGGCTACGTGCCACACATGCGACCATACGAATTTAATCCGCGTCTGAATCTGATTGACGACCACACCGTATTGGCGAAAGCCCGCTTTCAGGAATCGGATCTCAAAGCGCATCAATCGCAAAACGACAGTTCCATAATTTACTGGGGCGAAGTGCGTTGCTACACAGGGCCGGATAATTTTTACCTGCTTTCGCGACCAACTGATACCGTTGGCTACGATTATAAATCGTGGAAGCCGCTGGGCGACAAAACAGAGCAATATTTTAAACAAAACAATTATAAAAATCATCCGTTTATCAAATCGCCTGCCGACCTGAGCGTTCAAGCTGCTCGTGGATTGATGTATATCGATGGGCGATTGGGACAGGCCATACAACTTAGCAATGCCAACGATGGCTATGCTATAAATGGTTGGAGTGGAACGAATCTGAGTCTTGGCGACGACATGCTGGCATGGTATTCGGCACTGTGCGACGAAGGACGAAATCTGAAAGGCCCTGCCGAAGATTTGCGCTACTGGATTCGTCCGCTACAAGTGGCCATTGTGCGCCAAAACGGAAAATAATTCAAAGTGGGCGAAACGGCTAAGTTCAATGTTTCGCTGTTTAACGAAAACAAAATACCGGCAGGCGAATACCTGTTACAATTAATGGTGAAAGATGGAAACGGCACCTATACCGGTTTTGCTAAAGAGCAAAAAATCATGGTAAAAGGCGGGGATTATTTCACTCAATTGCTGATTGAAAATCTGCCAGTTACCATGAACGAATCGTGGAAAGGCGGATATATTACCATCGAAGGTAAATTGTTGAAAGGAACTGAGGTAGTGGCCGATGGCGCTGAGCAGGTATTGCTTCAGAACCGCAAATCGTACGCTGCTGAACTAAAGAGAAAATCCATTGCTGTACTGAATTGGACTGCTGCCCAAAACGCATTGACCGAAGCAGGTATTTCAGTTCTGGAGTTTAACAATGATACGAAAGCAAAAACGATAGTCGCTGCGGGAATTCCTTCAAATGAAATGCTGAATCAAATTTTGAGACAGGTAAAATCCGGCGCTAAACTGGTGCTGAAATTTGATTCGGCATGGGCAAAAGCGTTGTACGATGCCAAAATTCTGAAAGAACCTGTCACTAAATGGGGTGGCACGCAAAAAGAATACTGGAACGGAAACGGTTGGGGATTTGTAGATGGACTTGTGGGAAATCAGGCCATTCCGTCGGGTCGGTGCATTGGTACAAACAGCTGGGAAGTGCCATCCGACCCGGTTGGTTTTGAACCTTTTGTAAGTAATTTCACCCAAAAATCGCACGGTGCATTTTTCTTCCGTCCCGATACATTGCTTACACTTTACGGAGAAATAATGTACGGCAAAGGCCGGATATTGCTTGCTCCTTCATATCCTGTTGATGCTAACGAGGCATTTAACGATATGGTGTTTTTTGAAATATTGAGGACTAATTAAAAATCATGCACAATGATATTTCTTTTTATACCCATCTTGTTATTTTTCGGACAACATTAAAATGAATTATAGAAATTAAATTTGCCAAAACAAATTTCAATTTATTAAACGCATGAAGAAATTCAATATTTTTTTATTAGCAACGCTTGTGTTTTCAGGCAGTATTGTTGCTCAAAAAGTGAAAACAGACGATCCGAAAATGGATTGGTGGAAAGAAGCAAAGTTTGGTATGTTTATTCACTGGGGCCTGTATTCCATACCTGCCGGTGAATGGAACGGTAAACGTACTCACAACATAGCAGAGTGGATTTTAATGGATCTTCAGATTCCGGTAGCGGAATATAAAGCGTACGCTAAACAGTTTAATCCGGTAAAATTTAATGCCGAAGAGATTGTATTGCTGGCTAAAGAAGCAGGAATGAAATACATTGTGTTTACGGCGAAACATCATGAAGGTTTTGCTATGTATAAATCGGCCGATCCGTTTAATATTGTAGATGCTACTCCTTACGGAAAAGATGTGGTGCAACAACTGGCTGATGCCTGTATAAAACACAACATGCCGCTGGGTTTGTATTACTCACAGGCTCAGGACTGGACTCACCCCGGAGGTAGCAATTACTACAACAAAATTTGGGACAAACTTCAGGAAGGTGACTTTGCAAAATACATCGATGAGGTATCGCTGCCTCAGGTTAAAGAAATAATGGAAAAGTTCAATCCACGCATTGTGTGGTGGGATACGCCTGCAAAAATGACCCCTGAGTTGGCAAAAAAGTTTACTGATTATCTGGCAAAATATCCAAACCTGATTACCAACGACCGTTTAGGTGGTGGTGTTCACGGTGACCTCGAAACACCGGAACAATACATTCCGGCTACAGGTATTCCGGGCAAAAACTGGGAATCGTGCATGACGATGAACGGTACATGGGGCTTCAGTAAGTTCGACCAAAACTGGAAATCGACCGAAATGCTTGTGCGTAATATGATTGATATTGCCTCGAAAGGTGGTAATTACCTGCTGAATATCGGGCCAACTGCCGAAGGTGAAGTGCCTGTTCCATCGGTTGAACGACTTAAAGAGGTGGGCGTATGGATGCGCGACAATGCTGAAGCTATTTACGGTACAAAGGCTAGTCCTTTTAGTCAGTTGAGTTGGGGACGTTGCACTCAAAAAACAAAGGGAAAAAATACAACGCTTTATATGAGCGTTTTCAACTGGCCTTCGAACGGTAAATTGGTTGTAGATGGTCTTGTAAACAAAGTTTTGAAAGCTTATCCGCTTGCCAACAAAAAGCAAAATCTGAAAATTGAAGTAAAAGAGGCTGAAAATATTATTAACCTAAGCAACGTGAAACAATCGCAATATGCTACGGTTATTGTACTCGAAATAAATGGAAAACCGGTGGTGAATGATGCGCCTGCTATTGTGGCCGAAAACGAAATATTCACTACTGAAATAGAATTTTCTGCCACTACTAATTCTAAAGATGTTCAGATTCGCTACACCACAGATGGTTCGATGCCAACTGCAGTATCACCCATTGTAAGTTCGAATGTGAAATTGTCGGATAGTAAAGATATTACCGTAAAAGTAGCAGGTTTCAATAAAAACAATCGCGTTAGCGCTGTTACCACCAAGGTGTTTCGTAAAGAAATTCCGGTTGCTCCTTTTTATAGCGGTACTCCGGGTTTGCGTTACAAATACTATGAGGGCAGCTGGATGCAATTGCCCGATTTTAACGCGCTCACTACCCTGAAAACCGGTGTTGTGAACGATTTTAATCTCAAAGAACGCAAATCCGATTTATATTATGGATTTACGTTCGATGGTTATATTTCAGTGCCCGAAACAGATATTTATACTTTCTATCTTCGTTCCGACGATGGCAGTAAACTGATTATTGATGATACCAAAATACTTGATAATGATGGTACGCACGGCATGGATGAGAAACGCATTGATGTAGCACTCGAAAAGGGTTTGCATAAAATTTCCATGCAGTTTTTCCAACATGGTGGCGGACAAGGTCTTAAACTCGAATGGAAACAAAAAGGCAAGGTGCGAAAAGCTGTTGATAAATCGGTATTAAGCTATTAAAAATCAATCAACTTATTAAATTAGTTAATTTGAGTAATTTCTCAAATGATTTGAATAAAGAGATTAACAAATTATTGTAATCGAAAAGCAGAATAAATTGGGAAAATAAATCATTCAAAAAAGATGAAAACATTCAAAATTAACGTATTATTAATTTCAATTTTGCTTTCTTCAGCAGTTTTTTCTACTAACAAATTTGTTGTATCTAGAATTTTTCTTGCCAATAATGACACTATCGTAAGTTTAATGAAATATACAAAATTGCACGAAATGCAGGAAAAAATCGAAGTAAAAATAAACGACAGCATTATAAGTACACTTTATCCACTCGATGTCAAAGGTTTTTATACATTAGCCGGTAAGGGCGATACCGTTCGATTTGAAAGCAATTGTGGTATTAAATTCGGACTTGCCGACAAAATTGAGAGTAACTGTTATTTCATGATGAAGTTAAATTCGGGTAAAATTCCATTATACTATTTTTCAGTAAGCAAACTTTTAACTTTGGGAGTTTCTATGGAGACGGTTCAACAACCAGCTTATTTTGCCAAATATTTCGATGAATGGATAATGATGGAAGAAAACAACTATATAAGTCAAATAGAAAAACTGCTGAAACCATTTTTGCGGAATGCAAAAGGTACTCAACTTAAATCGCTTAAAAAGTTAGATTCTGACCTCTACTACCGCGTTTACAAATTCAATGATGTACCGGAATTTTTCGAAAAACTGAATGTGTTGTTGAAATAATTTCAGTCAGTGTTTCACCAAAAGTTTATGCGTTTCATTCCCTATGCTCAGGAGATAAATTCCGTTTGGCAGATGCTTTATATTGAATGAACTTCCAGTAGCAACAGAAGAAAAGGTTGCGCAGCTAATTCCATTAATGAAAATTTGTTCGTTAGGATACAATCCTGAAATATGAAAAAAATCGGAAGCCGGATTCGGAAAAAAATTGTATTTAGCATTATTATTTGCGACACGAATTTCATTTAGAGGATTTAAATACCCATGTTTTATTAAAAAAGCTTCCGATTGGGACAGAATACTGTAATAATCACTACTTTTACCTTTCTGATACGAAAATATCGGATGTCCGGCTCCCTGATATAAAATAAGTTCCGACTCCACGCCAACTTCTTTCATTTTCTGTTGAAATAATTGTGCTGTTGAAAGGGGAATATACTGATCAGTTGTACCTAAAAATACCAGACAAGGCGGTATCGTTGCATCAATATTATGTAAAGGGGATACCGTTAAATATTGTGCACGAAAGTCAGCAGGACCATATCCCGTTGGTCCATTATCGTAAACCGGATAATTCAATAAAAGCAAATTTGGCCTTGAACTGACATTTAAATTTTCTGTAGGTTCGTCCCAGTTTTTTAATGTACCCGTGGCAGCAGCCAAATGTCCTCCGGCAGAAGCCCCCGAAGCGCATATCTTATTCGGGTCAATTCCGAATTTATCAGCATTTTCCCGAAGCCATCGTACAGCCGATTTTGCATCTTTAATGCTTTCAACCGGTGTTGTGTTGTGTGTATATTGTATGCGATAATCAGCGCAAACCGCCACCATTCCCTTTGAAGCCCAATAATATGCTTCGCGATAGAACTGGAAGGGTGTACCGCTTGTCCAGCCACCTCCGAAAAAATAAATAATTGCGGGGCGATTTTCTCCTGCAGGAAAATTTGCAGGTATGAAAATATGTAATTTAAGCGCTGCACCTGATGCTGGTTGCTTGTAAGTAACAACCTCCGGATTATAGTTTTCATCGGCTTCTCCTATAGCTGTTTTAATTGCATTTGCCCATTTTGTAGCAATTTTTTCAGCTCCTATGGCATTTGGGTGGGTAAAATTCGGACTTCCCACGCAATCGGTTTGCCAGTTAAAACCTTCAGCCATATTTGCAAGCGTAATCGGGTTGTTGGCAATTTCGTATTCGGCGGCCATTTTTGCTAATTCAGTATTTAAATCGGGAATATAAGAGTATTTTGGAAGTTTACCGGATGGTATTACCTGAGCAACAATAATTTTAACGTTAGGATTGATAGCACGTATTTTTGAAATAATGGATTTGTGGGCTGAAATTATACCCGGAACAGGATTGGTAGCCACATCGTGATTGTGTCCGGCGTGTATCAGCACTATATCTGCCTGATAGGTATTATAAGTACTGCTTATTGTCCCATCTAAGGTTTCTGCTGTGCCCGCTTCGCTATTAATTCCTGCCTGTTTAATATTCCCAATTCGGGTAGAAGTAGAGTTTGGTCCAACAAATTCAACCACATATCCTGCTGCAAACAGCTTTTCCCAAAGGGGAAGCAAATAGGAGTAAACACCATTTTCTGTTTTTCCGGTCGTAATAACATCCCCCAAAGCAAGTATTTTATATGTTTTTGAAGGAATCGATTCTTCGTTTTTATTACCAGCTGCAAATATAGTCTGCTGAAAACACAGAATTAAAATAATAATTAAAAAAGTAGTGAATGTAAATTTGTTTATGAATTTCATTTCGTATAAAAAAGTAAATGCTTCAATCAGAATACTGATACAAAGATAATATTCAAAATACTTACATTTAACCTGTTATAAATATTTCAAAAAACTGCGGTAATAGCTCTAACCGGAAAATTAACGGATTAAGAATGAGATTTTTATAGATAAAAACCATTTAAACAATATCTAAATGCGGATTTGGATGATTTTCCCATCCTTTCTGATTTGATTTCTCTAAAATGATGCAAATTTTCAGTTATAATTTCAAATACCTATTGTTATGAATAAAGCAATAAATTTTAATTTGAAAACCATTAATTTTGAAGAAAATGCACTCCATCTTAAATTTATCATTTTTTATTCTTCAAATATTGTTGGAAAATAGCATTATGAGATTTATTTTTGAATTTTGATTACTTGTCCATTCGTGGAATTCTTTAAAATTCAGGGAATAAAAATCAAATACAAATTATTATGAAGTTATTTTTGAAATACAGTCTTCTTTTCATCGTTTTTTACTGTAATAATATTTTTTCGCAAGAAAAACTCTACTGCAATACCTTTAACCTCAGCGATGTGCAATTGCTCTCCGGCGTACTGAAACACGCCCAGGATGTAAACACAAATAACTTGTTGCAATACGATGTGGACAGATTGCTTGCGCCTTACCGCAAAGAAGCCGGACTGCCTGCCAAAGCTGAAAGTTACCCCAACTGGATTGGGCTAGACGGGCATGTGGGAGGACATTACCTTTCGGCCTTGGCCATGAATTATGCGGCCACTGGCGATGCCGAATGTCAGCGACGCATGGATTATATGATTGCGGAACTAAAACTTTGTCAGGATGCCAACAAAAATGGCTATGTGGGTGGAGTTCCCAATAGTGCTAAAATCTGGCCGGCATTGCAAAATGGTGATTTTACTGAAATCAGAAAATCGTGGGTACCCTGGTACAACCTGCATAAAACCTATTCCGGACTGCGCGATGCGTGGCTGTATGGTGGCAACGAAACTGCCCGCAGCATGTTTCTCACGTTTTGCGATTGGGGCATTGAAGTTACTAAAAACCTCACCGACGAGCAAATGGAATTCATGCTTCGTACCGAACATGGTGGCATGAACGAAAGCTTTGCCGATGCGTATCAACTCACCAACGACGAAAAATATTTGCATGCTGCCAAACGATTTTCACACAAAGAATTACTAAATGCGCTGATAAAAAGCTTTGACAATCTGGATAACAAACACGCTAACACGCAAATACCGAAGGTGATTGGTTTTGAACGTATTGCCGAAACCACCAACGATACCGAATACCGACACGGCGCGAAATTCTTCTGGGAACAAGTTGCTCTTAAGCGCAGCATTGCATTGGGTGGTAACAGCATCCGTGAGTTTTTCCCCACGGCTGCCAATTGCAGTAAATATGTAGAAGAGCGCGAAGGTCCCGAATCGTGCAACACCTATAATATGCTCAAACTCACCGAAGGATTGTTCCGTATTGAGCCAAAAGCACAATATGCCGATTTTTACGAACGGGCATTATTTAATCATATCCTATCTACCCAACACCCCGAACATGGTGGATATGTGTATTTTACACCTGCTCGCCCACGCCATTACCGTGTGTATTCCACTCCCAATCAGGGTATGTGGTGCTGCGTGGGTAGCGGCATGGAAAACCACACCAAATACGGCGAGTTTATTTATACGCATTCGTCCGATTCGCTTTTCGTTAATCTCTTTGTGGCTTCGAAACTCGATTGGCATAATAAAGGATTAAGAATTAAACAGGAAACACAATTTCCATACGAGGGAAATACAAAAATAACTATTAGTACCAATAAGCCGCAGCGTTTTAAACTGCTGGTTCGTCATCCGTTTTGGGTAACGGCAAAAGGTTTCGAAGTTAAATGTAACGGCAAAAAACTTGAAACTGTATCGCAACCTTCAAGCTATTTTGTAATCGACCGCGAATGGCGTGATGGTGATAAGATTGAAGTTGCACTGCCAATGCAATTGCGTTACGAAACACTGCCCAATGTGCCCGAATACATTGCCATTATGTATGGCCCTGTATTATTGGGTGCAAAAACAGGAACCGAAAGTTTGGATGGACTTAAGACCAACGACCATCGTTGGGCGCATATAGCTCACGGCGAGCTGCTTCCTATAGCCAAAGCGCCGGTTATGGTGGGCGAACGGAATGATATATTGAAAAAAATTAAGCCGGTCAAAAATAAACCCCTGCATTTCAAAACGCGTAACTTATTTAATAGCAAAAAGTTTGATAGTTTGGAATTGCAACCATTTTTCAGCATTCACGATGCCCGCTACATGATGTATTGGCTGTCGATGAATAAAAAAGCGTACCAACAGGCAGCAGACTCGTTGGCGCAACTCGAAAATGCACGCTTAGCACTCGATACACGCACAGTGGATGCCATTGTGCCCGGCGAACAACAGCCCGAAGCCGATCACGGCGTAAAAATGGAACGCACCAATTCCGGACTTTTCAAAGATGCTTTTTACCGAGAAGTAATTCAGGGTGGGCAACTTAGCTACTTGCTTTATCCGAAAGGCGAAAGCAATTTGAAATTAATGGTGCGTTACTGGGGAAATGAACAAGGCAAGCGTAGTTTTAAAATTTATATCGACGATACATTGATTGCTACCGAAAATATCGCAGAAAAATGGAACCGCAACGAATTTGTAAATGTAGAATATCCCCTACCCGACTATTTAATTATAAATAAAAGTCAGGTGGTGCTGAAAATTGTACCCGATGCTGACAATACAGCTGGTGGGCTTTATTATATAGCATTATTAAAATAATCATTATCAAAAATATACTTTTCAAATTATGAATCACATCATTCGTTTTGCAACAGTAATTCTGTTCTTTTTTTTCTATTTCACAACTCAGATAATTGCACAAACCAATTCCCTGCCCTACATCATGGATATGGTGTACAATAACCCGGGCGAGAAACCTTTTGATGTGAAATTTAACGATCCCGAATATCTTAAAGCAGAAGGTTACAACTCAATGGCACCGGCATGGCACATCAACTGTTATATTACCTACGATAATCTGAAAAAGAACATCATTCCACGCAAAAGCGAAACTCGTAAGTGGATTGACACACATGCCATTGAGATTGACAAAAAAATCATAGCTGCGAAAAAAGCGGGCATAGCACTGTATCCGTTTACCGACTTCTTGGTATTACCTAAAGAGCTTTGGCACAAATACGGCGAAGAACTGAAATTTGCAGGCGCTAAAGCTGAACGTACCGGCGAATCGACCGTGCCGGATATCAACCGCCCTATGACGCAGCAAATATTGCGTGCACAAATTGCAGGCATCTTCGACCGTTTCCCGCAACTGGATGGTATTATGTTACGCTTTGGCGAAACGTATTTGCACGACACGCCGCATCACACAGGTTCGAGTCCGGTGCGCACCATCGAGGATCACATTGTGTTTATCAACATACTACGTGAGGAAATTTGTGTGAAACGCAATAAAAAGCTTTTCTACCGCACGTGGGATTTTGGTTATAGTTTCCATAACAATGGCGAGTTTTACCTCAAAGTAACCGATGCTATTGAACCACACCCGAATTTGATTTTCTCCATTAAATACCCACAAAACGATTTCCTGCGCATGAGTAATTTCAATCCGGCACTGGGCAAAGGTAAACATCAGCAATTGGTGGAAGCACAGTCGGCTATGGAAGCTTATGGCAAAGGTGCACACCCTTATTACACTGCCGGAAGTGTAATTGACGGTTTCCCCGAAACAAAATATCTGATTTCATTTTGGCAAAACAAACGTACCGAAACCTTAAACCCTGCGGGTGCGATGCGTGGCATTAAAGAGCTGATTTCCACAGGTAAACTGGTTGGCGTATGGACATGGTCGAGTGGCGGAGGCTGGCAGGGACCTTACCTCAAAAGCACGATTTGGAAAGATCTCAACTCCTATGTAATTTCCAATTGGGGTCGCAATCCATCGAAAACTGAAGAGCAACTTTGCTACGAATTTGCCCAAAAACACGGTATCGAAGGATTCAATGCCGATATTTTCCGTAAAATAAATGTGATAAGCGTGGAGGCTGTTCGCAAAGGTCAATGCAGCGATTACACCAAAAACAACCTATGGTGGGCGCGCGACAATTTCTTCTCGGCTTCGTACAACAATGATGCGCTGAAAGAAATAGTTAAAGACAATCTGATTGACCGTGTACTGGCCGAAAAAGCAGAGGCCGCTGCCATGTGGTCGCAAATCGAAGCGCTTTCGAAACAATTTGACCTCAAAGACAAAGAACTCGAAGAGTCACTTCGCGTAGGTTGTACTTATGGCCGTATCAAATATCACCTTACCGAACAAATGTGGTACCTTATGATACAAAACGAGCTTAATAAACAATCAAAGGCTATCGACAAAGTCGGTATAAAAGCGTCCATCGCCCGCTACGATGCCTTGTGGGCTGAGTGGCGCGAACTGGCCAAATCGCCCTGGTGTGCCACACTCTACAAAGACACACAGTTTTTGGATGAGCACAAAGGAAGTATTGGTGAGATGGTGGATGGGATGCGGAAGATAGATTAATATATAAATTCGATTTTGCAAAAATATTACGAGATGTTTTATGAAAAGAACTCAAATGAAATGCAAGGATTTTTAGCTCATTAAGTCTTTGATCGCATATTTGAGCAAAATTAAATCTCTTTAGAAAATTTATAAATAAATATATTGGCAGTTACTCAGCAGACACTACTTGTAAATTTGCGTAGCTGATTACTTACATTCAATCTATTCCTAAAACAGGAATGTGACTGATATATAACAAAATTGAATTTAACATAAATGGTATTTTTCATTTAAAAACATTCCCTAAAGTTTTGGAAAGGACTGACGACGATAAGTGTTAACAGAGAAAATCAGAATCTTGATTTCAACCCACTATGCTTTCAAAATCGCCATCGTGCACAAAAGTGCGAATTTTGCTTCCGTTTTTCACCTGATTTTTTGTGGTAATTCTTTTGCCTTCGATAGTGGTAATGGAGTAACCATGTTTAAGCAAAAAAGATGGTGAATGGGATTCAATAGCTTTATCCAAAACATTGAGTTTATTTAATTGCTGATTTAAAATCCTCTGTGTCAGATTTTTTAAGCTTCCAATTTGTTTGTGCAATATGATATTCTTTTTAACCACCCTGTCTCTAAGCAGACTTTTTATTTTCCATTTAATATTTTCGATACGTCTATTTTCGGCAGCTAATTTTTCATTTACAATCTGAAATATATTCTCAACGAAAGCATCAATTTCTGCTTCTGCCTCCTGCATTTTATCAATAAGCATCGCCGCAGCGGCAGTTGGAGTTTTTACCGATGTGTGAGCTACTATATCGAGAACTGTAGAATCACGTTGATGACCAATTCCGGTAATAACAGGCAAGGGAAATTGCGCACAATTTATTGCCAGATTATAAGCATCAAAACAACTCAAATCGGTTGTTGCTCCACCACCGCGAATCACAACTACTACATCGAAAAAATTTACCAGTTCATAAACTTTTTCGAAAGCCAAAATAATTGAATTCTCTGCTTGTTCGCCCTGCATTATTGCAGGAAAAAGGCGTGTGTAGAATGCATATCCCCGGGCATTGGAAGCAAGTTGATTGCAGAAATCTTCGTATCCCGCAGCCGAAGCGGATGAAATGACTGCAATTCTTTGGGGACGCTCAGGAAAATGCAATTCACGGTTCATATCAATGATACCATCTTTCTCAATCTGACGTATGATTTGCAAGCGTCGGGCTGCAAGTTCGCCAATAGTATAGGATGGTTCAATGTCCTTTACATTCAGACTTAAACCATACAACGAATGAAATTCGACCGAAACAGCTACAAGCACATTCATTCCTGTTTGCAAACTTTGCCCTGTAGCAGTTTCAAAATAAGGTTTAAGCAACCGCCACGATGTTGACCAAATTGTGGCTTTAATCTTTGCAACTACCGAATCGGTTTCCGCATCTTTTTCGATGAATTCAATATAACAATGACCATTAGCATTATCGCGGAGTTCAGCCACTTCAGCCCGAATCCATACAGGTGAATCGAAAACGCGATTAACCGCAAACTTAATTTGTTCGGTTAATTCAGATAAAGTTATTGAATTCATTTTCGAAAAAAATTTTTACTTCATTTCGAAAGTAAAGCCTTAACTTTCTCGGAAATCAATCGTCCTTCAGCTTTTCCTGCAAGTTGTTTACTGGCTACGCCCATAACTTTTCCCATATCCTGAGGTCCGGTAGCGCCAACTTGTTCAATAATAGCAGAAACAACTGTTTCAAGTTCAGCATCGGACATTTGAGCAGGAAGGTATTTTTCAATTACAGCTACTTCAGCCAATTCATTATCTGCAAGATCCTGACGGTTTTGAGTTGCATAAATTTGAGCTGATTCTTTACGCTGCTTTACCATTTTCTGAAGAATTTTCACAGCCAGTTCATCGGATAAAGTTCCATCGCTGCCTTTTGCTGTTTTAGCTTCGAGAAATTCTTTTTTAATTCCTCTAAGCGCTTCAAGGGCTACTTTATCGCGTGCTAACATCGCGGTTTTTATTGCTTCGCTTACTTTATCAAAAAGTTGTTCCATTGTATTTTTGTAAGTTTTAAGAGTTTAAATTCAATATTTAAAAAATCACTGTTGAGTCATAAACAAGTTATTAAATTATCACAAAAAAGATTTATCCTGATTTATCTGTGATTGAAATTACTATCTTGCGAAATTACAGTTATTAAAAGATATATTTGTCTGAAAAAAAGCCGAAAACACTATCATTGTCTCAGAAATTTTCTTTTCCATGCGGGGATAGTTTCCACCTTTTTGAGTTTTGAGTCGTCTTCAAGATCGTCCAAGTCAAGGATTTCCAATTCATCACCTTCCGGTTTTGTATCAGCTGAAGCATTATCAGAAAACAAATCGGTAACTTTTATGTCCTTTTCAGGCTTATTATAATACTGGTCCATTGCTCTTGAAATTTCGTCCTGCGGAGGTTGTTGCTCATTTGTGTTTCCTTTAAATGCCGAAACAACACTGTGAAGCACTTTAGCGCCCGACATTTCTGGCTGAGCAGGTTTTACATCTCTGATTGCATTTGCAGGCATGCCCGGAATATCGCTTACACCATATCCGGTTGCTATAAGAGTAATCTTTACATTTTCAGCCAATGAATCATCGAAAGTTGCTCCCCAAATTACCTGAACCTCCTCACCTACTTTTGTCATAAAATCATGAATCTGCTGTACCTCTTCCATCTTTATTTGATGAGAGTTTGAACAATACAAGCTCAAAAGCACTTTACTAGCTCCTCTAACATCTGTAGTATTCAATAATGGCGATGTGAGCGCATTTTCAATAGCTTTTGTAATACGATTTTCGCCTGAAGCATAACCCGTATTCATAATAGCGATATTTCCATCTTTCATAATGCTATACACATCGGCAAAGTCAGTATTTATGTAGCCGGGCACGGTTATAATTTCGGCAATGCCTTTAGCAGCATTAGTAAGCACATCATCGGCTTTGGCAAATGCATTTGCAAGTTCAAGATCGGGATAAATTTCCTTTAGTTTCTCGTTGTTAATTACCAGCAATGCATCCACATGTTCGCTCAATTCGGCAACGCCTTCGAGCGCTTGTTTAATTTTCAGTTTTCCCTCAAAAGCAAAAGGTATAGTAACAATTCCCACTGTTAGAATTCCCAAATCGTGAGCAACTTTTGCAACAACCGGCGAAGCTCCCGTTCCCGTACCACCGCCCATTCCGGCAGTAATAAACACCATTTTAGTGTTGTCTTTAAGCATCATGTTAATTTTTTCGATGGTTTCTTCAGCAGCTTTGCGCGCCACTGTAGGATTTCCACCGGCGCCTAAGCCCTCGGTAGTATCAGTGCCTAACTGAATTTTGTTAGGAACGGGCGATTTGAGTAAAGCCTGATTATCGGTGTTGCAAACAACAAATGAAACATCCTTAATACCCTGACGATACATGTGATTGACCGCATTACCACCGCCGCCTCCAACTCCTATCACTTTTATAATTGCTGTTTGAGCCACAGGTATCTCAATAGGCAAAATTTGTTCAATAATATTCATTTTATAATCGTTTAATTATTTGCTTGTAAAAAATTATCAGTTATTCATTATTTTCAGGCTGTTCGCTGCTTTTGTCTTTTTTAGTATCTTTTCCATCATCATCCATACTGTTTTCATCCTTAAAAAAATCAATAAAAATATCAGTGATAGCAGTTTTTATTCCTCTTTTGGGTTTCTTTTGTTCCTTGGTTCTTTTCTTGTTTTCTTCCGGAGGATTATCGATAAAATACTGGTGTGTTAATTTAATTGTACCAAGAAGTTGTGAATATCCGGGGTCAGCAAAAACTGTCTGCTGATTGGGAGATAAATATTTGTTGTGATTTCCGGTTCTCACTTTTAAACCCGTTTTCTCCTCAAGAAATTCACTGAGGTATGAAAGCCGGGAGGCACCCCCAGTAATTATTATTCCTGCAGGTACAGGAAATTTTATTTCGTCGATTAACTTAAATGCCGGATGCAACATTTCTTCGAGTCGGGCTTCAATTATCTCTGAAAGGAATAATGTAGAGATTTTAACCGGCTCAGCATCGGGATCTACTGATTTTACCTGTATATAAACCGGATTGTTTACCAACGAACTTAGCGCGCAACCTTTCAGGCACTTTAATTTTTCAGCGTTAGTTAAATTTATTCCTAACTCGCTTATATCCTGCGTAATACTTCTACCTCCCAATGGAATTACAAGTAAATGCTGTAAAACACCTTCGTGATAAATACCAACCGAAGTTGTTGTTGCACCAAAACTCATTAACACACAACCATTTTCACGCTCGCTTTCAGTGAGCAGAACCTCTGATAAAGCCTCAATAGCTAAAGGTTTGTAAATACAGTAGATATCATTACGGTCAAAAACACCTTCAAGTTTCTCGTTAATTAGCGCTTTTCCGTAAATTGCATTATAAGTTGCAGTGAGATGAACACCCGATTTTCCTACAGGATCGTCCATCCGCACTTCGTCGAGGGTATAAGAAAGAGGAATTACATCGAAAATATGAATATCGGTACCGGTAACTTTTTTTTCGGCTTCTTTATGCAGTTCAATTAGTAAATCTTCGGTAACAGGTTTATCTTTTTTCATAAATCTGTTAACAGCAACCACCTGATTTCGGAGACTTTTGGCGTTAACACTAACAGCCACCTGATTTATTACCGGAAGTTTAGAACTGTTTTTAAGGAGTTTTGCCAGCTTCACAACATTGTATGAAGCTACAGAATTGTTATCGACAATACCATAATGAGCCACTTCGGCTAAAACAGTTTCAACAGCAAGAATATTAATCTCGCCATTGTCAAGAATTTCGGCTGCCATAGCCGAAATAGCCGAAGAGCCAATATCTAAAGCTACATATTTGTTTGAAGGTATCGCCATATCGAAGAAATTAGAAATGCTTTTATTATGTTTTTGATTTGTCAACTGTTTTTTTTCTGCACACTATTTGGTTCTCATATTGTAAATCGATAGTTTCATATCGACCCCACCCGATATGAGTAAAAGCATGCGTATATAACATTTCAAGATTTTTTAGTTTACCGCGAAAGTTATCGAAACTTCCCATATAAATAATTACATCGCCAACGCGCGGCACAATCTCAACTGTTTTATCGGGTCGAACATAAATTTGTTCAATTTGAGAATTCCAAAACTGATTATTGTTTACAAAAGTAATAAAATCGTATAAATCTCCCTTCGCAAGCGATTTGGTAATATTACCCGATGCAACCGGTAAATATAAAGCATGATTGAGCGAAACCGGCATAATTTCTTTTTCAGTATCAACATAGAAACATTCCGCTCCGGCAATCATATATTGTGGAGTGCGTTGAACCACTTTGAGATATACATCTCCCGATGGAGTTTTAAAACATTCTACCGACTTTAGCAATTTATTTTTCAGTAATTCGCTTTCAATTTTATCAGTTTTCAGATTTTTATATTTCTCACCTATCGGATGCAGTCCCGCTTTATTTAATGTAAGATGAATATCTTTTCGGGTAACCAACAGTAATTTTTCATTTTCAGGGAAATAAATATGAAAATCCTTGCAAAGTATATCTTCATCAGTATTGGTAAAAACAACAATACTGAATACTATATAGCCCGAAATCAATACAATTCCAAGTGTTATAAAAACTACTGCAACTCTTGACAATTTCATATTTTAAAAAATAACTGAATAAAAATTATTGATTATAAATCTTTATTTCTCAGATTGCTTTTTCTTTAAAACCATCTTGATTTGTGGCACCAAAGATTCAATATCGCCTGCACCAAAAGTTACCAAAACATCAAAATCACGACTTTGGATTTCAGACAAGAGATTTTCTTTGAGACATAATTTTTTATGCTCAATGTCGGTTTGGTTAAAAATCAGTTCGGAATTAACACCTTCGATGGGTAATTCACGCGCAGGATAAATATCGAGTAAAATCAGTTCATCGAGTTTTGATAACGAGTTAGCAAATTCAATTGCGAAATCGCGGGTACGCGAATATAAATGCGGTTGGAAAATGCCGGTGATTTTACGACCAGGAAACAGCTCTCTGATTGACTGAATACTTGCGGCAAGTTCCGAAGGGTGATGCGCATAATCGTCCATAAACACTGTATGAGCTGATTTATAAACGATATTAAATCTTCGGTAAACGCCTGAATAGGATGAAATACCAACTCTTATTTCTTCGTTAGAAGCGCCATTGAGCCAAGCAAGCGCCATTGCTGCCACACTATTTTCAATATTTATTTTTACAGGAACGCCAAGTCGCACATCGGCAATACGGTCGGTTGGTGTTACAAAATCGAAATGAATTTCGCCATCGCGTATTCTGATATTTTCGGCAAAAAAATCTCCACCTTCGTTCATCGAATATGTAAATAACTTCACACCTTTTTTTAATTGTGGGTTTATATTCAAACCTTTTCGCATAATAAGCGCACCTCCGGTACGAATTAGCGATGTAAAATGTTCGAAACTTTCAGTAAAAGCTTCGGGAGTTTCGTAAATATCCAAATGATCGGGATCTACAGAAGTTATCACAGCCATATACGGACTGAGCTGGTGAAATGAACGATCGTACTCATCGGCTTCAATTACCACCAAATTACTTTCGTTCGAAAGCAGTAAATTGGTACTGTAATTATTAGAAATTCCTCCTAAAAATGCACTACAAGACACTTTTGACTGAAAAAGCAAATGTGCTGCAATGGTCGAAGTTGTGGTTTTTCCATGCGTACCGGCTATACAAATTCCTTTACTGTTTTCGGTAATATCACCCAACACTTGTGCACGCTTAAAAATTGTATATCCCTTTTGCCTGAAATACATTATTTGAGGGTGTGTTTCGGGTATAGCGGGTGTAAGCACAACAAGGGTTTTCTCAGTTTGGAGAAAAGCGGTTGGTATGGCGCTGACAGCTTCGTCGTAACAAACCTGAATTCCCTCAGCAGCAAGATTATCGGTAAGTTTGGTTTGAGCGCGATCGTAACCGGCAACCATACAACCCTTAATTTTAAAATATCGAGCGAGGGCGCTCATGCCTATTCCGCCAATTCCAAGAAAATAATATCTTATAAACTTTTCCATACCAATTTTGCAAACAGATTTTTTTAAATTTTCGTGCGATTAGCTCTTGCTACTTCAATAATCTTTTCTGCGATTCTGCCGGCCGAGTCTTTCTCGGCCAACTTTAAAATATTATTGCTGAGTTGTTCAAGCATTTTTTTATCATTCAATGTTTTGATTGCTGTATCAATCAAATTATTTACCGCTTCATTATCGGCTATTAGCAAAGCAGCCTGCTTGTTAACTAATGCCAGTGCATTTTTGGTTTGATGATCCTCAGCCACATTGGGCGAAGGAACAAGAATTACGGGTTTTGCAAGCAAACACAACTCTGAAACAGAACTTGCACCGGCACGCGAAACCACCAAATCGGCAATTGCGTAAGCATAATCCATACGTGCAACAAAATCGGTAACTAAAAGTTTGTCCGATTTAAAAGATTCTGAAGCTTTCAAAGCATCATTAATATAGAATTTCCCGGTCTGCCAAATAATTTGAATATCCTCATTAGCGAGCTTATCAAGTTGTGCAATTACACTTCTATTTATTGTACGTGCACCAAGACTTCCGCCCACTATCAATAAAGTTTTTTTCGCTTTATCAAAACCGAAAAATTTGTATGCTTCTTCAGCGTGATAAGGAATCAGATTCAAATCCTGACGAACCGGATTCCCTGTTTTCAAGATTTTATCGGATGGAAAAAATCTATCCATTTCATCGTAAGCCACACAAATGGCTGAAGCTTTTTTGGCTAAAAGTTTGTTGGTAACTCCTGCATACGAATTTTGTTCCTGAATAACGGTCGGCACTCCAAATGCTGATGCCGCCCGCAAAACCGGGGCGCTGGCGTATCCACCTACTCCAATAGCTACATCTGGTTTAAAATTACGAATTATTTTACGAGCTTTAAAAATACTTACCGCTAACTTCATTAAAACGCTGATGTTTTTAAATAAATTTTTTCGGTCGAATCCGCTTACGGGCAAACCTTCAATATTATAACCAGCCGCAGGAACTTTCTCCATTTCCATGCGTCCCTCTGCGCCAACAAAAAGAAACTCAGCATCGGGTAATTTAGTTTTCAACGCATTAGCAATACTAATTGCAGGAAAAATATGTCCGCCGGTACCACCTCCACTTATGATAAATTTGTATGCCATTGTTTTTTGAGTTTAGAAAGTTTGTAAAGTTCTTAAAGTTTGTAAAGTTGAAACTAAAAAAGTAAGAAATTGAGAAATTAAGAATCTATTAAATTAATAATGTGAGAGTTATATTTCTTCATTCTTTATTTTACATTCTTTATTCCTTAATCCTTGTTCTTTAATCTTTGTTCTATTTCAACTCATCAATATCCACAACAAGCATTTCATTTTCTGCCGGTAGAGGTTTATCAGTTTCTACTTTAAGTTGACGGGTAATTGCAAGTATTAAACCGAAGTAAATACATGTAACTACTATTGAAGTACCTCCGCGGCTAATAAGTGGCAAAGGTTGACCGGTAACAGGAATTAAACTTGTAGCTACAGCCATATTAACAAAAGCCTGGATAACAAGCATCAACGACAACCCGATAACCATAACCGCCGGAAAAACAGTAGGGCTTTTAGTTGCCAGCCGGCCGGCCCTATACAGCAGAATCAGGTACAACAAAATTACTAAAATACCTCCAATCAAACCCGTTTCTTCTACAATTATTGCATAAATAAAATCGGAATAAGCCTGTGGCAAAAAATCGCGCTGCACACTGTTGCCCGGAAAAACACCAACCACTCCACCTCTGGCAATTGCAATTTTACCGTGCTGCACCTGAAGATTATCGTCATTAATTTCAAATTTAGCCTCTTCAGTGTCGTTTTTCACAAAATGCTCGTCAATTCTGTTTACCCAGGTATAAACGCGGTGAAATAGTTTTGGAGTGGATGAATTTTCAGGAATTGCTTTAAAAACAGTAAAGGTTATTCCGCCAACCAGCACAATCGCTGCAACTACCAAAGCAAGTTTTTTCCACGAAATATTTCCAATATACATCATTATAAATACTACCGCAAAAAGCAAAACAGCAGTTGAAAGATTCTCGAAAAGAATAAGTAAACAAACAATGCCGAGAATTATCAACGTAAGTTTGAAATATATAGGTTCATCGGTTTTCTGATTTTTTATACGCGAAATAAAATCGGCAGCAAGTACTATCATCGATAATTTTGCAATTTCGGAAGGTTGAAACTGTACTCCGCCTATAACTATCCAGCGCGATGCATCGTTGGCAGAAGTACCTTTAAACATTACCAATATGAGTAAAACTATAGAAACAACTATACCAACATAAGCTAAAAACCGTATCTGGAAAAGTTTTAAAAACTGAATGATAAAAACCAGAATCACCCCCAAACCCAAAAACATCGAATGTCGTAAAACTGGATCGTTGTAACTTTGGGCTTTGTAAGCGAGCGTACTACTTGCACTGTACATTTCAACTATTGAAAGTCCACACAAAAAGAAAAATACCGCCCAAATTACGGGGTCACCCTTCATATATTTTTTAAAAAACGATTCCATTTTGTTATTTCATCAGGTAAAATTGTAAATATTTTTTTAAGACAACGGACGGCAGACTACGAACAACTGACGACAGGAATCAAAACATCTCGAAACTTTTCTTTGTAAAAAAAATAGTATTTACATCGGAATTATATTTTGATGTAAAAATAAAATTTGAATTTTCTAAAGATTTCTTACACACGCTTTAAACTGTTTTCCACGGTCTTCGTAGTTTTTAAATAAATCGAAACTTGCACAGCATGGCGAGAGCAAAACAGTATCGCCGGGATTTGCAATTTTATAGGCTTCGCTCACTGCTTCGTCCATTGATTTAACGTCAGTAATTACATCAATTTTTCCATCGAAAAAATTATGAAGCGGTGTATTGTCAACGCCAAGAAATACTAATGCTTTCACTTTGTTGCTCACAAGTTCTTCAATTTCGGTATAATCATTCCCTTTATCGGTGCCACCCAAAATTAACACAACAGGAGTTTTCATGCTTTGTAAGGCATACCAGCACGAGTTAACATTTGTAGCTTTCGAATCGTTGATGAATACTACATTACGTACAGTAGCAACATACTCAAGCCTGTGCTCAACTCCTTGAAAATCTTTAAGCGACTCGCGAATATTATCTTTTTTCACTTCGAGAATTGATGCAGCAAGTCCGGCTGCCATCGAGTTGTAAGCATTATGCATACCTTTAAGAGCTAATTCGGTTGTTGGCATTGAAAAAATTGTTTGAATTGTTTGTATTACAAGCTCATCATTTTCAAGAAAAGCTTTTGTTTTTTCACTTCTTTGATTTGAAAAGGGATAAAGCGCCGATTTAATATTTCTTTTGGCTAGTTCGGCTTTGATAACCGGATCACTTTCCCAAAAAATAAAAGCATCTTTTTCAGTTTGATTTTGAGTTATGCGAAATTTTGAATCGACATAATTCTGAAATTTATAATCGTAACGGTCAAGATGGTCGGGCGTAATATTCAGTAAAACAGCAATATCAGCTTTAAATTCAGTCATACCATCCAACTGAAAACTACTTAGCTCTATTACATAGTAGTCGAAATTCTGAGTTGCTACCTGTAAAGCAAGACTGTTGCCGATATTACCTGCAAGTCCTACATTCAATCCTGCATTTTTCAGAATATGATAAACAAGTGTAGTAGTTGTTGTTTTACCATTACTACCCGTAATGCAAATCATTTTAGCTTTAGTAAACCGTCCGGCAAACTCAATTTCGGAAATTACCGGAATTCCTTTTTCTTTCAGTTTTTTTATTATGTTTGCTTTATCAGGAATACCGGGACTTTTTATAACTTCGTTTGCATTCAATATTTTAGCTTCAGAATGTTGCTTTTCTTCCCAATCAATATTGTATTTGTTGAGCAATTCCTTATATTCCGGTTTTATTTCGGACATATCAGACAGAAAAACACTGAAACCTTTAAGTTTTGCCAGTACTGCAGCACCGGCTCCACTTTCGCCACCTCCTAAAATTACAATCATAATAACAACACTTAACCCCTAAAAGGGATAATATTAGTTTAACTTGTATAATTATCTTTTATTCCCATTTCCCCTTTAAGGATAAGGGTATCTTTCTATCTAATCTTTAATGTAATAATTGTAATTGCAGCCAATATTATGCCCACTATCCAGAATCGGATTACAATTTTTGATTCAGGAAGAGCTTGTAATGGCTTTTGCAACAAAGCATCAATTCCTGCATTTCCTTCTTTTTGAAAATGATGATGGAGAGGCGACATCTTGAAAATTCTTTTTCCTTCGCCATATCGTTTCTTAGTATATTTGAAATAGGAAACTTGCATAACAACCGACAAATTTTCGACAATAAAAACACCACACAGAATAGGTATCAACAATTCCTTATGAATTGCAAGTGCAAAAACCGCGATAATTCCACCAATTGTTAAACTTCCGGTGTCGCCCATAAAAACCTGTGCGGGAAATGAATTGTACCATAAAAAACCTATAGTAGCACCAATAAATGCACCTGCAAAAACCAATAACTCACCGGAACCGGGCAAATACATAATGTTAAGGTAAGCCGCGTATTTTATATTACCCGAAACATAAGCTAAAATCCCAAGTGTTACACCCATTATCGCGGAAGAGCCGGTTGCAAGTCCATCAAGCCCATCGGTAAGATTCGCACCATTCGATATGGCCGTAACAATAAATATGGCGACCGCTACAAATAATATCCAACCATATTTCTGCGCGTTATCTCCTGCCCATTTAAATGCATCAGCATAATCCAGATTATTGTTTTTAAAAAAAGGAAGAGTTGTTTTAGTTGACTTCACATCCTTTTTTGCATAAATTACATTCTCAACCCTATCGGTATTGCCTTTAATTTCAATATTTTCTCGGATTACTGCATCAGGACTAAGATACATTGTAAGTCCGACAATTAAACCAAGACCTACCTGCCCTACAATTTTCAACCGACCACTTAAACCTTCCTTGTTTTTCCTGAAAACTTTGATATAATCATCGGAAAAGCCTATTACACCCAACCATAATGTGGTAATTATCATCAGAATAGTATAAGTATTAATAAGCGCTGCGAATAAAAGGGTCGGGATTAAAATTGCGAGTATAATAATAACACCTCCCATTGTAGGTGTGCCTTTCTTACTCATTTGCCCTTCGAGACCAAGATTTCGGATAGTTTCACCTATCTGTTTTTCCTGAAGATAATCGATAATTCGTCTTCCGAAAAGAGTAGAGATTGCCAATGCAAAAATAAATGCCAAGCCGGTTCGGAACGAAATGTAGTTAAACATCCCCGCTCCGGGCACATCAAAATACTTGTCGAGATAAGTAAATAAGTGGTAAAGCATATTATTTCGTGTTTATTGTGTTTCGTGTTCAGTGTTTGGCGTTTGTTTTTTTGTGTTTTGTGTTTTGTGTTTTGTGTTTTGTGTTTAAAAACAGTTCATAACCTCTTCTCTATCATCGAAGTGGTATTTCACACCTTTAATTATTTGATAATTTTCATGACCTTTGCCTGCAATAAGCACCACATCGCCTTTTTGAGCCAAAGCACAAGCAGTTTTTATCGCTTCTCTGCGATCGACAATGGTTAAACTCATTGCTTTTTGTGTGGCATCAAGCCCATCAAGCATATCGTTGAGAATATCCTGAGGCTCTTCAAAACGTGGATTATCCGATGTAAGAACAGCTTTCCAACTGCCATTTACAGCTTCGCGAGCCATCATTGGTCTTTTTCCTTTATCTCTGTTTCCGCCACAACCTACAACCGTAATTAGTTTTCCACTGCCTTGCAAAATCTGGTTTATAGCTGAAATAACATTGTTTAATGCATCGGGTGTATGCGCATAATCTACAATTGCAGTGAATCCTGAAGGAGAATGTAATGTTTCGAATCTACCCGAAACTGATTTCAGTGTACTCAGGATTCTTAAAACTTCAATTTTTTCCTGTCCAAGCAGTACGGCAGCGCCGAAAACTGCCGAAAGGTTCGATGCATTAAACTTTCCGGTAAATGAAACATTAACTTCATAACCGTTCATATCGAGCAACATACCTTCAAAACCATATTCGAGAACCCTGGTTTTGAAATCGGCAAGAGATTGAACTGAATAGGTGTATTTTGTTGCTTTTGTGTTTTGTAGCATCACCATTCCGTTTTTATCATCGAAATTTGTAAGAGCGAAAGCATCTGCAGGTAAAGAATCGAAAAACTCTTTTTTAGCTTTCAAATAATTTTCAAAAGTGAGGTGATAGTCGATATGATCGCGGGTGAGATTTGAAAAAATTCCTCCTTTAAATGCAATGCCTTCAATTCGACGTTGGCTTACCGAGTGCGAACTTACTTCCATAAAAGCATAAGCACATCCTGCATCCACCATTTGTCGTAAAAGCTTGTTAAGTGTGATCGAGTCAGGTGTGGTATGAGTGGCTTCAAGCTCAATATCATTAACATAATTACATACAGTTGATAGTAATCCGGCTTTAAAACCTAAACCCCTGAACAATTTATAAAGTAAGGTTGCAATTGTTGTTTTGCCGTTAGTGCCGGTTACTCCTACCAATGTAAGACTTTGGGAAGGCGAACCATACCAATTAGAAGCCATGTTGCCTAAAGCGGAGGCGCTATCCAAAACCTGAACATATACAATTTGAGTATTACGTATCAGAGGAAATTCTTCGCAAACAACTGCCGATGCTCCATTAGTAATTGCCGCTTCGATAAAATCATGTCCGTCAACCGCAGTTCCCCGTGTAGCCACAAAAACATTCCCCTGTTTAATCTCACGCGAATCGAAATGCAAGCCTGACACTTCAACATCGGTTGAGCCTGCCAACTTATTTATTTCACATTTATATAGTAGTTCGTTCAGTTTCATTTTATTACTATTTTTTTTGAATGAAAATTGGTGCCAACAAAAAAATCAATTATCAAAAATCAACTCAATGATTTGACCCGACTGATATTTTGCACCGGGTTGAAGATTTTGAGAAATTACTTTTCCCCTTCCTGAAATCTGAACATGCAAACCAAGACCGTTGAGTAAGTACAATGCGTCTTTTGCACCCATTCCATGCAGGTTGGGCATCATACCCTTACTAACTTCAACCGGATGAAATTCATTTGAATTGTCTTTTTTCTCAATATTAACCCAATCAGCTTTTACAGGTTTACAATTGATGTTCATAAAATGCATTGCCTGCAAACAAGGTTCGCTTAATCCGGGTTTAATATCCGGTACAGGATTAATTACAATCGTACTGTCCTTTAGTAAATCTTCCGGACGAAATTCCGATTTTTTAAGCATTACTGCTTCAGCAATACTCTTAAAAACCGAGCCGGCCATTTTACCACCCGATGGCGCTCCTCTGTGAGGTTCGCGTATTACCACAATACATGTATATTGAGGATTATCAGCAGGAAAATAGCCACAAAATGACACCTGATGTGTTTTCCCACCTTCTTTGTAACCTGCCTTTCCTTTTGATATTTGTGCTGTTCCGGTTTTACCAGCAATGCGTACAATATCTGATTTTACATTGTGAGCAGTTCCTTTTTTCCCTTCCACTACACCTATTAAAGCTTCGCGTATATCTTTTAATGTTGATTGTTTACATATTTCCGGATTAATAACCTCAGTTTCGAAGCTTTTCACTACTTGCCCGTTTTTCATAATTGATTTTACAAAACGCGGACGAATAAAAACACCATCGTTAGCAATTGAATTAAAAAATGCCAATGTATAAATCGGTGGCATCATGGTTTCGTAACCAATTGACATCCATGCGAGCGTAGTTTTCGACCATGTGTCAGGATTTTTCTTAGGATGTTTAATTAAAGGCTTGGCAGCTCCGGGAATTTCGAGATTCATCATCTCGTTAATCTTCATTTTATAAAGCTTTTCAACAAATGCTGCAGGTTTATCGCCATAGGCTTTCATTATGGTTTTTGAAATTCCCACATTTGAAGAAGCATGTAATGCCTCAGCCAAAGTTATAGTTCCATAACCGCCACGGTTAGCATTATGATCGCGCATAATACGATTTGCTACGTGCCATAATCCATTGCCTGTATGAAGTGTATCAGTCATTCTTGCTTTTCCATCATCGAGTACTGCCATTAAGGAAATAACTTTAAAAGTAGAACCCGGCTCTACTTTATCGCTTACCACGCCATTGCGGTTTTCCGAATACGAACCATCGGCATTTTTTTGCATATTTACGATTGCTTTTACTTCGCCGGTTTTTACTTCCATTAAAACAGCGTAACCAGTTTCAGCATCGTACGATTTCAAACTGTCAACTAAAGCTTTTTCTGCTATATCCTGAAAATCAATATCGATAGTGCTCACAATATCGAGTCCATCGATAGGTTCAATCTGTACTGTTTCTTCAAAGCGATTTGCTACTTTCCTACGTGTAGAAACACCCGGAATTCCAATTAAATCAGAATTAAAAAAAAGTTCAAGCCCGTTTTTTCCTCCCAATTGTTCATCAGCATAAATATCGCCAATGGTGCGCGAAGCAAGTGAGCCAAAAGGTTTAACGCGCTGAAACATTTCTTTGGTAATAAGTCCGCTTTTAATTTGTCCCAGGCGAAAAAGAGGTAGTTTTCGCAGATCTTTCAATTGCGCATAAGAAATACGTTTGGGATATAGTTTTAGTTCTGCTTTTTTGTCGTTATAACCTTTTTCGAGCATTTGTTTGTATTCTTTCGATGATTTATCACCGAAAAATTTAGATAAAGCCACCGAAACCGAATCGATGTTATCTTTAAAAAGTTTACCGCCGTCGTTATGTAAAGCAGGCACACGCATATCCATAAAAACATAATAAGAAGGAATTGAACTTGCCATCAAACGTCCATCGGCCGAAAATATATTTCCTCTGTTGGGTTTTACTATTATGTCAGCTTTCTTTTGTTTTTCAGCAACCTTCATCCATTCGTCGCGCTCAACAAACTGCAATACAACAATTCGGTAAACAACACCCAGAAAAGCAATGCAAATCAAGGCATACATCAAACCGAATCTGAATACAATATTTCTACGCTTTTCTGTCATTCCGGATTTTGTTGAGTTTCAATTGTTGAAATTTGATTTTGGGTGTTATTTTTCTGCCCTACCGTATCTATTAAAAATGCAGGATTTTTCGGAATTTGCAAGTCAAGTCCGCGTTCTTTTACCATTGATAGAATGTTAGACTGTCGGGTAATTTTCATCAATTGAGCCGAAATTGTTAGCGACTCAAACTTTACATCCTTAATTTTCTTCTCGAGTGAAATAATATTATAAAGTTGTTTTTCACAATAATACCGATTATCAACATAAAAGAAAATAAAAATAAACATTATAACGATGAGTAAAATCTGTTTCCTGAAAAACTTCTTTGTAAACAAATTGCCGTTAAGAAAATCGCGAAAACTACTCGATTTAATTTCGGACAGATCTTCGTTTCCTTTTATTTGGTCTAATATTTTCTTAAAAACTGACATTTTATTTTGGGTTTCGGGATTCCGAAGTGTCGGAACCAACTCACGAATTCATTTTTTCAAATTTTCTTATTGCTTCTCAATTCTCTCAAATCAACTCTGCAATTCTAAGTTTAGCGCTTCTTGCTCGGGAATTTTTGTTAATTTCTTCATCGGTGGCAACAATAACTTTATTGTTTACCTGCTTGAATGGTGCTAAAACATTTCCAAAAAAATCTTTTTCAATTTTTCCTTCAAAATTTCCGCTTCTGAAAAAATTCTTCACCAACCTGTCTTCAAGAGAATGATATGTAAGCACTGAAATTCTTCCACCGGGCTTCAGCACCTCAATTGTGCTTATTAAAAGTTGTTTTAATGCATCCAATTCCTGATTTACTTCTATACGCAATGCCTGAAATACACGGGCCATATCTTTCTTTTCCTTATCGCGGGAGAAAAACGGTTTTAACACTTCTACCAACTGAAAAATTTTTATTATGGGCGCATGTTCTCTGCTTTTTACTAAAGTACGCGCAATTTTTCGGGCGTTATGCATTTCGCCATAGAGATAAAAAATATCAGCTAATTGCTCTTCAGAGTAAGTATTTACCACTTTTTCGGCTGTAAGTTGCGCTTCTTTATTCATTCTCATATCAAGTTGCCCATCGAAGCGAAAAGAAAAACCACGCTCTTCTTCATCAAAATGGTGCGATGATACACCCAAATCCGCTAACACACCATCAACCTTATAAATTCCGTGATATTTTAAAAAGTTTTTCAGATACTTGAAATTACTTCTGATAAAAGTAAATCTCGGATCGTCAGGTACATTGGCAAGCGCATCTAAATCCTGATCGAAGCCAATAAGTTTTCCTTTGCTGCTCAATTTACTCAATATTTCTTTTGAATGTCCGCCTCCTCCAAAAGTTACATCAATATAAATTCCGTCCGGCTTTATGTTAAGCCCATCAACAGTTTCATGTAGTAATGCCGGAATATGATAAACAACATCCAATTCCGTAAGGGGAACAGAGTTAGGCTTATCTGTATTGTTTTTGGTTTCTTCAAGCATTGCTTATCAACTATCTAATCTTTTATTACTTTTCCTCTTCAGAAATCGGTGTTAATTTTCCCATCATTCTTTCTTTCAGCAAGCGGGCAAAATCGGCGCGTGGTTTCATACTTTCTTCATAACGGGCTTTGCTCCAAATAGCAAATCTGTTGTTCATTCCTACGAAAAGCACATTTCCATCTTCAAGTCCTATCGCGCTTAATAGCTTTTTCGATAGTAGAACTCTGCCCTGAGCATCAATATCGAGCCATTCAGCATCCGACACAAATTGCATGAGCAACATTTGGTCATCGGGATTCCAAATATCAAGTTTATCATTTAAATCTTGCATCATTGAATTCCAAATACTTTCAGGATAAACAATCATGCAATCGTTTTCTGTATCTTTGCGCACAACAACACGTTCTTTCTCATCGTTGGGCAAAATCTTGCGATATGCAGCAGGAATAAATATCCTGCCCTTTACATCGGCTTTTGCTTCATATTTTCCTATAAATGTTGTCATTGCAGAAGTGTACATTATTTCAACGGTAAAAGTATAAAAAGAATTTTATATTCCCCACAATTCCCCACAAAAAATTTATCAACAGTTTTTCAACTGATTTTAGTGGAAAATTCACAAGATTTCAACAATTTTTTAACATTAACAAAACTAACAATAAACTATTTATATATCTCAAAATCTGATTTTTAATTACAAATATAATATGCAAACATAAAAACTGGTACAAAGTGGGGAAAAATAATTATATCTATTGTACTTTTAAATTGAAAGCACAATTAAAAATAATAAACAAGGAACGTAAAACTGCCAAATTAAAAGCAGAGAAATAACTCTTTTACCGAAAGTGATTTTTTTTGTATGTTTGCAAAATGAAATAATTAAAGTATGAGCGACAAAAAGACCCCAAAAATTGACATAGAGGCTGCCGTAAAAGCAAAAGCTCCCAATGCAAAAATTCCCCGATTTCTCATCAATTATCTTCGCAAGATAGTTCACGAAAAAGAACTCAATGTTTTTCTGAGTGAAATTCCTGGCAGAAAAAATTTGGATTTTATGGAAAGTTCTTTTGGTTTTCTTGATATTCACCTGAAAGTTGATGGTGAAGAAAACCTGCCTCCGAAAGATGGGAAATACATTTTTGTAAGCAATCATCCTTTGGGCGGACTTGATGGTGTGGCTATCAGCTACATCATTGGCAAAGCCTACGATGGAAAAATTCGTTTTATAGCCAATGACTTGCTGAATAATCTTGAACAAATGAAAGAAATGACTATTCCTGTAAATAAAACTGGAGGTCAGGCCAAAGAAAGCGCTTTGAAAATGCACGAGTTTTATGAATCAGACAATCACCTGATGACTTTCCCTGCGGGTATGTGTTCGCGCAAAGTGGGCGGGAAAATCACTGACCTTGAGTGGAAAAAAAACTTTGTGGCAAAAGCTGTTCAGTACAAACGAGATGTAGTTCCGCTCTATTTCGAAGGCAGAAACTCTAATTTTTTCTATAATTTAGCGAACCTGCGAAAATTTTTCAAAATAAAATTTAACATCGAAATGATGTATCTGGTGGATGAAATGTTTAAGCAGCGCGGAAAAAATTTTGTACTTCGTATTGGCAAACCCATTCCCTGGCAAACTTTCGACAAAAGCAAATCACAAACCGAATGGGCGCAATGGGTTAAGGAGATTGTGTATAAAATGAAATAAAAGGGTGTCGGGTTTCGGGTTCTGATATTTGGGTGTCGGGATTCCGATACTTCGGAACCGACTCACGAAATTCAAGTTTCAAAGTTCCTGGTTTTCAAGTTTCAGGTTTGGTTTTTTTCGAGACAAGGCATCCCTTGCCTCTACTACAGATTTCCGCTAATAAGAATTTTCTTATTTTCTCAATTTCTTTTATCACCAAAGCTCCAGCAAACCTTCGGGTAGCTGCATGTAAATCATTCTATTTACTTCGTCAATATCTAATATGTAGTCTTCACTTACCGGAATGAGAATTTCTTTTTCGGCATTTTCAACCACAAATAAATGATTCTCGGTAGAAGTTTCAATATATTTTACATTACCAATAGTGTTTCCTGCTTCATCTACAAGTTTGAATCCTTTATAAAACTCAATATCATTTTGTTGAATATCTTCTTCATTTAAATATTTTTTTTCGATAAAAAGAGGCATCCCCGCCAAAGTACGAGCCTGCTCAGCGTTATCAACATCTTCAAATTTTAAAAATCCTGAAGTGTCAGTGCTAAAACGCATTTCTTCTAAAAAAAAAGGAACCGGAATACCATCAACTACAACAAACAAACAAGGCAATTCTTCATCGAAAAGCAAATCGCTATTTAATGTAAATGAAACTTCGCCACTAAGTCCGTGAGCTTTATTGATTTTTCCTAAGGGAAATAAACTACTTTCAGATATCATTTTGTATAAATTAAATTTTGAAAAACAAAGGTAAATATATAAAAAGATAATAAATGCAATAACAAGATGTTTTTCGTCAATTCATATCTTATTTTTTGTCAAAAATTACACAAGTAATTGCAATATTTAAAATAATTTTGAAATTGGAAATTTAACTTCAATTTCACGAAATTTAAGTAGTATGATTGTCAGATTTAATTACTGAAAAATAACCATCATAAAGTACTAGAGAACTGACAAATCATTTCAAATTGGTTATTATAAATAAAAGAAAAATAAGCGTTTAAAATAAATAAAACATAATTCTGACATGTACAGAAAATTAACTACTAAACTTTTAATTGCAATTGGCTTGCTATGTTTTGTACCAATTATTTCGGCACAAAAATACAAAAGCATAACAAATAATGAGATAAAGGCATTTTACAAAGATTTACCATTTGAAATGCCATTGCTGAAAGCTCCTAAATTTGCAAACAACACGGTAAAAATTACCGATTTTGGAGGCATGGGCGATGGTGTAACGCTCAATACCGAAGCTTTCGCGAAAGCAATAGATGCAGTAAGCAAAAAAGGAGGCGGAAAAGTAATTGTTCCATCAGGAATTTGGCTAACAGGTCCTATTACCCTAAAAAGCAATATTAATTTGTTTCTGGAACAAAACTCGCTCATACTTTTCTCTACAAATTTTGATCTTTACCCAATAATCGATGCAAATTTCGAAGGATTGAGTACGAAGCGCTGTCAGTCCCCAATATCCGCCATTAATGCTGAAAACATTGCAATAACAGGCTACGGTGTAATTGATGGGTCGGGCGATGCATGGCGACCGGTAAAAAAGGACAAACTAACCGAACGGCATTTCAAAAATTTAGTTGCGAGTGGCGGAGTTTTAAGCGCCGATAAAAAAATGTGGTTTCCATCGCCGGGGTCATTAAAAGGACAAGGAATGTGTGTGGATCAAAATGTTCCTGTCGGGCCTCAAACCGATGCCGAATGGATGGAAATTCGTGATTTTTTGCGCCCGGTGATGGTAAATTTTGTTCGCAGTAAAAATATTTTACTCGAAGGAGTAACATTTCAGAATTCTCCGGCATGGAACATACATCCATTTATTTGTGAAAACCTGATTGTAAACAACATTACTGTACGCAATCCCTGGTACTCGCAAAATGGCGACGGAATTGATATTGAATCGTGCAAAAACACATTGATAGTGAATTCTAATTTTGATGTAGGCGATGATGCTATTTGCATGAAATCAGGAAAAAATGAAGAAGGACGCACGCGAAACATCCCTACGGAAAATGTAATTGTTGATAATTGTATTGTTTATCACGGACATGGTGGCTTTGTTGTAGGTAGCGAAATGTCGGGCGGAATACGTAATATCAAAGTTAACAATTGTAATTTCATCGGAACTGATGTTGGATTGCGTTTTAAAAGTAATCGCGGACGAGGCGGAGTTGTTGAGAATATTTTTATTTCAAATATTAATATGAAAGACATTCCCACTGATCCCTTACTTTTCGATTTATTTTACGGAGGAAAAGGACCGCTTGAATTGGATGATGAAGAAGTTTCCGGAAATGGTAGCAATGGGATTCCACCTGTTTCAGAAGAAACACCTGCTTTCCGCAATATTTTAATTGAAAACATAATTTCTTCAAATTCGAATCGTGCAATGTTTTTCAACGGTTTACCAGAGATGAAATTAGAAAATGTTAAAGTGAGAAACTCTGTATTTTCAGCAAAATTCGGTGCTGTTATAAATCAAAGTAAAAACGTAGAATTTTCAAATATTAAAATTGATAACACAAGCGGAAATATCGTTGAAATTCAGGATATTGACAATGGTATTTTTAGCAATATTACCGACAGGAACGGCAAAACCGGACACATCAAACAAACTGGTAAAAACTCGAATATCGTAATTAAATAAGATTGGTTTGAGGGTTTGAAAGTTTGAGGTTTGAAAATTGGGACACCGGAGTTCGGACTAGCGGATAAGAAATTTGAACAATTAATATGCCGTTGCTCAGGGAAATATTTGGAAATAATCGAAATTTATCGAAAACGCAAAGCAAACTTACAATTATAAGTATCTTTGCGTTTTTGCATTTTAAGGAAAAACAACAATATATATGAAAACAAAATTCATCATCGGATTACTCTTTTTTTCTGGCTTTTATCTTCATTCGGCTTGTCAGAAATTTACTGTTACAAATCCAACAACTAAAACGCTGGAAAATGTTCCCGTAGTAATTAAAGCTTCTCAGATAAAGAAAATACCTGCATCCAAACTTCAAAATATTGCAGTTTTTTATGGCGGAAAGCAAATCAGCAGTCAGGCAGATGACTTGAATAAAGACGGGATTATTGATGAAGTGGTTTTTCTAATTGATTTAAAAGCGAATGAATCAAAAAAAATAAAACTCAAAACCATCAGCGATAAAAAAAGAATTCAGTTTCCTGCTGAAGTTTATACTGATTTGATAGCAAAAGAAGCGGATGGTTCGCATAAATTTGTTACTGAAATGTCATCGACAAAAAACGATATGTATAATAAAATGCATCATCACGGCGTGGCATTTGAATCAGCATTAATGGCTTATCGTATTTATTTCGACAATAAAAGCACGATAGATATTTACGGTAAAAAGAAACAGCAACTCGAAATTGCAGCTACAGGTTGGTATCCAACCGATGAACAATTAGCAGCAGGCTATGGCGATGATATTTTACTTGTTTCAGGTTGGATTGGCGTAGGCACGGTAAAAGGTTTTGATGGAAAAAAAGCATTGCACATCGAAAAGTTTGATAAAAGGACACAACGGATTGTTGCCACAGGAAATTTGCGTACAATTGTTGAAAGCGAAGTGGAAGGCTGGCAATATGAGGGTAAAAAAATAAACCTATCTGTACGATACACGCTTTATGCGCGTCATCGCGATGCAATTTGTGAAATTACAGCATCGGACGACATAAATCAAATTGCCACCGGAGTACAACAAATTGGTGGCGGCGAACTTTTAAAATCGGATTTTTTAGTTGGTTCATGGGGAAAGCACTATCCACAACCGGATACTGTGAAATATGCAAAAGAAACAGCAGGTTTGGGAGTTTATTTACCTGAAAAATACAAAGGAAAACAGTTTTCCGATGGAGTTAACAACCTGATTGTTTTTCCGGTAAAAAAAGGCGAAACAGTTAAATTTCACTTAACAGCAGCATGGTTAAAAGAAGAGAATACTCAGATTACAACTGCCGAAAAGTTTTTTGCGTATCTGAAGGAGTGGAATTCCTCACTCGAAGAAATAATTATAAAATAAAAGTACGCTAATATTTGATGTTTAAAATAAAACCTGACAAGTTTAATAAACTGTCAGGTTTTATTTTTTTGCTATTCTAAAACTTCGTTATCGTGCATTTCTTTCATAAAGGCCACAAAATCATTTTTCCGGTCTGAATCCATCCATTCCAAACTGCGTCGTGGATGGCGATTCAGTGTTCCTGAAATAAGATATGGAATGTGATAACCCCAATCGATATCTTTTTGCATTGGATGAACGTAATCCTGAATTACCTGAAGCAAAGGCAATAACCTGTATTTTGGGTTTTTAAGGAAAGCTATCAGAATTTCGATGGGACAATTTCCCGCGCCGCGTCCTAATCCAAGTAAAGTGGCATCGAGCATGGTGCATTCTTCCATAACGGCAGTGTAAGTATTGGACATTGCCATCTGCATATTGTTATGCGCATGAATACCTATTTCCTTTCCGGGTAAAGCAGCTATTTAGTCGAGCCTTAAAAAGCCCATTTTCGTATTATATTATTGTTGATTTGGTAAAA
>CAYONE010000027.1:0-45993 GCA_964405245.1 uncultured Paludibacter sp.
TTTTGAACGTCTTTTGTACTCTCATTCGGTTGTTTAGCCCGCTAAACGCCCTCATTCAAGTCCAAAATCCATTTCAAAATAGCTATCAAAAATCACGACATTATTTTCTACCTATTACTTAAATCTGTTTTAAAGTGGATTTATATAAATCTTCAGGTTATGTGGCGAATTTGCCTTCAGCTAATAGGCATATTGCATAAAGTTAAATGCGGGTTTGTATTGCCATCGTTTACAATGAATGATTTTATTTGTTCTGATGTGCAATGCTGTAATATTTTGAAGTTTAGTTATATAAGATATTTTGTCCTTCAAAGATAATATTTTTTTTGATTACATAATTGGTGTAATCTATATGATAAGGAATAAAAACAGAAAAATATGATTTTTAGTTTGAGTTTACATTAAAATAAGACCTTAAATATTTGTGAATCAAATAGTATGAAAAGATATTTTAATATTAGTAACTTTCAAATTCAGGATAAAGCATCAATCAACACAATTATTTTCAATTTGAATAATACGAATTCAATAAAACCGGTTTTTCATTATTATAATGTATATTTGTGCATGTAACTTTTTTATTAAATCAGTTATCAATTTACAACACACCTCATTCTGATAATATGCACATGAAAAATTGCAAATTCACCTTTTTGATAACAATTACTTTACTTTCGGTTAAAGTTTTTCCCGCCAATGATATTTTTTTCTCGAAAATCGGTATTGAGCAGGGATTGTCGCAACTTTCAGTTATGACCATTTATCAGGACGAACTGGGGGCTCTGTGGTTTGGAACCCGCGAAGGTGTAAACCACTACAACGGTAATTCTATGGAGGTTTTCCGTCCGCAACCCAATGACAGTAACTCCCTCACAGGTAGCCTGATTAAGAAAATCACCGGGAACAAAAACGGACTGATATATATACATTCGCAAAACGGATTAAATATGTTTGATCTGCGAAGCCGTAAAATGCAGTGTATTCAGAACGCGCAAATTGATGCCATTGCGCATGGTGTAAGTAAGCTGTGGCTGGCCGAAAAGAACCGCATTTTTTCGTACAAACCGCAAAATAAAGAATTTTATACTGAACTTCCGGATAAAAAAGCACAAATCAGAGTTTTACTTGAAACATCCGACCAAAGACTTATAGTAGGAACATTGTCTTCAGGACTTTATATAATTGACCAAAATAGAAAAGTACGAAAGGTTTTGAGCAATATAAGTCAGGTTTCGTCGGTTTTTGAAGATAGTAAAAATAATATCTGGGCAGGAACCTGGTACGATGGTCTTTTTAAAATTGAACGCAATGGTAATATTGTACAATACTTACCCGGAAAAGGAAACCTGAGTATTTCATCAGAATTTGTACGAGCCATTTGCGAAGATTTAAACGGTTTCATTTGGATTGGAACAAAAAAAGGACTTGACCGGCTCAGCGCTGAATCAGGCGTTTTCAAGCATTATGATTCCGATGAGTTTAACAATAGAAGCCTCTCAAACGAATCAGTTTGGACATTGCTAAAAGACAGTCAGGGAAGTATTTGGGTTGGAACTTATTTTGGTGGTGTCAACTTTTTTAATCCGGATATTGATTTTTACAACTTTCATGATATGCGTTCAGGGAAATTGAGAGATAAACCTTTTCCCATCATTAGTGAAATTGTGGAGGATAACCAGCAGCACCTCTACCTCTGCACCGAAGGCGATGGTTTGATTCATTATAATCCTGAAAATCTTACATACAAAACTTTTGGCTCTGAACCGGGTAATCCAAACAGCCTTACCGGCGACAATATCAAAACTTGCTATTTCGACCGTGAAAAAAACGAATTATGGCTCGGGCTTCATCTTGGTGGTGTTTGCAAATTAAACATCAGCAGTGGAAAAATTACACAGTTCAGATATCTAAATTCTCAGTGGGAACAATCGGATATTGTACGGGCTATTGTTCCATACGGCGAAAATCTTCTGATTGGCACTTACAACGGACTTTTTTTAATTGATAAAAAAACGGGGAAAATTACACTTTTTTCAGAAAAGCTTCATCAAAAGCTCAGCTATGTTGTGGATCTGAAAATCGACAAAAAGGGACATTTCTGGATTGCCAGTCGCGGTTTATACCGCTACAACCCTCAAACAGAAAAATTAGACAGTTATTTTTTCGAAATTAATGACAGCAACAGTCTGAGCAATAATAATATTGCAAAGATATTTATTGACTCGAAAGAAAGAGTATGGATTGCAACCAACGGAGGCGGTTTAAATCTTTATAATGCGGAAACAAATAACTTTACCAGATTAAGCAGCCTGAACTCTAATTTGAGAAATGACTACATTAGTAATATAATTGAATCTCGGTACGGATATTTGTTAATTGCTACCACTCAGGGCTTTTCGTTACTCGATCCCGAAAGCAAAAAAATATCAAATTATGGTTCGGAAAATGGTTTTCCGCTAAACTCACTTTTCAATGGAGGAATGAACATAACCAAAAACGGGAAAATAATTATGGCAGGCATGAATGGCATGGTTTCGTTTTTCGAAGAAAATTTATCGAGCCCACGCCGTTCCTTTAATCTGAATATGAGTACTTTATGGATTAACAACAAAATAGTGGAGCCCGGCGATAATCACAAGATACTTGACAAAGCGCTTCCATTTACAAAAAATATAAAGCTGAATTACAGGCAAACTATGATTACCATTGAGTTTGCAACGAATAACTATATTGCCGCCAATCAACCCATGTACAGATATCGACTCGAAGGATTTTCGAACGAATGGACCGACATGCCAAACGGCATTAACAAGTTAAATTTTATGAACCTGCACGAAGGTAAATACAAGTTATTGCTCGAAGCTTTTTTGCCCAACGATGGTGAAGTAATAGCAAGTTCAGAACTGGGTATAACTATTTCTCCACCCTATTATCGGACATGGTATGCCTATTTATTTTATATCTTACTGATAAGTTTTATTACCTGGAGATTATTGGAATTCAGTCGATCGAAACTTTTACTCAAAACATCACTTGAATATGAGAAAAAAGAAAAATCCCATCTCGAAGATGTAAATCAATCGAAGCTCCGTTTCTTTACGAATATTTCTCACGAATTCCGCACTCCGCTTACACTTATCAAAGGCCAGGTAGATATGCTAATGCAAATGCACAATATTCAGCCAACGGTTTACAATCGGATTCTGAACATAAAGCGAAACACTCTGACCATGCAAAATCTTATCAATGAATTGCTTGAATTCAGAAAAACCGAACAGGGACATCTAAATATAAAAGTCAGTGAACAGGATTTCGTAAAATTTATTTATGAAGTGTACCTTTCTTTCAGCGAATATGCAGTGTACCGTGGTATTAAATTTAATTTTGAATGTCACAACGAAAAAATACTACTTTGGTACGATGCAGTTCAAATGCAGAAAGTATTTTACAATCTGATTTCCAACGCTTTTAAATATACTCCTAAAGAAGGCACAATCGGTATTTCGGTAGTTGAGCATGCCGACTTTGTAGAAGTGAAAATATCCGACAGCGGCGTGGGCATTTCTGCCGATGCCATGGAGAAAATATTCGACCGCTTTTATCAGGCCGAAAACGGACTTCAAATCAGCAATATGAATCCCGGTACAGGTATTGGACTCGCGCTTACAAAAAGCATTCTCGAAACACATAAAGCTGAAATTCATGTTGAAAGTCAGTCGAATATTGGCAGTATTTTTACAATTAATTTTAAAAAAGGCGCAGGGCATTTCAGCGACGATCAAAAAGGAGAAAATGCCACTGAAACGCACGATTATCAACAGCAGGTTGAAGATATTGACCAGAAATTTATGGAAGAAATTAAAACCACGCAATTGCAAAACAACGAGCCGATGTACTCTATGCTTATTGTAGAAGACAATGACGAACTGCGTGAAATGCTGAGTAGTATTTTCGAGCCTATTTATAAAATCTACACTGCATCAAATGGTGTCGAAGGTCTTCAATTGACCATCGAACATCAACCTGATATTGTTTTAAGCGATTTGATGATGCCCGAAATGTCGGGTAGTGAAATGTGTTCGAAAATCAAAAACAATTTCAATGTTTGCCATATACCTGTAGTATTACTTACAGCTCAAACTGCTGTGGAATACAATATTGAAGGACTTCGCCTGGGCGCTGATGATTACATTACGAAACCTTTCAATGTTAAAACACTCATTACACGTTGCAATAATCTGGTTAACAACCGCCGCATTCTGCAGGAGAAATTCAGTCAGCAAGCCGACTTCAGTCCGCGTTTGTTGGCAACTAATAAAATGGATTGCGAATTTTTAGAAAAAGCACAGCAAATTGTAGAAAAAAATCTGAACAACAGCGAATTCGATGTGCCGGCATTTTCGAGTGAATTAGCGCTGGGACGAACAAAACTTTTTACCAAGTTGAAAGGAATAACCGGACAAACACCCAACGAGTTTATTCAGAATGTAAGATTGAAAAAAGCTGCTTCAATGCTTAGCAATAATCCCGAATATAATATCTCTGACATTACTTACATGCTCGGATTCAGTTCGCCGAAATATTTTGCAAAATGTTTTAAAGAACAATTCGGCGTTTCACCCTCTTCGTTTCGAAAAAATGATGAATTGACTGACGAAAAGGAAGAAGAAAGCGATTAATAATTCACGTACTAAAATTGACGTACAATTTTGGGCTATTTTTAGTCATTTTCTGACTATTGTAATTTTTTAAATGTAAGTAATTTTACCCCGAAAATAAATTCAATGGTAAAATCATGAGAAAAACAATAATTACATTAGTCCTCGTAATTTTTTATGTTGCATTGTCAGCTACTGCACATCGCAATCTTCTTTCGGGAAATTTCCATCCTGAAAAAATCTCTGAAGTGCTGATTCCTTCTCAGCAATGGGTACCTTATCCCGATTACAGTAACCGCGAAGCCTGGACAACCCTCTTTGGCCGCAACCGCGATAACACTATCAAACGTGGTGAGCGACAACTCAACTATCAGTGGCAGGTAATACGCGCTACCGACTACCTCGAATACGAGCGCAGCGGTAACCGTGACATTATGCAAAATCCCAATTTCGCTAATAACAACGCACTTTCTGATCTTGTAATGGCCGAACTGGCTGAAGGAAAAGGCCGCTTTATGGACCAGATTATCAACGGTGTGTTTTATAATTGTGAGCGGACATCGTGGGTGCTCTCGGCACATTTACCTGCACAAAAATCTGGTCGCACACTGCCCGAAACTGCCGAACAGGTTATCGACCTTGGCTCGGGCGAAATTGGTGCTTTTCTGGCATGGACGTATTATTTCTTTCACAGGGAATTCGACAAAGTAAATCCCGAAATATCGAAACGCCTTTATACTGAAATATTCAATAAAATCATTCTTCCCTACCGCGAAAACGACCGCTTTTGGTGGATGGCTTTTCAACCGCGTCCGGACGGAATGGTTAATAACTGGAATCCCTGGACCAACTTTAATTCGTTGCAATGTATTGTGTTGCTCGAGTCCGATCCTGCCCAAACCACCAAAGACATTTATCGCTCAATGCTTTCGGTCGATAAATTTATCAATTATGTAAACGAAGATGGCGCCTGTGAGGAAGGACCATCCTACTGGGGACATGCAGCCGGAAAACTCTACGATTACCTGCAACTGCTTTCGATGGTAAGCAACGGAAAAATTAATCTTTTTGGTCAGAAAATGATTAAAGACATGGGCAAATATATTTCGCGCTCGTACGTAGGGAATGACTGGGTGGTAAACTTTGCCGATGCTTCAGCCAAATTCTCATCAAACGCACCGCTTATTTACCGTTATGGAAAAGCCATAGGCAGCAAAGAAATGAAACAATTTGCAGCACTGCTTATTCAGCAAAAAGAATTCAGCATTGGTTCGGGAACCGACATTTTCAGAATGCTCGAAAGTCTGACCTGCGATGCAGAACTCCGCAGCGAAAAAGCCCTGCACAGTACTCCCGATGTAACCGTTTATCCCGGCACGCAATTTTATTATTTCAAAAATAAAACGGGCTTCTTTATGGCAGCCAAGGGCGGATACAATGCCGAAAGCCACAACCATAACGATGCCGGCACATTCTCGCTGTGGTACAAAAACACACCTGTATTTATCGATGCCGGCGTGGGTACTTACACCCGTCAGACTTTCGGACCGGAGCGCTACAGTATCTGGACCATGCGCAGCAAATATCACAATCTGCCCACCATCAACGGTGTGGAACAGAATTTCGGGAAAGAATTTAAAGCTACAAACCTAAAAGTAAATACAGGCAAAAAACAACTGTCGATGAATATTGCCACTGCTTATCCGGCCGAAGCAAAAGCCCAAAACTGGACAAGAAGCTATCAGTTGAATGAAAAAGCATTGGTAATAAACGACAGGTTCACATTGAAAAATGTTGAAAAAGCGAACGAAATACACTTTATGCTACATTCGAAACCCGAAATACAGAAAAACAAAATTGTTGTAGAAGTAAATGGCGCGAAAATGCAAATGACCTTCGACAGCAACACATTTGAAACCAGCATTGAAAGCATTGCACTTGACGATATGCGTCTTTCACGCGTATGGGGCGACGAAATTTATCGCCTCACACTCCGTGATAAAAAGATCCGTCAAAGCGGAAATTATAAATTCGTTATTTCGCAACAAAAATAACACTACCATAAATAACAAAAACACAAACCACACTCTTCTTCCGATTCTTATCCCCCCTTCAGGGGGTTAGGGGGCAAGGTTGGGTTAGGGGTAATATTCATTTTTCACATATGAACAAACACATTGTACTTGCATCGGTTTCAGCAATGGCACTAAGCGTTTTTGCCAAAGCACCCGAGAAACAACCCAACATCATTCTGATTATTGCCGACGACCTTGGTTACGGCGACCTGAGCGCCTATGGTTCGAAAACCATAAGCACTCCAAACATTGACAAATTAGCCAACAACGGGGTGCGTTTTACAAATGGTTACGCCACTTCGGCCACCTCCACACCCAGTCGTTATGGTATGTTTACCGGCATGTATCCGTGGCGCAATCCTGATGCACAGATTCTTCCGGGCGATGCTCCCCTGCTGATAAAAGAAACGCAACCCACTTTGCCCAAAATGCTACAGAAAGCCGGCTACAGCACGGCTGCTATTGGCAAATGGCACTTGGGAATGGGTGCAGGCAATGTAAACTGGAACGAAACCATTAAACCCGGAGCCCGCGAAATTGGATTCGGATATTCGAACCTGATAGCTGCCACCAACGACCGTGTACCAAATGTATATGTAGAAAACGGGAATGTAGTAAATCTCGATCCCAACGATCCGATTGAAGTCAGCTACAAGAAGAATTTCGAGGGTGAACCCACGGCACTCACCCACCCCGAGTTACTGAAAATGAAATGGTCGGACGGCCACAATAACTCGGTGCACAACGGTATTCCGCGTATCGGATTTCAGCGGGGTGGTAAAAGTGCATTGTGGGTAGACGAAGATATGGCCGACTACTTTACAGGATTGGCTAAAAACTTCATGAACGAAAACAAAGACAAGCCATTCTTTCTGTACTTCGGACTACATCAACCACATGTACCCCGCACTCCGAATGCACGGTTTGTAGGGGCAAGTGGCCTGGGCCCGCGTGGTGATGCCATTATTGAAGCCGACTGGAGCGTAGGCGAAATCATGGCCGAACTCGACAGATTGGGCCTGACCGAAAATACGCTGGTGATTTTCTCCAGCGACAACGGACCTGTGCTCGACGATGGATATTACGACGATGCAGTGGAAAAACTTGGTAACCACAAACCTGCCGGAGCTCTTCGTGGAGGAAAATACAGCCTATACGAAGCCGGTACACGTGTGCCTTTTATGGTTTACTGGAAAGGCAAAATACAGCCACAGGTTTCGGATGCATTGGTTTGCCAGCTCGACTTAATGGCTTCGATAGCTGCACTCACCGGTTTGAAAACTGAAAAAGGCCTTGACAGCCGTAACACTCTTCCTGCATTTCTCGGAAAATCAGACAAAGCCCGCACCGAACTTGTGTTGGAAGCACAGGGACGAACTGCACTCCGTTCGGGCAATTGGGTATATATTCCTGAATACAAAGGAAAAGAACGTAATAAAACAGGCAACGAACTGGCTAACATTCCGGGCGGAGGATTGTTTAATATTAAAGAAGACATCGGTCAGCAAAACAACCTGTTACAGACCCACAAAAAAGTAGCTGAAAAATTAGCAAAGCGCCATAAAAAGATTACCAGCCATTAAGCTGCCGAAAATAAAAACGATACTTTTTCACCACATAGTTCACAGTAGTTTTTAATATTAAAAAAAAACAGAACACATAGGATTATCCCGAAAACGGGATAGTTTCAGAGAAATAAAAGTATTGTCAAATACTTTTACTATGTGAACTAAGTCTTTTTGTTCAATAACTTCTATGTGTTCTATTGTGTTAGAAACATATCACCACACAACACTCTAATCATCAAATATTTTCGAAAACAACGCGAATAATTTCTTACAAAAACTCATGACACAAGGAAAAAACATAATAGCACTTTCACTGCTCATTTCGGGAAATGCAATGGCGACTGAAAAGCCTAACATTGTATATGTATTCCCTGACCAAATGCGTAACCACGCCATGCAGTTCTGGAACGAAAAGCCCTACAGCCGGCATGTAAACTTCAGGGCCGACCCTGTGCATACGCCCAATCTGAACGCCTTTGCATCCGAAGCTGTGGTTCTTAGTTCGGCCTACAGTAATTGCCCGCTCAGTAGTCCGCATCGCGGAATGATGCTCACCGGAATGTTTCCCGACGGCAGCGGAGTAACGCTCAACTGCAACAACACCCGTCCTCACAGCAGTCTCCGTCAGGATGCTGTGACCATTAGCGATGTACTTTCGGCCAATGGTTACGATTGCGCTTATATCGGAAAGTTGCATGTGGATTATCCTACAAAAAACAATCCGCAAAACCCCGGCAACTATGTTGAAAACCGTAATCCTGTATGGGATGCTTACACACCACCCGAACGACGTCACGGATTCCGTTACTGGTATTCGTACGGCACTTTCGATGTGCACAAACAACCACATTATTGGGACAGCAATGGCGATCGTCATGAAATACGTGAGTGGTCGCCCAAACATGAAGCCGACAAAGCCATCGAATTCATTCAGAACGACCGCGACAAATCGAAGCCCTTCTTCCTGATGGTCAGCATGAATCCGCCTCACCATCCCTACAGTTCGCTTGAGGATGTGGAGGAAGAAGATTTTAATCTGTACAAAGATATTCCGCTGAATGAACTGTTGATTCGTCCGAATATAAACTCTAAGCTAACCGAAAAACACAAATCTGCTCCCTATTATTTTGCGGCAGTAACCGGCGTGGACCGACAGTTTGGACGTATTCTGCAGGCACTGAAAGATGCAGGACTTGATAAAAACACCATTGTGGTTTTCACATCCGATCATGGCGAAACACTGACGAGTCATGTGCTCGATGCTAAAAACTCGCCTTACACCGAAGCATTGAATGTGCCGTTTCTCATTCGCTATCCGGGTAATCTGGAACCAAAAGTAAGCAACCTGATGCTCGGCACGCCCGATATTATGCCTACACTGCTTTCGCTGGCCGGACTTGAAAACAAAATTCCTGAAAGTGTACAGGGAAACAATCTGGCAGGATTTCTGAAATCAGAAAAAAACATTCGGAAAGCACCCAAAGGCGTACTTTATATCCGCAATGTTGATGGCGAGAAAAATGCAGAAGGCAAGGTTATCAGTTATTTTCCTGTGGCACGCGGCATTAAAACCGAACGTTACACCCTGGCCATCACCATCGACCGGAAGAAAAACCTGAAAGAAGTATTGCTTTTCGACGATAAAAAAGATCCGTATCAAATGAACAGTCTCGATTACAGTAAAAACAAAAAACTTTACCGGAAACTAACCCGGCAAATGGCCGCATTGCTGAAAGAAGCCGGCGATCCGTGGTTTCGGGAGAAAATACTCAACAAGGAAATCAAATACTAATGATTCTCATTGAAAAATAAGACTTTATAACTGAAAATACGTACAATAAAGAACCTTTTCCGACAGATTTTATACCCTGTTAAAAATGGTATGCTCTTATTTTTGCATCATAATTTATACAAATCATAAGTTATCGAAATTCTATTAAAATCAATTTTAAAATTATGTATGTTATGAAAAAAATTACATTATTAGTGGCAATTTTATGCAGTATTTCAGCATTTTCAATGCGTTATCTGGTACAACCCGGAGGGTCATCAGCTGCCTGGCGTGCAGCGGGAGCAAGCGAAACGCTGGTGGATTTAACTTCAGAAGGAAAAACATTAAATGCGTGGTTAACTGCAACTACATTCACCAATGTCGATGAAATTTGGATTATTAAAGGAACTTATCCATTTTCGGCTGCTTACCTTTTTCCTACAGCCGGTTTGGATGTGTACGGAGGCTTTCTCGGAACTGAAACTTCACTTGCTGAAAGAAGCAAAGGATCGGATCCATGGACATTTACCAACGAAACAATTTTGGATGGACAAAACAATTCGTATCAAATTTTCACTCCCGGCGGTGCACGTGTAAACACCATAATAGATGGCTTAACAATCAATAAAGCAGGTTTCGGCACTGGTGCGGCTATCATCGGAAGAGATGGAATGACTTTTCAGTATTGTAAGTTCACCAATAATGTTTCTGCCGGAAACGGGGGAGGATTACTTTTGAATGGAGGCGGAAACGTATACTCATGCTACTTTGGCAGCAATAAAGCTAATTCGGGCGGTGGTTTACATTGCGGGTCTGGATCAGGAGTAATTTTTGAAGTTATAAATTGTTTATTCGAAAACAATGAAGCTGCAGGCGGAGCTAGCAATTATGGTGGTGGTTTACGCAGCCAGGCTCAAGGTACACTTAATATTGATAAATGTATATTCAGGAATAATAGCGCTACAGGAAATGGGTCAGGAATTCATATACAATTAGTAGCAGCTACAAATCTCACCACTGTATCGAATAGCTTGATTTATGGCAACACTACTAAAGGAGCTGTATATATGCTGGGTGGCAGGCTGAACAACTGCACCATTGCAAACAATGCCGAAGGTGGTATTTACATCGCGAGTGCTTCTGTAGCTTCGCAAATTTACAACACGGCTGTTTGGGGACCCGACACTAAATCGGGAGGCATTTCAAGTGTGGCAGCAAATTCTATTGCTATTATACAAAATTCTGCATATACATCAATTCAGAGTGCAAATTTAACCGGCAGTAGTAATACAAACAATTTTTTGCTCGATTTTGCAAACGATGGAAGTACTTCAGGCGTTTTTTATCCAAGATTCTTTGATCCGGTAAATAACATTTACACCCTTACAAATCAGTCAGCATTACTTGAAAACGGACAGACGATAGCATCTGTAGATACTGATATTTTAGGTGTAAGCCGCCCGAAAGGAGTAAAATATGATATCGGCGCTTACGAATTCAATGGCATCTGGTCGGCTTTACAGCCATCAGCGCAAAGTAATCTTATCAGTTACCTACCCACTTCAAAGGGCATTCAGGTACAGAATCTTCAGGCGGGCAGTTTCGTTAATGTTTATAATGCCGCAGGTGTAATAGTAGCCCGTGAAGTATCGACAGGCGAAAATATGAATTTAACGCTGCGCAAAGGAATTTACATTCTGCAAACAAACGGTAAAACACAGAAAATTTCCGTAAACTAAAAAATATTCTATATTCAAAGAGGAAAGTCAGGCGCTTCTCGTCTCTTTCCTCTTTTTTTTCGCTATTTCCTTTTTTATTTAATTGATTTTATGTTTTTATTTTCTGCTGAAAAAAAGTGACATCAATAGTTTTTCGTACAATTTCAGGTTATATTCGAACTTTTTTATACCCGGAGGATATGCTTTTCAAATTAATTTTGTTCACAGTTTAAATTCTTATGGATTTATTAACCCGATAAACACAAAAATCAGTCATTTGATTTAGACAGAAATACCAACATCAAAAATCATATCAGAAACAACAATAAAAAAATATTTATCATGAAAAAAATTATTTTATCACTTGCAATCATTGCTTCGATGAGTGTTTTTGCAGAACCTCAGCACGGAGTAATATATGTAAAACCCGGAGCTACCGGCACAGGCGCTTCGTGGAGCGATGCCCTTGGCAATATTCAGGAGGCATTAACCGTAGCCAAAACCGACCCTGCCGCACGTAAAGATGTGTGGGTAGCCGGAGGTGAATTCGAAATCACCACAGCTATCTCGTTGCAGGACAGTGTAAACGTTTATGGAAGCTTTACAGGAACTGAGAGCGCTGTTTCCGAACGTGCCAAAGTGGCCGGTGGAAAAGCATGGGAATTCAGCAATCCAACCATTCTCAAAGGAAACGGAGCTCGTCTGGTACAGGCCGGAGGACATTTCGACATGGAAACCGTAGTTGATGGTTTTATCATGCAGGATGGAAACGGTATCGGCAGTGCGCTGAGCGCTTCAGGTGGCGCCGTGGTAGTTCGCGGCAATGTGGTTTTTCAGCATTGCATTATGCGCAACAACGTGGCTTCAGGATCAGGAGCCGGAGGTGCAGCCATTATGACCGGCGGTACAATCCGTTACTGTCTGATCGAAAACAACACTCAATCGGGTGGAGCTAATGGTGGTGGCGCAATCTTTTCCAATCCTCCTGCAGGTTACCCTTCGTATATTGAACACTCCGAAATATGTGGGAACTCAACCACCATTCGTGGGGCAGGTCTCGGTATTCAGGGAGCAGAAATGACTTATGTGTCAGCTGTAAAAATTTACAACAATGTAGCTGTGGACGGAACAACTCCAAAACCCGGAGCCGGCATTTACACCAACAGCGCCAACAACCGCATCATTAATTCTCTGATATACAACAACACTGGCGCCACAACTGTATATTTTAATGGCGGAAATCTTTTGAATAACGCTATTGTAAAAAATATCGGCGGACTTTACGGCGCAGGAAATGTCATCAACATGACAAACAACATTGTGTGGGCATGTTTTACCGATGTAACTCTGACTACAGCCACAAGCATTACCGGTGCAGCAAACTCAAATTCCACTATACACAACAATGCTACTTACAACCCGCTTCCTACTGACAAAAGCTGGAATCTGGCCGATAATGTTTTGTTATCGTCCAATATCTCGAATGGCGATGTAACCGAACCTGCAGCCGGCACACTCGGTAGCGGCCCTAAATTCACAAAAGTTTCTTCATTTGTCGGTGCATCCACAGCTGCCGAGCATCTCCTGAATCTCGATAGTGTAAACTGGAGTATCAATGGCGCTTCGCCACTTGTGAACATTGGAAAAACCGTTGCTACAGTAACCGACGATTATGCGGGACTTCCCCGCCCACAGGGATATCCACAGGCCGAAGCAAAATATGATATCGGAGCATACGAATTGCCATATTATATTGTGGTAGCAGGCGAGGGTGAAACTGGTAACGGTTATATCTACTCTGCACTTGGCGAAATTCTGGCGAAAGATTACAGCTACGGATATGCCAAAGGCAGCAAACTCGAACTCTTCTTCGAACCTAAATCAGGTTACGAAATGGAAAGAGCCTATTATACCGTTTCAAACGATGGCGGACTGACATTTACCGGAAACGAAGTGGATTTCAAAAACGATATCGACAAGGATGGTTTCTGGAGCGTGGCAGTACACAACTCATTCAAAGTAAGCATTGTATGGCGTTCGCTTACTTCGGTAAAACAACTCAGCGATGCAGGAATACAATGTTTTGGAAAACAGGGTGGAGTTCAGATCAATGGTATTCCTTCAGCACAGAAAATCAGCATTTACAATGCTTCGGGTATGAAAGTAAAAACCATTACTACAAATAACTCTGATGCTTTTGTATCGCTCACTCAGGGCATTTATCTTGTAAAAATGAACGAAGGAGTACAAAAAGTATTTGTAAAATAATATCAAAGTGAAGAAGGCTGTATCAAAAGTATACTTGAGCAATTTCAAAGCTGCAAATTATAATAACTTTTTGTTTTGCCCCTAATTACTCCCTTTGGTCGTGACCTTTGGTTCCCCTAAAGGGGACTTAGTTTGTGCAACGTAATATCTTTATTTGCGCAATGTCAAAGCCCCCTTTAGGGGGTTGGGGGCAGTTGAATGTATCGATTTGTAAGTTTTTATTTTCTTCTCTTTGCTTTTGATACAATCTCTCTGCCAACCTTAATAATTTGTATAAATTTATACAATACACTCAACAACAATACCAATGAAAAGTAAATTTCAAAAAACAATCTTAATGTTTTTGGCTGTCATGCTTTCGGCAACAGGCATAGCTCAAAACAACATTACCATCACCGGAACCGTTTTCGACGAAACAGGTGAAAGTTTGCCAGGTGTAAACATCATTATCAAAGGACAGGACAAGGGTACAATTACCGACTTTGATGGCAAATTCGGCATTACAGTGCCTAATGCCAACGCCATACTCGTTTTCTCGTATCTTGGTTACGAAAGCCAGGAACGTAAAGTAGAGCGTAACAAGCCTATGGCTATAACACTGAAAGAAGAATCGAAAGCCCTGAACGAAGTAATGGTAATTGGTTATCAGGACGTAAAAAAGAAAGACCTTACCGGTTCGGTAGCCAAAGCCAACCTCGACGACATGATGAAAGCGCCTGTGGCCAGTTTCGATCAGGCTCTGGCCGGACGAATTGCCGGTGTGAACGTAAGTTCGGGTGAAGGTACTCCCGGCGGAACCATGAACATTGTGATTCGTGGTAACAACTCACTTACACAGGACAACTCACCTTTGTATGTAATCGATGGTTTCCCGGTGGAAGATCCTGCCGTGGGAAGTTCAATTAACCCCAACGACATTGAGTCTATTGACATTTTGAAAGATGCATCAGCCACAGCCATTTATGGAGCCCGTGGTGCCAACGGTGTTATCATTATTTCCACTAAAAAAGGGAAAATAGGTGAACCTGTATTCACTTACGACGGTTCGTATGGTGTACAATGCATTACCCGTGCCATTCCAATGATGGATGCTTACGAATTTGTTCGCATGCAGTCCGAAATCTATACTCCCGCCGACATGACCGGAAATCTGGGCTATTTCAAAACCCTGGACAACAAAACATACACACTCGACGATTATCGCAATGTACAACAATTTAACTGGCAGGATTTAATTTTCCGCGATGCCGCACAGCAAAACCACAGTCTGTCGTTTTCGGGTGGTACAGCCGGAAACCGCTACAACGCCTCACTTTCGTACTACGATCAGGACGGTGTGGTGATAGCTTCAAACTACAACCGTATTCAGGGACGTCTCGGAACCAACATTCGTCGCAACAAACTGAACATAAATCTTAGTACAAACTACTCAAGAGCCATACAAACAGGCAGTTCTCCTTCGCAATCGTCGTTCAGTGGCATGAACAACCTTTTCTACAGCGTTTGGGGTTACCGCCCTGTCACTCAGCCGGGCATCGACCTGAACACACTGCTCGACAATACAACTGACGAAGGTGTGGATCAGACCAACGACTACCGTTTCAACCCTATTCTTTCGCTTAACAACGAATATCGCAAAAGTTTTACCACATACACTCAGTACAATGGTTTTGCGGAATATGAAATTATGAAAGGGCTGAAACTGAAAGTATCAGGAGGTTACACTTACGATAATCGTCGCAGCGAAACTTTCAACAACTCGAAGACCCGTTATGGCTCACCTATTTCGAGCGATAAGGTAAATGCTACGCTCACCACTGCCGAACGTCGCACATGGCTGAACGAAAACATTCTGACTTATCAGACCAATTTCAATAAAAAGCATTATCTGAACAGCATGATAGGTTTAACCATGCAGGAATCCACCTCCGATTTCTACAGCATGAAAACCATCAATATCCCTTACGAAACGCTTGGAATGGCCGGAATGGGTCAGGGAACACCCAACCGCATTATTTCCACCATTTCGGAATGGAGTATGCTTTCGTATCTGGCCAGAATCAATTACAATTATCAATCGAAATATTACGCCACAGCTTCTTTCCGTGCCGACGGTTCGTCGAAATTCGGAAAAGAAAACCGTTTCGGATATTTCCCATCAGCTTCGCTGGCATGGAATTTTACCGAAGAGGAATTTATGAAACCTGCTACCCGTTTTCTCAATTCAGGTAAGCTGCGTGCAAGCTGGGGTGTCACCGGTAACAACCGCGTGGGCGAATACGACACTTATGCGCTTTTCGAAGCATTGCAGGCAGCCTCAGGCAACTATTCGAAACCTGAGGATGTGACTCACGGCGTGTATCCTTTCAACAACACCATCACTTCGGTAGGTGTGGTGCCTACCAGCCTTTCGAATCCTAATCTGAAATGGGAAACCACAGGCCAAACCAATCTTGGCTTTGATCTCGGATTTTTCAAAGACAGAATCAGTGTAACTTTCGACTGGTACAACAAAATTACTTCGGATTTGCTTCTGCAGGCTACTCTTGTACCTTCAGCAGGCTACGGAAGTGTAATGAAAAACATTGGAAAAGTCCAGAATCAGGGTATTGAACTTACACTCAACACCGTAAATTTCCAGACTAAAAAATTCAAATGGACTTCGAACTTCAATATTGCCCTGAACCGGAACAAAGTACTGGAACTTGCCGAGAATCAGTTATCCATGCTTAGCAATGGTTATTTCGACCAGAACTTCACCTCACCAAACTATATTGCCAAAGTGGGTTATCCTATTGGTATGATGTATGGTTACATGTTCGAAGGAACTTACAAAGTGGACGAGTTTGATTTTGATGGCGCCAACTATACGCTCAAACCCGGCATCGCACGTTTTACTTCTGAAAACAATACTCAGCCGGGCTTCCCGAAATACACCGACATCAACAAGGATGGTGTGATCGACTCCAACGACCAGACTTTCATCGGACGGGGCGAACCGGTGCACATTGGTGGTTTCACCAACAACTTTGAATATGCAGGCTTCGACCTAAGCATTTTCTTCCAATGGTCGTATGGTTCCGACATTCTGAATGCCAACCGCCTGATGTTCGAAAGCGGATACAACAAACGCAAGGACCTTAACCAGTTTGCTTCGTTTGCCGACCGCTGGACATTCGACAATCAGGACAGCAACATTCCACGCATCAGCACTTCGTCGTCGAACGGATTGTTCTCAAGCCGCATTATCGAAGATGGATCGTATCTGCGTCTGAAAACACTTTCGCTGGGTTATACTTTCAATCAGAAATTATTGAAAAAAGTAAAAATCAGCAATGCCAGGGTATATATCTCAGGACAAAATCTGTTTACGCTGACCAAATACAGCGGCTACGACCCTGAAGTTTCTATCCGTAACACGGCGCTTACACCCAATCTCGATTTCTCGGCTTACCCGCGTGCTGCGTCAGTGAATGCCGGTCTGAATCTTAGTTTTTAATCTGTAAAAATCAATTACTCAAAATGAAAGCATTTAAAATATTTATCCTTGGTTTCGCCCTGATCGGGTTGGCTTCCTGCTCGGATTTTCTGGAAAAGGAACCACATACACTGACAGCTGAAACATTTTTCAATAATGCGAACGAGCTCGATGCATTCCTTACAGGTGTGTATAGCCCTATTATGCAGGAACATTTTTACGGAAACAACTATCCGCTGTATAATGCCGGAGGCGACGACCTGACTTTCTTTCAGCGTTCGAACGCCACAAGCAGTATGCTTTGCGCCAATGCCAACAGCAGTAACACTTACATCAGCACTTTCTGGCGTATTTTGTACGAAGGTGTAAACCGCGCCAATATCCTTTTGGCTAATGTGGATAAAAATCCGGAGATAGCACAAAGCGTGCGCGACCGTGTGCGTGCCGAAGCGCTTTTCCTGCGTTCGTTTTATTATTTCAACCTTGTACAGGGTTGGGGCGATGTGCCTTTGCGACTCGAACCTACTGTAAAGGTTACAGGCCTCGATGCTGCCCGCACCGACAAACAGACCATTTACAATCAGATTATCAGTGACATTGAAACAGCAATTCCGAATTTACTGACAGCTACCGATATCAGTTATACAGGTCGTGTTACACAGTCGGCAGCCAAAGGTATTCTGGCACGTATCTATCTGTTCCGTGCCGGCGAGCATTTCCGCGACAACAAACCTGCCGGACCTGAAGTATCAGGATATTTTGCCGAAGCAAAACGCTGGGCGCTCGAAGTAAAGGAAAGCATGCTTCACGGACTTGTAACTCCTTACAGCCGCGTGTTTATGGATCTGGCTCAGGACAAATACAACAGCACCGGAGTGCGCGAAAGCATCTGGGAAGCTGAAGAAGCCGGCAATCGTGGAACGGTAGAACAGGCTGCCGGTCGTATCGGAAACACTATCGGATTCGGAAGCAGCAATGATTTTTCTTCCACCGAAGGCATCAAAGAACTGATGGGACTGGCAAATCCCGGCTACAGCTACAAATTTGCTTATGCTTCGCTGAAATTATACGAAATGTACGAAGCCGAAGGTGATACTGCACGTGGCGACTGGAACATTGCCAATTACGAATATACTTTTGCAAGCACAGCCCCGAAACAGGTTACCGGAAGAAAATATTATTTCGGAAAACTCCGCCCCGGAACATTTGTACCCAACGGTTATACTTTTACCGAGGAAACTGCTACTGTAAGCAACCGTACAAAAACACGTTGTGCAGCCAAATATCGACGCGAATATGAAGTGGAAGGGCCAAAAAACAAAAACTACACCCCGATCAACTTCCCGATTCTGCGTTACAGCGACATTCTGCTGATGATTGCCGAAGCCGACAACGAACTTACGGCTGTACCTTCGGATCTGGCTTACGAATGTATCGATGCGGTGCGCGTGCGTGCAGGCATTACACCTCTGACCGGTAGCGGACTTACCAAAGAACAATTCCGCGATTTTATTAAAAAAGAGCGTGCTATGGAATTTGCTTTCGAAGCACTGCGTCGCTGGGATTTGATTCGCTGGGGTGATTTTACTGTGACCATGCGAAATATGCAGGCAGTAGTGGAACAGGATGGCTGGTCGTCAGGTCTGAAATATGCTTCGGCCTATTACAATGTGTCGGATGCGTACAATTATTTCCCGATTCCTGATACCGAAATGTCGGTAAACAAACTTATTACTGTAAACAATCCGGGTTGGTAATTTTCAAACATAAAAAATACAGAGATATGAAAATCAAATATATTTTCCTGATAGCTGTTTTGGCTGGAACATTTACCGCCTGTCAGGATGCACTCGAACAACCGCTGAAATTTGATGTAACAGTGGAACCGGCTACCGGAGTAAACATTACCGACAGTGTGATTACTGCTGCAAAAGGAACTACGGTGAAATTTAATTTCGCCGGAGAACCCGACTTTATTTCATTTGCATACGAAAGATTTGTGCCAACCAATGCCACTTTGAGCTTTTCAACTCAGGCTGCGTGGGGAACACATATTGAAAATACATTGAGCGTGTATGTTTCGGAAAGCTTTCCGGGATTGTTGCTTAACGACTTTGGAAAAGACTCCACAACAGTAAGCACACACTCTTGGTTAGATGTAACATCAACATCGAATCTGCCAAAAGTGGCCAATACAAAGCAAAAAGCTGAAATTCCGGTCAACGAGTATCGTGGAAAAACACTCACCATCGCTTTCCGCTACAAAACCGATTTCGTAGCCGACTGGCAACCTACATGGATTGTGTCCGACCTGCAAATTGACAATACGCTGACCACCGACAATTCGAAAGTATCGACTTATCTGGCAGCTACAATGGGTTTTTCGCCTTTTGACATGCTGAACAAAACAGCAGCTTACAATAGCGAATCGCTTGCCGGAGTTTGGTACATCAACAATCCGGCTGCTATGGAAATAAAACGTACTGCACGCGACAATGCACTCAATCACGACTGGCTGATATCCAAACCTATCGAAATTCCATTGGGACAAACTGAAAATTCGGCAGTCACTTCGGTGAAAAACATTAGCAACAGAGTGGAAAACTACTACTATACTTTCACTAAAGTGGGTGAGTATATTGTAAAGTTCAACGCTGCGAATCAAAACTATGTACACAGCGAATCGACGGAAAAGACTCTCAAAATCATAATAGAATAAGTAATCAAAAATGACCACTAAATCCCCTAAAGGGGACTTAGTGTGTGCAACGTAATTACTTTATTTACACAACGTCAGAGCCCCCTTTAGAGCCTGTCCGCTGTAGCGGAAGGTTGGGGGCAGATGAAAATGTCTATAAATCTATAAATCATTATGCGCCATATCCTCATTTTCATATTCACTGCAATAAGTTTTATTGCCGGAGCTCAGAATTTCAGCTTCGACAAAGGAACCATAACACCCTTTAGCGCCACGAACGCACAACTCAACATTGTGCAAGCGCCTTACAAGGATGGAAGTGCAGCTATGGAATGGAAATGGACAAATGCATCAGTGCTGAAAGTAGATTATGCGGTAACTCACAAAAACTTCCGCGATGGTGTTATCTTTTGGGTTTACAACGAAAATCCGACGAACAACCCGCTGAAAGCCGAATACCGTGATGCAAACAACACTGTGCAATATGCTTTCGAATTTGGTCTGAACTTCAAAGGATGGCGTATTTGCCGTATTGGCAGCAAATATATGACCGGACCGAAACAACAAAGTGCTGGTTTGAAACTGCATTTGGTTAGTCCGGCCGGTGTTTCGCAGGGACGCTTATTTATCGATCGTTTCTCGTTTGTAGCCGATGTAAATTACCAGAATGCTCCTGACGCGCAACAACCCAACAACACCGAAGCGGCTTATCTGATTCACTGGAATTCGCTCTGGAAATGGGAAAGCACGCTGAGTTACACGCAGGCTCTACCGGCAAATTTATCGGCAGCACAAACCGAAGCACTCAGCAAAACCGAACAGTCCATCGCTTCGCTCCTGCCCGCGGCAGCTAACAGTTCGCTCATCAATAATGCTAAAAATCTGTTTACAAATACCGGAATAAAGGCTACCGAAAATTTCCTTACAGGATCTCCGCTGGTTGTAAAACCCGACAAAAAAACAGGCGATCTTACATTTGCCGATCTGGGAACCATGATGCTTGGATTTGCAGAGGATGCGGTTTTCAATCAGAACAATACATCGAAAAACAACTTCCTGTTGTTATGGGATTTTGCACTCGATCAGGGTTTTGCTTATGGCAGTGCCATGGGAAACAACCACCATTACGGTTACGAAACACGCGATATTTTCCGCGCAGCTTTCCTGATGCGAAACGAACTGAGAACTGCTGGAAAACTCACGAATGTAGCTGCTGCGCTTGGTTTCTGGAGTGGTCTGGCCGAATCGAGAGCCGACTACGACATCTCGCGCGATGGTGTGGTGGACAGTTGGAATACTTTGTTGTTCGAACGTTTAATCTCTGCCATGCTTATTCCGGCCGAAAACGAACGTTATCGCGCGGTGGAATCGCTTGTTCGCTGGACAGAAATGTCAATGGCCTGTACACCGGGAAATATGGGTGGCTTTAAACCCGATGGATCTGTGTTTCATCATGCCGGACATTACCCTGCTTATGCCATTGGCGGACTCGATGGTTTGGGAAAATTTATGGCTGCCATACAGCCCGGAGGGTTTAAAATAAATACTGAAGCCCGCCGTAATATGGCTAATGCACTGTTTGCCATGTCGCGTTACAGCAATTTCCGCGACTGGACCATTGGCCTTGCCGGACGTCATCCGCATGCCGGAGCTATAAGCCAGGATGTTGTCAATGCATTTGCTTATCTGGCGCTTATGGGCGGCATTGAAAATCCGGCAGACAGTTACGACAAAGCACTTGCTGCTGAATATCTGCGTCTCGAAACTGAAAACACAACGCTGAAAAGCCGTTTCAGCGGATTGGCAGCAAATGATTTTACGCAGGGATTTTTTGTAATGAATCATGCTGCGCTCGGCATTCACCGTTTTGCAAATTCGCTGGTCACCATAAAAGGGTACAATTCGGACGTGTGGGGATCGGAAATTTACACTGCCGACAACCGCTACGGTCGTTATCAGAGTTATGGCGCTGTGGAAATTCTGAATGGTGGTTCGCCTGTATCGCGTTCCGAAAGCCGTTTCAGCGAAAATGGCTGGGACTGGAACCGACTGCCGGGTACCACAACCATTCATCTGCCACTTCAATTGCTCGAAAGCCCGGTAAGCGGTACTTTGATGGCCCGATCGGATGAAGATTTTGCGGGAGCCTCTTCCCTACTCGGACAATATGGTATTTTCGGAATGAAACTGAAAGAAAAAAACGATATCAACAATACCAATTTTACTCCTGAATTTACAGCGCGTAAATCAGTTTTCACTTTCGGAAAACGCATTATCTGCATTGGTACAGACATTAATAACAACAATGCTGATTTTGTGACCGAAACCACTCTGTTTCAGAATGCAATCAAAAACAGTACTGAGAAAATTTCAGCAAACGGCACTTTCACCAACATCAGCGATTATAGTTTTGATTCAGGAATTGCCACTGCTCCTACTGTGCTGAGCGATTTATCAGGAAATTTCTATCGCATTTCGGAACGAAACAGAGTGCTTATCAGCGGTGGCGAACAGGTTTCGGCACACAATAAAACCAAAGCCGAAACACGTGGCAATTTTGTGACTGCCCGCATCGATCACGGTCAGGCACCCATTGATGCACACTACGAGTATATGATAATGCTCAAACCATCGCCGGCTGAGCAACGCAACTGGACTTCGAAGCCTGAATATCAGGTAATCCGGGCTGATAAAACCGCACACATTGTGTTCGATGAAATAAGCAAAACAACTGCCATCGTGAGCTTCGAACTCACACGTATAGTCCAAGGTCTTATCAAAAGTATTTCGGAAGAAACATTGCTAATGTACAACGAAACCTACAATGGAACTATTGCCATGAGTGTTTGCGATCCGTCCTTGCATTTCCCCGAAAAAACAAAAAACAGCGAAAGCACCATGCTTCCAGGTGCAGTAGTACAGAAGCAGATTTTGCTCGAAGGAACAAAAGAATTAGTCAATCCGAACGAAGCTGTAGAAATAAGTTATCAGAATGGGAATACACTTCTGACAGTAAGTTGCAAATTGGGAATTCCGGTGGAATTTGTGCTGAAAAACACTGTTTCAAATACTGAAAATACAACTGAAAACAAACTGAGAATTTCAAAAAAAGATAATTCGCTGACCATTCACGGTCAAACCGATGCGGCGACACTGTTCGACAATACCGGACGAATGCTCGAAAATCAGACATTCAGTTCGTTGGAAAAAACCTTTTACGCCGATAAAAACCGAATTTATTTTCTTTGGGCACAACTGTCAGATAATTCTGTATTTACACGTAAATTAATGCTTTAAAAAAATGAAGAACAAATTCTACATATTATTCCTATTATCAGCGCTTCTTGCGATAAACATTCAGGCTCAGACATTTGCTTTCGAAGAAAGTACAGTGCCTGCCGGCTGGACCGTGCAACAAAACGGCACACTTGCACTGAGCACCGAACATTACAAGGAAGGCCTGCAAAGTCTTTGTTGGGAAACCACAGGAACTGCAACGCTAACAGTTAGCTTCACAAGTTTTATTGCGTCGACAGGTAACTCGGCATTTTTGCAGATTTACACGCCCGAAATTACCAACGATACGCTGGTAGTGGACTTTTTGTACCTGAATGTACCCAAACGAACTGCACGCTTTCTGCTGAATTATAAGGGCTGGCGTGAGTTTAACCGCGCTTATACCGAGTACGCTTCCAATGTTTCATCAACCATTAGCGCAGTGCGTTTTACACTGAAACCCGCTTCGGCAGCAGCCCGCAAAGTTTATTTCGACAATGTAAAATTCAATCAAACCACACAGGCAAATCGTATTCCGGGCAGTCAGTGGATTCTTGACAAACAATATTTTACAAGCAATAATACGCAACTGAATTTATTTGCCAATACGCCCGACATTGCGCTGACAACACCCACAAGTACCGAACTTGCCGATTTACAAACGCTGCGGAATTTATTGAAGCGTACGCCTGCAGCAGGTACTGCTACCAATCTGACTGCTGCCAGAATTTTTGTAAATTCACTGGGTATTACCCGAAATACGGACGGAACTGTAAAAGGTAAAATTCTCGACATGTCGCCAACAGCATTAACCACAACAGCTGTAACCGATTACATTTCCAAACTGGAAGTATTGGCGGCTGCAGGCATGAACGACGCACCAACACTGGAAATTTTCCGCAATTTTCTCGATCATCTTACCGATCAGGGCTTTGCCGAAGGACTAAACTATATTATTTCCACAACCGATTATACAAATGCACGAAACATTCCGGCCAAACTGCTGAATATTCTTCCGGCCTGTACCGATATACAAAAAAATGAAGTATTGAAACTTGCACGCTGGATTTCGTATTACGGTCTGATGCACGAATCGCAAAGCACTTATATGCAGGCGCTGAATTCGGATGTAGTTTATCTCTATCTGCCTCATATTGCAGCGATCGCATTATTTCAGACCGACGACGCTGTGGCTGTGCGCGAAATGAAAACCTTCAAACGTTTCCTCGATCGCAACACAGAATATGTGCCCGGAGGTGGCGATATTCTGAAACCCGACGGAACTGGTTTCCACCACAATACGCATTACAACAACTACATGTACTCCTATCAGACCTGGATGGACTATATCTGGTACATGAAGGGCACTTCGTTCCGCATTTCGGCCGATTCGTACCTGCGTTTCCGAAAAGCTATTTTATCCATTTACACAATGGCCACTCTGGATACAGGAAACACACGCCATTATGCCAATACACTTTCCGGACGAAATCCTTTTGGTTCTGGCATTCAGGTATTTTTCTCAAAAGATTTGTTTGAAAAACTGATTCTTGTGGGTGGCGATTGTATGGGAAAAGATATGGATGAAGAACTGGCAGGTGCTTACAATTATTTTTTCGAATCGACCAAATACAGCGTTCCAACAAAGTCGTACGAAGGTTTCCATCAGTTCAATTACAGTCCGCTCGGCATTTATCGCCGTGCAAACTGGGTGGCTACCATGCGCGCACCGACCACAAAATTCTGGGGCGCTGAAATCTACAGCAATGCGAACCGTTTCGGACGTTATCAAAGTCATGGAACACTCGAAATAACCTACAAAGGTTCAGTAGCGCAAAGTGGTTATCCAGGAAATGGCACAGGAGGTGGTTGGGACTGGAATGTGGTTCCGGGCACCACTACCGTACATTACAGCTCGTGGCAGGAAATGATGCCAAACAAAAACCTGACCGACCGTTTCGATCAGTTTACGAAAACAAAAAACTTCTCGGGAGCACTTTCGTGGGGAGAATACGGAGTTTTTGCCACCGATTTCGATCAGATCGACACCTGGGGAAGTCAGCGATTTACAGCTACAAATCTGGTTTTCCGCAAATCTATGTACGCATTCGACAATATGATTATCAGTCTTGGTAGCGGCATAAGTTCGTCGGGCACTTACGATGCGTCCATGATTACCGCCACCAATCTTTTTCAACAACTGACCTCATCAGCCAGTGGAAAATTATTGCTCAATGGCACTGAAATAACCATGCCGCACAGCTCTTCAGTAGTGTCAACACAGGATAACTGGCTGCTGAGCCCACAGGGAACAGGATATTTTATTCCGCAGGGAAATGATGCCGTTGAACTCAGGTTTGGTGCGCAGAAATCTCCTGTGGAAACCGGAGCTGATTATGCATCGCCCGCAACCACTGCCAATGCAGCGAAGGCATACATCAATCATGGTGTAAAACCAAGTGGTAAAAGCTATGCGTTTGTAGTCATTCCGGGTACAAACGCCACAGAAATGCAAACACTCTCAGCGCAAATGGCCAACGGAGGCGGAAGCATTTACCAGATTCACAGCCAGAGCGGAAATCTGCATGCACTGACTTATAAACCTAAAAATATCACAGCTTACACTTTCTACGGGGCTTCATTCAATCAGACATTTGGTATTGTAAAATCGTCGACAGCCGAACATCTGCTGATGCACCGACCCGATGCACAAACCGGACGACAGTATTTTGCAGCTTCAAATCCGAACCTGAAACCTGTGACCGATGCCAATTACGGTTGGAAATCATCCAGCAGTCAGACCACACTTACGCTTCATGGCGAATGGCTGCCTGTGGAAGCGGTACCGGGCGTTCAGTTTCATGCTCCGGCCAATGGCGAAACACAAATCACACTGACTTTCAGCGAAGGTGAAGCCATTTACTTTGCTTTGAAACGGCCCGATGATATGGCAGTTGAAAAAACAGAAACAAGGGATCTGTTCAAAATAATAAATAGCAAAAATGAACTTAATATCAGTTCAAAAAATGATCTGGCCAAAGATGTGGATGTTCGTATTTATTCTACTTCAGGGCAAATGTTGTATCAGAAAAAAATGCTGAATTTCGACAACTCTCTGACCGTTGACCTGAGTAGTTTCCCGAATGGAATTTACTATTGCCGAATGACAGCAAAAAACATCAATTATACTTTTAAATGGATTCACTCAAAATAATAACAATAACAATTAAAGATATGAAAACAAATTTATTGACCATTGGATTGGGGCTCTTGCTTCTTAGCGCTTGTAATAGTGCCTCTAAAAATCAGCAAACTGATTTAATTGCCGATAATGTCGCTTTTGCCGAAAAACAAATCGGACATCAGGTAAAACTGATTGAAGAAAGTGGAAAAATTCTGAATCCGCGCACCATAAAAAACGATAAAATTCAATATGTCCCCATCGATGACTGGACAAGTGGATTTTTCCCGGGCAGTATGTGGTATATGTACGAACTCACAGGCGATGAAAAATGGAAAAATCTGGGTGTAAAATATACTGAAGACCTCGATTCGGTTAAATATCTTACCTGGCATCATGATGTGGGCTTTATGATCAACACAAGCTATGGCAATGCTTACAAAGTAACCAAAAACGAAGCTTACAAAGATGTGATGGTGCAGGCAGCCAAATCGCTGGCTACACGTTTCCGCCCAACTCCGGGCGTGATTCAGTCGTGGGATGAGGATCGTGGCTGGCAGGGAACACGCGGTTGGATGTGTCCGGTGATCATTGATAACATGATGAACCTGGAACTCTTCTTCGAAGTGACCCGCTTTACAGGCGATTCATCGTTTTACAAAATGGCTGTGAGTCATGCTGATGTTACACTCGAAAACCATTTCCGCGACGATTACAGCTGTTATCATGTGATCGATTACGACAAAATAAAAGGCGGAGTTCGTCACAAACATACCGCTCAGGGTTATGCACACGAATCGGCGTGGGCGCGCGGTCAGGCATGGGCCATTTACGGATTTGCTGTTTGCTACCGCGAAACAAAAGATCCGCGCTATCTTGATTTGACAGATAAGATTTACAACTATCTTTTCACACACAAAAACATGCCTGAGGATTTGGTTCCTTACTGGGATTTCGATGCCCCAAACATTCCCAACGAACCACGCGATGCTTCTGCAGCAGCCATTATTGCATCGGCTTTGTACGAGTTGAGCACTTTCGGCAAACCCGAATACAAGGAAACTGCCGATAAAATTGTAGCTTCACTTTCGTCGCCATCGTATCGTGCCCTTTTGGGAACAAACGGCAATTTCCTGCTCATGCACTCGGTAGGCAGCATTCCGCACGGACACGAAATTGATGTACCACTCAACTATGCCGATTATTATTTTTTGGAAGCATTGCTGAGAAAAAAGGAACTGGAAAAACCCTGAGTTTAATTTACAATTTAGGAATTTACGATTTACAATTGCTAATCGAATCGCAGAACACAACCAATGGTCATCAACCGAAGGGAGATAAACTCGAAACGCGGAACACGAACCAACGGTCATCGACAAAAGGGAGATAAACACAAAACACGAAACAAAAAAATGATGCATCGTATACTCATATCAGTGCTTTTTGCAAGCGCTCTTACCTGCTTTGGCCTTTTTGGTCAGGCAAAGGAGTTCGTGCATCCGGCTATTATATCGTTTGAGACAGGCGTTTTTCCTGCTGCAACCAGCGGAAAATCTGAACTTAACATCTCAGGTGATCATTTTAAACACGGACAAAAAAGTCTGCAATGGAAATGGAGCGAAACAGATGCAACACTTAGTATTGTACAGAGCATTCCTTATGCGGCTCAAAATCCGCACGGCGACAATTCGGTAGCCACTTTCGTATTTTGGCTTTACTCGGCGAAACAATTACCAGACGCAAAACTGGTTTTTGAGTTTCTGAAAGACGATAAAGTATGCTCTTCTTTTGAATATGGACTGAATTTCAAAGGCTGGAGTGGAGCGTGGGTAGCTTTCGACCGCGATATGCAGGGAAAACCGCAGCCAGGAATGAACGAACTGCGCATCACAGTGAAAGGTGCAGCTCAGGGCGAACTATTTTTCGACCATCTGATGTTATCGTCCTTTCAGGATGTTCGGCATCACACAGCAGGCCTCGAAGCTCCTTTTATCAATGCCAATACCGACAGCCACTGGCTTACACTACTGAATTCATGGAATAAAAAGTTTGATCTGAGTATTAAAAAGGAAATCTCAGCCGAAGATATGGCCAGTCTGCAAACAATTGAAAAACGTTTTGTGGAAACGCTTACCGAAAATAAAAAAGCAATATCTGTAAAAGCGCTGACTGCATCGTTCAACCAATACCGTATCCGTAAAAACCGCGACGGTTCAGTTCGCGGATTACCTGTATTTTTCGAACGTTGGGGCGAAACTTACGAACGTTTGGGGGCTCAGCGCTATAACCTGCTTTTCGACAATCCTTCAGGTTTAAGCGAATTCAATGAATTGCTCTTTAATCTGGCAAATACTTACCATCAATCGGCCAGCGAAAGTGAAAAACAAACGCTTGCAGGCATGTATCTCTTATTGATTCGTCATTCACTCGATCAGGGTTTCAGAGCCGGAAGTGCCATGGGAACGCTGCATCATTTGGGTTACAGCATGCGTAATTTTTATGCTTCGGGAGTGCTAATGCGCAGCGAACTGCAAAAAGCAGGTCTGGCAGGCGAAATACAGCAGGCCATGGAATGGTTTGCCGGCACAGGTGAAATAAAAACAGCTCCGCTTGTGGCCGGAATGGATGTGGATGCTTTCAACACAAGCCTTTCGGGACGATTGGCGAGTATTTTAATGCTCGACGATTCGTCGGAAAAAGTACGCTACATGAATGCTTTTGTGCGTTGGGTGAATAACGGTCTGATGATTTCAGATGGTACGCAGGGCACTTTCAAAATCGATGGCTCCATGCATCATCACCGCCACAATTATCCGGCTTATGCCGTAGGTGGTCTCGATGGTGCAGTAAATGCTGCCTGGATTTTACACAACACGGGATTTGCGCTTTCGCAGGAAGGTCGTGAAAACCTGAAAAACTCATTGCTGGCCATGCGTTTTTACAGCAATTTGCTTACATGGCCGCTTTCCCTTTCAGGGCGTCACCCTGACGGACTCGGACATATTGACCCGCTGCATTTTGCACGACTCGCAATGGCCGGAAGTACTGACGGACAAAATCCTGTCGACGCAGAGTTGGCATCCGCTTATCTTCGTTTGGTTGGTAATCAGCCCACTAATTTCACACACATTTTTCAAAAGTCAGGAATCAAAGCCGAAAAAGCTCCCGAAGGAAATCAAACATTTCCTTATTCATGCCTGAATGTTCATCGCCGTGATAACTGGTTGGTAAGTGCTATGGGTCACAGCCGCTATTTCTGGGCCACTGAGTCGTATGTAGGCGCAAATCATTACGGACGATATCTGAATCACGGACATTTGCAAATAATGGCCAATGGCCAACCTGTTTCTAACTTTTCTTCAGGTTTCAATCAAAAAGGCTGTGACTGGAATCATTTTCCGGGAACTACAGCTACTTATCTGCCTTTAAAGGATTTGAAAGCCGACATCAAAAACCTCGACGAAAACTCAGGTTACGAGGAAATGCTGCTCTCAGATGAAACTTTTGCAGGTGGAATTTCTATTCGCAACCACAATGGTGCCTTTGCCATGAAGTTGCATGAGCACGACAAATACAACGGCTCGCTTCGGGCACGAAAATCGTTTTTCTTCTTCGATAACCGCATTGTGGCTCTGGGAAGCAATATCCGTTCGGCTTTACCCGATAAAGAAGTGCATACCACACTGTTTCAGGTTTATCAGTCGGAAGCTGTAAAAGCGCCTTTAGCCAACAATACTCCCGTAACAGCAATGCCATTTTCTGAAACATTTAAAGGAAAAATGAACCATTTTTCGGATGGTTTGAATAATCATTTCTTCGTTCGTGAAGGCGAAGTGGTTTTGCAGAAAAAAGTGCAGGAATCATTTCACGAGGAAACCGATGCTCCAACCCGTAATCCGTTTGCATCTGCTTGGATCAATCACGGAGCAAAAGCAAAAACAGATCATTACGAATATCTGATTCTTGTTCAGCCCGATAACAAAACTGTCGAAACCACGCTCAAAAATCTGAAATCGGTCAAAAAATCGCCTTACGAAGTACTTCAGAAAGACTCAATGGCGCACATTGTACATGACAAACTCAGCAATACCACAGCGTTTGCATTTTTCGAAGCCGGGGAATTTAAAAATAAAAACCTGTTTGTTTCGGTAAATGTGCCCGCATTGTTTATGATGGAAAAAATCTCTGAAAACCAGATAAACATCAGCTTAGCCGATCCGGATTTGCGTTTTTACGAAGGAGCTGCCGACGAAGCGTATGATGCTTCGGGTAAACGTATCGAACGCAGCGTATATTCGCGTCAGTGGATCAATAATCCTTCGGGAAAATCGGAAATAGAGCTGGTACTTTCGGGCGAATGGCAAACGGAAGGAAGCCCGGAACATATTCGTGTAAAAAGTGTTTCAAATGGCAAAACCACGCTCACAGTAAGCTGTCAGCACGGACTTAGCAGGGAAATTGTTTTAAAGAAATGAAATGATGTTGAGGATTCAATTTTATAGAGTTGAAAAATTGCATTCACTTGTTATTGCAATTCTGAAGTAAAATATCTATTCAAGATGAAAAATTGATTTTTTGAGATATTTTTGGCCGGCAATTATGAATATTGCCTGAATCCTGTTTTTTCAGGAATTTATTAGTAATTTTAAACCCCCAAAATTAGAGGATAAAGATGAATAATTTTCGAAAATGGAACAAGGATGCCGTTTTTTGTTGCGTGTATAAGTTGCTTTTCAGGATGAAATAATAAGATTGAGTGAAAATTTGCTCAAATATATGTTTCAGTTTTAAATTTGTTTAAAAGCCGGAACCCGACGAATGCATCTAAAGAAAGTAGAAACAATTTGAATGCACTCCGGTAAAAAATCACAAAAATCCCTGATTAACTGTTTCGCCAAAAAAAATAAACTTTGTCACTATTTTCACGTAATTAGAAAATCTAAAGAACAAAGGCGCTAATAAAGAATTGTTTAATGGAGTTGAGCAGAGTTATAAACTGAAACATTCTTAAAAAAATCAGTAACTGAGAATAATACAAGAATCGTTCATATATTTGCCCTTATGCTCGTGCAGAAAAGATTATAAAAATTTTAAATCATATAAAAAATATTGCTATGATAAGCATTGTAAAACAGTTCGCCATCGACAATGAAGTGGATAAAATTTATCCATTGAAAATCGGTCATATCAACGATTCGTTCATTGTTGAGAGTAAATTGCTTAATGGGAAATCTTATTTTTTACAAAAAATAAACCATCAGATTTTTAAAAATGTAGAAGGTTTGCAGCGAAATATTCAAATTGTTACTGACCATTTGCGGAAAAAATTGACCGAAGCCGGTGAAATAAATCTTGAACAGAAAGTGCTGCAATTAGTTCCTACAACCGATGGTAAGCTATTTTATCAGGATAGCGAAGGCGCTTATTGGCGTATGTACGTAAATATACAACACACACATAGTTACGATGTTATCACTCCTGAACTGGCTTATAAAGCCGGTGAAGCATTCGGCAATTTCCAATGTATGTTGGCAGACGTACCACACGCCGAACTGATTGAAACGATACCAAATTTCCACAATATTGAATTCAGGTTGGATCAATTCAGAGATGCAGTGATAGCAAATAAAGCAGGAAGGTTAGCACAAACGCAGTGGTTGGTGGACGAAATTGAAATTCGTGCCAACGAAATGTGTCTGCCCGAACGCTTTTTTCGCGAAGGAAAACTTCCCAAACGCATCAACCACTGCGACACCAAAGTAAACAATATGCTTTTCGACGAAAACGATGAGCCCGTTTGTATTGTGGATTTAGATACAACCATGCCGGGTTTTGTACTTTCCGACTTTGGCGATTTTATGCGAACTGCAGCCAATACAGGAGCAGAGGATGATGAAAACTTGGACAATATCGGCGTTAATATGCCTATTTTTGAAGCATACACGCGTGGTTATCTGAAAAAAGCAAGTTTTTTAACTCCAATTGAAATAGAAAATCTGGCATTCGGAGCAAAATTACTTAGTTATATGCAGCTTGTACGCTTTTTTGGCGATTACCTGAATGGTGATATCTATTACAAAATTCAGCACGAACATCATAACTGGCAACGATCCCTGGCACAATTCCGATTGCTGCAATGTCAGGAGGAGAAGTTCGAAACCATGCAACAAATTGTATTTGAGAGTAAACAATAAAGTTTAAATACATGCGATGAATTATTCCAGCCGATGTTACGGGCATCTCAGAATGAAATCTCTGTCAACTATATGTATTAAAATCTATTGAATCAGTACGCCATGAATAGTATAAATATTCCTTATTTTGATAATCTGAATGGAAAAGATGCATATTCTGCATCATTGTTTCTTGATAATATCGATATATTTTATAAAATTGAACAGGTTAACTGGCCGGAAAAATTTCTTTATTGTCCGCAAACTTCATTTATAATTGCACGTTCTGAAGATACGTTATTTTTGAAATTTATTGTGGAAGAAAAGAATTTACGTGCTTTATACCTGAATGATCATGACCCTGTTTGGGAGGATAGTTGTGTGGAATTTTTCTTTCAAAAGGCAAATGACGACACCTATATGAATTTTGAATTCAATTGCATTGGAACCTGTCTTGCTGCTTCACGGAAAGGTCGGAGTGTAGATGTCTTACCTCTTCCTGAAAGCCAAATGAAAAAAATTGAACGATATTCAACTTTGGAACGAAAGATTTATAATCTGAATGATGCCCTTACGCACTGGGAATTGACAGTAAAAATACCGTTTACTGTTCTTGGAATTGACCCCGAAAAACTACCTGATTATTTGAAAGGTAATTTTTACAAGTGTGGTGATGGAACACTAACACCACATTACATTAGCTGGAATTCAATTTTTACTGAAAATCCTGATTTTCATTGTCCGGAGTATTTTGGGAAATTAAATTTCTGAGTGTCTATGTCGTTTTTTTAAGATTATTATAAGTGATATTCAGTGTTTTTGTCTCGATTACTATGCTTGATTGAGTCAGGAAGAAAAAGACACAAAAACACTGAAACACATAGTTTTATTTAAATATTATTAGCATAAACACTGAATTAATCGACATCGATTTTAATATCCCGCATTAACAATTGACTTTCAACATGATTAATATCTAACATTTGCACTTTTTCAAGGAAGTATTGTCCTTGTTCAACATTTCCTTTTCCTAAATTTCCCAAAGCCATTAAATAATTACAATGAATCTGATTGCGAATATTTAAATCTTCGTCCCAAATCAGCAAATCGGGCAGTGATACTGCAAAATAATCCATTTTAACGTTATCATTCAAATGTATTGTGCCGAAATTAATCAAGGCATCGAACCGAATGTTCGCTTCTTCCAACTTACCCAGTTTTAACAATGCCAGTCCCTGATAATATATCTTATCCGGTTTTTGGTCGTTGTAAAAAATAGCCGGAGAAGGTTCGCTTATGCCATCTTTTGCCAATGTCCAGTATTTTGTAGCTTTGTCCATTTCATTTAAACCCTGGTGCGCACATCCAAGCCAGTAGTAAATGTCATTTTCCTGTGCTCCCTGCAGTTTTCCTTCCCCGAGATTGTGCGGATATACCATGCATTCATTTAATAATCCAATCGCTTCCCCGAAATTTTTCAGGCGGATAGCTGTTTTTGCCAATTCAATTCTGCAAATCAGGTATTGCGCCGGCACTTTGCCTTCGCCGCCTTCCCAGGGATGAAATATACGGCTATCAATCAACTGCTTTGCTTTTAAATAATCACCGGTTAAATTACACAGCGTAGCATATTCCAGATAAACATCGTCGCGCTGCTCAACCAAATTAAAGTATTTATCTAAAAACGCTAAACGTTCGGCATTTGGGCGGCAAATGCGTTTGTACAGCTGGTCGAGTTCCATTAGTAGGCGTGCATCAGTGGTGTCGAGCGCAAAAGCTTTTTCGAGGAATTGAACTGCCTTTTCTTCCTGATTCAGTTTGTTGAAATAAGCCAATGATAAGTTTCTCAGCACTGTAGGAAATGTATCGTCAATTGCAGCCGATTTTTCCCAACATGCAATGGCATCAGCATACTGACGTTTGTCGTACCACAAATTACCAAGGTAGAATGGTGCTTTCGAATCGTTCGGGTTCGCTTTTTGAGCATTTTCTAATGCCAGAATTGCTTCTAATCGATTAGGGAAGCAAAATTCGGGAGCATGAGCGGCTGCTTTTTTCAGTATGTATAAGGCATCTTTCCCATCTTTTGACAGCGCCCAAGCCATGTAATAATAGGTCATTGGTGTTGTTGGGCAAACTTTCGTGCCTTCCTCTAATATTTGCACCGCTTCATCATACATGCCGGCAGCAATATAATCGAGTGCAATAATTTCATAGTTATGAATTTCGCCACGCATTAGCTGGTTCATTTCCTCCAAATCGGAGCTTCCGTTTGTAAGCAGGTATTTTTCGAACCTGCATCCAAAGTTGAACAAATCTATTTTCAGAGAGTCTTCAATCAAATTAAATGCATCAACTTTGCGGCCGAGTTTACGTAAAATAGCCGTTTTCAATGCGCGTGCTTTGTGGTTGTGCCAGTTGCGAATAAGCGATTTCTCCACTTCGTACAGCGCATCATTTAAATTGTTGTTGATACACGAAATTTGAGCACAGCCCAAAAATCCTGCATCCTGCATTGCCGAGTTCCAACATGCTTTGTAAAATGCATCGTAAGCTTCCTTGTTTTTACCCTGAAATTGCAATGCCAAACCAAGATTGTAACGCGGTTCGCCATCATAAGGGTTCGGGTTGCGCTGCAATTGTGTTTCGATAGCTTTATCGAAATACTTTTCGGCTTCGGCAAATTTTCCGCGACGAAGTAACCAAAGTCCCATAGCATTATTGTTACGCACATCACTTGGATCGCGCCTTAATGCTTCGAGGTAATAATCGGTAGCATTATAGGTAGCATGACGATATTGTTCCAAATGCAAACCTGTAAGATAGAGTTGCTCACAGGTTGGAGTTTCCACCGGCGACATTGCAGCTTTGGCGGGTTCAGGTAATGGGCGTTCCGATTTCTCATTTCGAATTGCAAGCAATTCAAAGTCATTTTCATCGCTTACTATTAGTTGCAACTCATCCAATTTTATATTGCGAGCTTCGATTTTACGAATATATACTTCTTCAGGTGTTAAATCTGATTTTTCTTCAAAATTCACGTGAGAGGAATTTGGTGTGCTTAGCTTTATTGTAGCTCTGTTGATAATAGATGTTGCAAACACTTTTACAATTATCTTTCCATCTTCAATTTCCAAATTCAACAATAAATCCTTCGAAGCATTTTTTACTACTCCTAACTCGCGATATGGCAAAAAATATTGCGTAAAAGTTTTTTCTTCGTAAGGATTCAACCATGTAAAATCAGGTTGATTGTCGGTAAATACGCCCGCCATAAGTTCAATATACGGACCATCTTCATCGGTCAGATTTCTGTCCCAGGCTTTCCCAAAATCGCCGTTGCCCCATGTCCATTGTTTTTTTCCGGGCGATATATGATGATTTGCAACATGAAGAACACCAGCCTGAGTATCGTTTTCGTAACCACCAACAAAATTAAATTCAGAGTTAATAGCCATGTACGATGTTGGTACAGGAATGTTTTTATAATTTGATATATCCACACCTGCCGAATAATCAACCTTATAATATGTACCTGTAGCAATGGGGAAAGTTGAGACATCGCGTTTTCCATGATCGAAAACAGCATGCACATCAGGCGGAAAAACCGATTGATAATAATCGTTTACCGCTACGGCAGGGTTTGCCCACCAAAGAAAAGTTTGCGGAACTGGAGTTGGATTATAAAGTTTTCCTTTTATTTCAAGATAAGCTTTTCCGGGATACAATGTAAAGCCAGCCATGCCTTTTTGGTGAAACATTTTTTCGTTTTCGCTTACCCAAACTGTTACGCTGCCATCGGCGTTATACTCAATTGTATGATCTACGGGTAAAAAAGTACTCGGACGATGATGCTGCGGCCAGTTAAACTCAATACCACCTGAAATCCAGGGACCAATTAATCCTACCAATGCCGGCTTAATTACCTGATTATAATAAATAAAATGGCGCTGCTTAATTTTATCGTAAGCCATGTGTACACGACCGCCTAATTCAGGCAGAATCATTATTTTAACATACTCATTTTCAAGGAAAACAGCATTGTATATTTTGTCAGCTTTTTCATTGGAAATTTTTTCAATTACTGGATAAGGATAAACAGCGCCACTACTTCCCTGATAAACACGTTTCTCCAAAAATATCGGATTTTTTTCAGGTTGACCAATTTCATAAGTGGGTAATGCTATTGCTTCGTTCCACACTTTTACTTCACTGTTTTCAACAGTACTTTTAATCAAATACTCCGTAATCTTTTCCATTTTTATTATATAAAATATCAACTAATAATCATCAATTATTTAACTAACTCTTTTTCAATTTCTTCCAACGATTTACCTTTCGTTTCGGGAAGTTTCAGAATAATGAAAACGAAACCTGCAAAACAAATCACTGCATAAACCCAGAATGTTCCTGATGCGCCCAGGGCGGCATTAAGCAAAGGAAATGTATAAGTGAGCACAAAACAAGCAGTCCATAACGCAAATGTTGCCAAAGCCATGGCAGCTCCACGTATCCGGTTTGGAAAAATTTCGGATAAAATAACCCAGGTGATGGGTGCCAGCGACATGGCATAAATGGCTATGGCAATAACCACAAGTGACAACACTGCAATTCCTTGTAATTCGAAATAAAATGCACTTCCCAACAATAAATATGTAATTCCAAGTCCGATAGCCCCGAACAACATCAACTTCTTTCGTCCCCATTTATCTACTGTAAACATGGCTACAAGCGTAAATACAAGATTTACTGTTCCTGTTATTACGATATTAAAAAGCATATCGCTAACACCATAGCCGGCTGCTGTAAATATCTCATCAGCATAATTAAAAACTGTATTGATGCCACACCATTGTTGGAAAACAGCCAGAAAAACGCCTACAACCAGAACTGCACGGAATTTTGGTTTTAGCAATTGTTTTAGATTAACATTATTGGATGTGTCTTTTAATGTAGCTTCTATTTCAGCCATTTCGTTGTGTGCATAGGTTTCTCCGCCAATTTTCACAAGGGTAGGTAATGCTTTTTCCTTTTTACCCGATTTTATTAACCAGCGCGGACTTTCAGGAACAAGAAACACCAACACGAAAAAAGAAAAAGCAGGAATAACTTCGGCTAAAAACATCCAGCGCCAACCCGTTTGCCCGTTCCACGATGCGCGGATAAAGTCGTCACTTGCACCTAAAGGAACATCTTCGGCAATGAGCATATTTATGATTTGTGCAGCCAGAATTCCGATTACGATTGTAAACTGGTTGAGCGATACAAAACCACCCCGCATTTTGGCAGGTGCCACTTCGGCAATATACATGGGCGAAAGGGCTGATGCCAGTCCGATTCCAACACCTCCAAGCATTCGGTAAAAAATAAAAAGATTGAAGTGCGACACTAAACCTGTACCTAATGCTGAAATGGTAAATAATGCTGCCGCCAACAGCAGAGGCTTTTTACGTCCATATTTGTCTGAAATTAATCCCGATGATACTGCCCCGATGATACAGCCAATAAGCGCCGAGCTCATTGCCCATGCTTGCAGTGCAGGCAATCCGGCAATATCGAAAAAACGTTCGTAAAATGGTTTCGCGCCCCCAATTACTACCCAGTCGTAGCCAAAAAGAAGACCACCCATAGCTGAAACCAAAGAAATGCCGAGAATGTAGGATTTGTTGAATTTTTTCATGATAAAAAACTGAATGATTTAGATTTTTTTTAATCAGTACTAAAATAAACGTTTGCTTATTTAGGAATATAAAGAAGAGAGAAATTACCTTTACAAATATATTAGATAATGCAAAGTAAACAGGTTTTTTGTTTGAAATTAATAGAAATAAATATAATCTACATGGATTATCTTACACTTTTATTAAATATCAACATAAATCTCTTATTTTTGATGCCGAAATCACTTCTGATTATTATGGCAAAGATAAAAAGCGGCTTCGCGGGGGAAAGAGCAGTTATTCTACCCACTCCTGTAATCAACGATTATTGTACAACCGAGTTAGGTTTGTTGTTGCATATTACCGATATAGGCTTTTATCCGAAGGCTCATTTTCACTACCGGAAGCGGGGAAGTGTTGATGCAATGCAATTTATACTTATCTATTGTATTGAAGGTGAAGGCTGGTACGAAATTGAATCTCAAACATATAAAGTCAGCGCCAATCAGGTGTTTATTCTCCCCAAAAATAAGGCCCATGCCTATGGCAGTAACAGCAAGCATCCATGGACTATATATTGGATTCATTTCGATGGACAGATGGCTCCGTATTTTGCTGAAGATTTTAATAAACCAGTGCTAATTTCTCCCGAACATGATTCACGGATTGAAGATCGGTTTAAATTATTCGAAGAAATTTTCTCAACACTTCGAAATGGCTACAGCAAAAGTAATCTGGAGTACAGCACAACTGCTTTGTTTCATTTTTTTGGCTCCATCAAATCACTTACATCATATCGAAATTGTATCCAATGCCTCAATCAGCAGAAGGACATTGCTGATGAAGCAATTCATTTTATGCGTGAAAATATACGCAAAAGACTTACCTTAAAAGATATTTCCGATTATCTCGGAATCTCTTCATCTCATCTATCTTCCATGTTTCAGAAAAAAACGGGATTTTCCCCTTTAAACTACTTCTCGCATCTTAAAATTCAGGAAGCGTGCCACCACCTCGACTTCAGCGATATGAAAATTAACCAGATAAGCATGTTGATCGGGTTTGATGACTCATTCTATTTCAGCAGATTATTCAGCAAGGTAATGGGAGTTTCACCAAGTGATTATCGTAGCAGGGAAAAAGGATAAGGCAGTTTTTTTTTATGTATTGGAAATGATGTGGTTTTTACATTACCATTGTTTATGCGAAAAGTATTTTTAATAAATTGAACCTTTGCCAAGAATTTCAGCTTTTTATAGCATTAAAATTTAACGCAATAACAGTTCTGTTGTTAACTCTATTCGGCAGGTTGCGAATGTACAAAACCTGAAATTCAGTTATATTTCAAAAGAGAAGAATTTGAGCAGAATTTATACCCGGTATCGTAATATCGGAGGTAAATTTGCACCATACAATAAATGTATCTATTCATGAAAACACTTTTACTGACCATATTATTTTCAATATGTTTTTCCACATCAATACTTGCTTATAACTGGAATGCAAAATGGATCAGCTCGCCTTATTCCCAAAGTCAGGTAAATTCATGGTTCGGGTTCAGAAAGCACATTAGTATCGATTCTGTTCCGGAAAACGCAATTGCAAAAATTGCTGTTGATTCAAAATACTGGTTGTGGATAAACAACAAGCTGGTAGTTTTCGAAGGTGGGCTAAAAAGAGGACCCAATCCCAAAGATACCTATTACGACGAAGTGAATTTGAAGCCTTATTTAAAAAAAGGTAATAATGTGATTGATATTGTACTTTGGTATTTTGGCAAACAGGGATTCTCGCACAACAGCAGTGGAAAAGCAGGTCTGCTGTTCGATTGTCAAACAACGAAATTTAATATTTTGAGCGATAATTCATGGAAAAGCATGGTACTGAATGCTTTTGGTACCTGTGAAGCTCCCCTCCCTAACTTCAGACTTTCAGAATCAAACATTCTGTACAATGCAGACAAATCATTGAATGGATTTAATATTGCCAGGTATCCTGATAACAGATTTCATGACGCTTATGTAATTGGAGTATATGGTGATGCTCCGTGGAACGAATGCTACGGACGGACTATTCCTTTGTTTAGATTTTCGGAATTAAAACCTTTTGTATCGATTAATATATCTGAAAAAAACAGCGAATTCGATACTATAACCTGTAAACTGCCTTATAATGCACAATTCACGCCTTATTTTAAAATCAACACGAATGAATCAGGAAAGATAATCCAGATTTTAACGGATAACTATTTGAAATACAATGGTGGTGCATCTATTCTCAGAGCTGGTTACATAACCACAAAAGGTTTACAGGAATACGAAAATCCAGTTTGGTTCAACGGGCATCAGCTTATTTTGGTCGTTCCAAAAGGAATAACCTTAGAGGAAATTAAATACAGAGAATCGGGTTACGATGCTGACATTTCAGGTTGGTTTAACTGTTCCGATCCATTTTTCAATAAGTTGTGGGAAAAATCAACCAGAACCCTCTATCTAAACATGCGAGATCATTATGTGGACTGTCCCGACAGAGAACGTGCGCAGTGGACAGGCGATGCAGTTACTCAGTCGGCTCAGGCATTTTATTGTTTATCACCATCTTCATCAAAAATGACCACAAAATGGCTTGATGAGTTTTTTAACTGGCAAAGAAAAGATGGAGTTCTTTTTTCTCCAAGTCCTGCAGGGAACTGGAATTCGGAACTTCCCGACCAAAGCATAGCAACCATCGGGTATTACGGCCTTTGGAATTACTATCTGTACAGTGGCGATATAGAATTAATCAGCAGGCATTATGATGCTGCCCTGAAATACCTGGCTCTTTGGGAAAGAGAAACTGATGGAACAATCAGAATTAGGAAAGGAGAATGGAACTGGGGCGACTGGGGTGAACACAAAGACATGAAGTTGATTTACAATTTCTGGTATTATCTGGCATTGAAAGGCATGAATAATATTGCTCTTGAATTAGGCAAAGAAAAGGATTCAGAAGTAATGTCGGCGCAAATGGAGGAATTGAAGAAAGTATTCAACGATAAATTCTGGAATGGTTTGTCGTATCGTGATCCGGCATATCGTGGAAAAACCGACGACAGGGTTCAGGCTCTTGCAGTATTGTGCGGCTTTGTGGAAAAAGAGAAGTACGAAAAACTAATGAAAATATTCGCTGCAGAAGAACATGCCAGTCCGTATATGGAAAAATACGTGTTCGAAGCAATGATAAAAATGGGATACACATTGGAAGCTTTGCAACGACATAAGAAAAGATTCTGGCCGATGGTAGAAAATCCGTATTTCACAACCCTGTTTGAAGGTTGGGGCATTGGAAGTGAGGGCTTTGGAGGTGGCACTGTAAATCATTCGTGGAGTGGTGGCGGACTGACAGTTTTGGCAGCTTACATTGCCGGAATTCGTCCTGCTAATGCCGGTTTTAATGAAGTTATTATCAGTCCTGACCCGGGAAACCTGAATGAAATAAAGTGCAAAATACCACATAAATTCGGTATGATTGATTGCGAAATGTACTTTTCAAAACGTGGGAAAGTAAGGGCTATAATAACCCTGCCTGAAAATCTGAAAGGATTCTTTCACTGGAAAGGAAAATCAATCAGTTTAAAATCAGGAAAACAATCAATAAAACTCTAAAAATTATCACATGAATAAGTTAATCATCCTTTTGGTATTGTTATTCAGGTTTATTCCGGCTCAGACTCAGGATTTGTCGAAGTATATACTCTATACCACATACAACAGCGCTACTACTACATTCGACAAGAAAAAGGTTTTGAATGTAGCCCGTGGCGGACATGGAATCAGTGGAGATTTGACATGGATGCCAAAATTCTACAATAAACTGAATGAAATCGGCATTGATGAGTTCAGAGTGGACTGGCTTTTAAGTAACCGTTTTTACAATGTTGTAACACGTAACACATCAGGGAAATTGGTTTACAACTTCACAAATCTTGATAAAACCCTTGTTCCTATGCTGCAAAAAGGCATAAAACCATTGATGTGTATGACTTATATGGCAACGCCACTTGGCAAAGATTCGTTTCCGCCCAACAATTACAATGAATATGCTGAGGTAATAAGCGCTTTTGTAAAGTATTATAAAGATATGGGATATACCGGATTAGCATGGGAGTCGCACAATGAACCCGAAGGTTTCACAAAGCTTACGCCACAGCAGACCTACCAGATGTACAAGGTTTTTGCCAGCGCTGTTAAGTCAGTGGATGCTACTGCCAGAGTTGGTGGTTTTGGAGCCGTCGGTCTGGATTGGATTGGTTACATCAGATCATTCCTCGACAATTATAAAGCTGATAACGCGAAACCGGACATGGATTTCTTTTCTTTTCATCAATACGGAAATGACTCATGGCATTATGTGCCAACCATCGAAAATGAATTTAAAACCCGTGGTTTAACCATTCCTGATTTATACATTACCGAATGGAATAATCATTGGGGAACTGCACCCGGTCAGGGAAATTTTGGAAAATCAGGCCCGGGTAACTCCTTCGACACTAACCTGAATGCCTGTTACCTCGCTAAAAAAATGTTTTTGGCATATCAGTATCCAAATGTAAAAAAAATATACTATTTCAATTTTGCCGATACAGATAAAAGCCGTCTTTATACCGGCGATATGGGAATATTTACCTGGGACAGTTATCATCGTAAATCGGCTGCAAATACCTTTTGGTTTTACAACAGACTACATAATAAGATGTTAACTTCTTTTGTGTCAGGAGCTGGAACCGACAGAAATACTTATGGATTCGTAACGGTTGACATGGATTCATCAAAATTAGCTATCATACTGTGGAACTTTCAGAATAAGCCTGTAGAGTTTAAAACTATTTGCTCAAGCCTTCCTGTGTTGCCTGACAATATGGAATACAGCGTTGAAAAGTATTTAATCGACAGCGTAAACGGAAATCATTATCATGACTTCAAAACCGGATGGATTTACGCAAACAAAAGTTTGAATGAATATGCTAAAATAGTAAAAACATATACAATGCCCACGAATAGTGTGAACATAACTGATACCCTCACAAAGTACTCGGTTGTGCAATATATCGTACGTCCGACAATAAAAACTACAGGAATTCAAGCGTTGAAAGATATTATTACGGATTTCAGAATCTTCCCTAATTATTGCAAATCAGTTTTGAATATTGCTTTCTCCCTGAGTGAAACATTGCCTGTTCAGATATCTGTTGTTGATGTTACAGGCAGGCAATGTATGATTGTCGATAAAGGTCTTATTAATGAAAATCAGTCTCAAAACTTTCCTGTAGATATATCTTCATTGCAATCAGGTGTTTACAGTGTTGTTTTAATATCCGGAAACAGGTTGGTGAAAGCCGGCAGAATACTAAAGTTATGAAACTCCCGCGAATATTCCTTGTCATACTGTGCAACCTGGCAATACTGAATGCAGTTAATTCCAGCGTATTAAACACATATCAGTTTGAGCTTTTCAATCTGAATTCTCAGTTGATGTCAAAATCAGTTAATACCATTTACAACGATAAAATGGGTTATATCTGGATTGGCACATCCGATGGTTTAATGCGATATGATGGGCACGAAATTAAAACTTTCCGGACGAGTTCGTTAACTCCCGGCAAAATGACTGCCAATGAAATTCGGGATATAGTTGCTGATAAATCAGAAAGAATCTGGATTGCAACCTCTGAAGGTCTGATGTTTCTTGAACCGGGCAAATTCCGGATTGAAGCAATTAATATTGCTCCACTTAAAAGCCAGAGAATTAATTCCGTTATATACGACTCAGAAGGTCTGCTATGGGTAGGCACACATTCTAACGGAATTGTAAAAATGAATCCCGAAACACTCGAGTTTGAACATTTTTACGCCAATTCAAACAGTACCCTGAAGCTTAGAACCAACACCGTTTTAAGTCTTTACGAAGATTCCCGCGGCCGTATTTGGGTAACTTCGTGGAAGGAAGGCATGAGTTTAATTTCCGAAGACAGAAACAGAATTGATTTTCTACCCCAGGTAGGCTATTCGGATAATACAGTAAAAGTTTATGAAGATAATGATGGTTTAATATGGCTCGCAACATGGGACAATGGAGTATATTATGTGCAGGAAAATGAAGATGCGAAAATCACATTTAAACAATTTGTGATTTCAGACCAGTCAACAGCCGATATTTACAAAATTGTATTTGATATAGTTCAGGATACAAAATTAAACCTGATTTGGCTTGTAACATACGATGGATTGGTTGCTGCCCGAAAGAACAAAGACGGAAGCCTTACCGTTCTGAGTTCTGAACAATTTTTCCCCGGAAAATTAAACAGAACTTTCAGTGAGATTTCCCTGGATAACCATGGAAACTTATGGTTAGCTTCCGTTGCTGAAGGTATTTACAGAATGGACTTCGACAAAGGAGTTGTGAGCAATTACTCTATGATTAATGACAATAGTATTTCTGTTCCGCCACATGTAACAAAAATCTGTGAAATCAGCCCGGAAATGTTACTCATATCGGTTGACAGAGCTGGACCATTCTGGTATAATTTGAAAACCGGCACTTTATCGAAAACAAACAACGATTTCTTCAACAAACTGAATACTGTTGGCGAAATGATATACCTGAAGCATAAAAAAGAAATCTGGATATCGCATCTTGGTCAGGACAATGTACATGTTATGAAGATTGGAAATAATAACAGGCTTGAATACACTTCAAATTTTCATCTCAGCGTACTGCCTAAGTCTAAGGAAAACTCCATAAATATTATGTTTGAAGACTCCGAAAAGAATGTTTGGTTTGGTACAAGGAACGGACTTTATCTGAAAAGGCAGGGACAAAATTCAGAAAAGATTAAAACTGATTTCAACGAAATTACCTCAATTACCAGGGATAAGAATGGCGGTATGTGGTTTGGTACTTTACATTTCGGACTGCAGTTTATGGATGTCGATAAAACAGGAGCATTCAATTTTAAAAAGATAAATCTAAGTTTGAAAGAATATGAGTGTGATAATATTCAATCATTATTATCGAGCCAAACAGGAGCAATTTATGCCGGAACTAATGAAGGTTTTCTGTTTAAAATTTCTCCCGACAATCATGATGTTCTTGAAATCAGCAGTAAATATGGTATTACCGAAAACTCCATAGTTGATATTAAAGAAGATACTTTCAATAATATCTGGCTCATTACCAATACCAATATAATCTGGTATAATAAGGATACGCATATAGCGAATTATTTCAATGCCGCTGATGGTATTGAAAACAACACTTTTTTCAGAAGTACAGCTTTATTGCATTCATCGGGAAAACTGCTGATAGGAGGTAATTGTGGAATTACAATGATAAATCCGGAAAACTGCACATCAACCAGCAAAAAAGTTATTGATAATAATGTACAAATAACAGATATTTTAATCAATAACAAATCAATTTTCGATGGTTTA